>NZ_AP043781.1:627534-941302 GCF_055388505.1 Bisbaumannia salifodinae
GCGGGCGAAGTGATCCATGCCGATATGCACATAGCCGGCGGCCTGGAGGCGTTCGATGGTGTCCTGCAGGATGCCGAGTTTCTCCTCGCTACCGGGCAGGTCGGTGGCGGCGATGCGCCGCTGGGGGGCGAAGCGTTCCGGCAGATGGGCGTAGTTGAAGATGGACAACCGCGCCGGGGCCAGGTCGATCACCTGCTCCAGGGTGGCGGCGAAGCTTGCCCGGGTCTGCAGTGGCAGGCCATAGATCAGGTCCAGGTTCAGCGACTGGAAACCCAGCCGCGTCGCCTCGTCGATCAGGCTCTCGGTCATTACCCGGGGCTGCACCCGGTTGATGGCCTTCTGTACCCGGGGATCCAGGTCCTGGACCCCCAGGCTCAGGCGGTTGAAGCCCAACGCCTGGAGGTGGCGCAGGGTCAGCACGTCCGCCTCCCGGGGATCGATCTCGATGGCGTAGTCCCGATCGCGGTCGCCGGAGAGGCCGAAGCGGGCATCCAGGCGGTCGATCAGCTCGCTCATCTGGTCCAGGGTCAGGAAGGTGGGAGTGCCGCCGCCCCAGTGCAGTTGGTCGACCGGCCGCGAGGTGTCCAGATGGCGGCTGGTCAGCACCATCTCCCGGTCGAGCCGTGCCAGGTAGGGCTCCGCCAGGCGCACATCCTTGGTGGCGATCTTGTTGCAGGCGCAGTAGAAGCAGATGCGCCGGCAGAAGGGGATATGCACATAGAGCGACAGGGGGCGTCTGGAGGCGTTGCTGCGCTCCAGGGCGGCGGTGTACTCCCCGGGGCCGAACTCCGCGAAGGAGAGCGCCGTGGGATAGGAGGTATAGCGGGGGCCGCTGATGTCGTAGCGACGGATCAGCGCCGCATCCCAGACGGTGGCCGGGGAGGGCGCGATAGGGGGAGGAAACAGCATGGCAAGACTCTCCGGCCGAAGCGATGTTCCTATGCTAGCGGCTGGCGGGCCCGGCGCCCTTGAGCTGGGTCAAGGGCGCGACGATCAGTGTAAGTGCTCGCTCGCGGTGGCCGGGGGCGATCGGTGCGAGTGCTCGCCCGGCGCTGGCGTATGGGTGGCATGGGAGTCGACCTGGGCCTGCAGGCTCCAGAGCTGCCAGAGGGCGAAGGCGATAATGGCCAGCGCTGCCAGGCTGCGGGTGGCCGGATGACGGATCAGGTGGCCCAGGCTGCGTGCCGCCAGCCCGGTGGCCAGCAGGGCCGGCAGGGTGCCGAGGCCGAAGGCCAGCATCAGCAGGGCGCCCTGGAGGGGCTCCCCCATGGCCAGGCTCCAGGCCAGCATGGAATAGACCAGGCCACAGGGCAGCCAGCCCCAGAGCGCCCCCAGGGCGGTGGCCTGGGGCAGGCTGACCACCGGCATCAGCCGCCGACCCAGGGGTTCCAGGTGGCGCCACAGGCGGCGCCCCAGGGCCTCGATCCGCAGCAGCCCCTTCCACCAGTCGGCGATATACAGCGCCATCAGGATCAGCATCAGCGCCGCCACCACCTGGAGACTCAGGCGCAGCCAGTCATGGGCGGTGCCGATCAGGGTGCCGAGGCTCGCTACCAGGGCGCCGGCCAGCATATAGCTGGTGACGCGTCCCAGGTTATAGCCCAGCAGCAAGCCGCCGAGGCGTGCCGGGGAGCGCATGCTGGGGGGCACGGCGAAGGTCAGGGCGCTCATGATGCCGCCGCACATGCCGATGCAGTGGGCGCCCCCCAGCAGGCCGAAGACGAAGGCCGCCGCCAGCGGCGGCAGCCCCAGGCCGGTGGGATCCATTAGCGGGGCGGCTCCGAGTCGTCATCGGACGACGTATTCGCGTCCGGCCGGGCGGGAGTCTCGCTGCCCGTTCGATGCGCCGCGCCGCGCTTCTCCTTGGGCAGATCGTTCTCGTCCTCGTCGAAGAGGATGCGGTAGGCGGGGCCCTCCAGGTCCTCGAACTGGTCATTCTTGACCGCCCAGAAGAAGGCCCAGATGGCCAGGCTCAGCAGGATCAGGCTCAGCGGAATCAGCAGGTAGAGAATCGTCATACGGGTTCCACGCGGGGGGCGGGAGAAGGCGTCGGCGGCGCGTCCAGGCGCATGCGACCCAGGCGCAGCGCGTTGCCCACCACCACCAGGGAGCTGGCTGACATGCCGAGGGCGGCCACCCAGGGCGGCACGATGCCGAGGGCGGCGATGGGCAGGGCGGTGAAATTGTAGATCACCGACCAGATCAGGTTCTGATGGATGATGCGCCGGGTGGCTCGAGCGATGGTGATGGCCTCGGCGATACGCAGCAGGCGTGGGCTCAAGAGTACCGCGTCGGCGCTGGTGCGGGCCAGGTCGGTGGCGCCATTCATGGCGATCGAGACATCGGCGCCGGCCAGCACCGGCACGTCGTTGATGCCATCGCCGATCATCACCACCGTCTCGCCCCGGGCCTGCAGGGCACGCAGGTGCTCGAGCTTGGCCTCGGGGTCGGCCTCGGCGCGCCAGGTATCGATGCCCACCCGCGCCGCGAGCTCCGCCACGGCGCTGGGGTTGTCCCCGGAGAGCAGCTCCACCGCCAGGCCCTGGGAGCGGAGAGCCGCCACGCTCTCCCGGGCATCCTCGCGCAGGCCGTCATGGAGGGCGAACCAGGCCAGGGGTTCGCCGTCGCGGGCCAGCAGCAGCCACTGTCCCTCGCCGGGGGCGGGCAGCGCCGTCTCGCCGGCGAAGGTGGGCGTGCCGAGGCGGTAGGAGCGGCCCTCGATCTCTCCCTCCAGTCCCTGGCCCGGATGACTGGTCACCTGGTGGGCCCGTAGCGTGGCCTCCCGGTAGGGGCGAAAGGCGCGGGCGATGGGGTGCTCGGAGTGAGCCTCCAGGGCCGCAGCCAGGCGCCGGGCGCTGGCCTCGTCCATGTCGGCCAGGGGACGGGTCTCCACCAGGCGCATGGCGCCCTGGGTCAGGGTGCCGGTCTTGTCGAAGATCACCCGGGTGACCTGGGAGAGTCCCTCCACCGCATCGGCGCGGGTCATCAGCACGCCGCGTCGGCGCAGCTGGCCGTGGCCCGCGGTCAGTGCGGTGGGAGTGGCCAGGGCCAGGGCGCAGGGACAGGTCACCACCAGCACCGAGAGGGTTACCCATAAGGCCCGGTCGGGATCGATCAGCCACCATAGCGCGGCCACCCCGAGGGTGATCAGCAGGGTGGCGAGCACGAAGTGATGGGCCGCGCGCTGGGCCAGCAGGGCGATCCGCGGTCGGCTGGCGAAGGCGCGATCGGTGAGGTCGACGATGCGTGCCACCCGGGCCTCATGGCCGGGATGGGTGACCCGCACCACCAGGGGGCTCTCGATATTCTGGCTGCCGCCGGTCACGGCCTCGCCCACGCCACGAATCACCGGCTGGTATTCGCCGGTAAGCATCGACTCATCGAGGCTCGATCGGCCCTGCTCGATGATGCCGTCGGCGGGCACGCCGTGGCCCGGCTTGACCAGCACCCGGTCGCCCTCGCTCAGGCGGTTGGCGGGCAGGATCCGCTCTCCGCCATCCGCTTCCAGGCGGATGGCGGAGAGGGGCAGGACACCGGAGAGCCGGTTGCCACCCTGGCCCATGCGGCGCCGGGCGCGGGTTTCCACATAGCGGCCGAAGAGCAGGAAGAAGGTGAACATGGTCACCGAGTCGAAGTAGACCTCGTCGCTGCCGACGAGCATCGCATAGGCGCTGGCCAGATAGGCGCCGCCGATGGCGATGGCCACCGATACGTCCATGCCCAGCAGGCGGGTGCGCAGATCGCGCAGCGCATTGCGGAAGAAGGGCAGCGCCGAGAAGCACACCACCGGGGTGGCCAGGGCGAAGGAGAGCCAATGGAAGAGGGCGTGGAAATCCTCGGAGAGATCCCCCGGGCCGCTGACATAGATGGGCACCGAGAACATCATCACCTGCATCATGGCCACGGCGGCGACGATCAGGCGGCGGACGTTCATGCGCTCCTCATGGTGCAGGCGGCGCTGGGCGTCGTCGGGCTCATAGGGCTGGGCGCCGTAGCCGATGGCCGCCAGTTCGGCGAGGATCCGCGATAGCCGGAGGCGCTGGGGATCCCAGGCCACCCGCAGGCGGTGATGGCTGAGGTTGACGGCGCTCTCCTCCAGGCCCTCCAGGGCATTGAGGCGATGCTCGATCAGCCAGGCGCAGGCGGCACAGGTGATGCCCTCCACCGACAGGGTGGCGGCCAGATGCCCCTCCTCCCCCTGAGCGTGGACGAAGGTCTGCTGCAGCTCCGGGTCGTCGAAGACCGCCCAGGTCTCGCTGGGGGTCAGCTGGCCCTCGTCGGGACGTTCCGGCAGCTCGGTGCGGTAGCGGTAGTAGCTGGACAGGCCTCCCTCGACGATGGCGTGGGCCACCGCCTCGCAGCCGGGGCAGCAGAGCGGATGCGCCCGATCATCGATGCGGATGCGCCAGGGGGCCCCCTCGGGCACCCGGCTGCCGCAGTGATAGCAGGCCTCGGCGTGGCTCATGGGTGACCTAGCGCTGGGAGAGGCCCGGCGTCAGCATGATGGAGCCCCCCTCCGGGAAGCGGGCCTCGCCGGTCAGGCGCCACTCCGCTGCCTCCTGCCCCACCGGCTGCAGATGCAGATACCAGCGGTGCTGCAGCTGGCGCTCCAACTGGCCCACATAGTGGCCGTCGCGCTGGTGGTGGAGGAGCATGGTGTGATCGCGGTCGTCCTCGGTGGGGAAGATCAGCTCGAGGAGCAGGGCCTCGGGGCGATCCTCGCCCTCCAGGGTGACGGCGACGTCGCCGCTGAGGTCATCGACGACCAGCTCGGCCTGCAGGCCCAGCTCGGCGGCGAGCTGCTGTTTGGCCAGCACCATATTGATGGCGCGACCATGCTTGTAGTAGTCCTCCTGGACCATGCCGTCGAAGCTGCGGATCGACACCACCAGGAAGGTGGTGCCCATGGCGAACGACCAGAGCAGCAGGCCGATCAGGAACCAGGGCCAGAACTGCTTGTACCAGGGGGGAATGGATCGACTCTCCACGACTATCTCCTGAGCTGTCCGATAAAGCGCGTATCGCGAGTTTGTTGAACGCTGTCATCATCCAGCGACCGTAGGTGTATCTCGATGGGGTGGCTGGGCAGCTCCAGGGCCTCGGCATCCGCGCGTAGCTCCAGCACCAGGGTGCGGCTGCTGTTGGCGGCAATGCTGATCTGGTCGTCGCCGACCAGGGTCAGTCCCGGCAGTCCTCGTACATTGACCCGGTAGAGGTGTTCGCGGCCATCGAGGTTACGAATATTGAGGGTATAGCGGTTGCTGACCTGGCCATCCCGGGTCACTTGGTAGAGCTGCTGGCGATCCCGCTCGATCTCGAACTCCAGGGGGACGCGTCCGGCCAGGACCCAGGCCAGCAGGCCGATCATCACCAGCAGGGCGGCCAGGTAGCCCAGCAGGCGCGGCCGCAGCAGCTGGGTCTTGCCGCCGGCCAGCTGGTGTTCGGTGGTATAGCGCACCAGCCCCCGGGGGTAGCCCATCTTGTCCATGACGCTGTCGCAGGCATCGATGCAGGCGGCGCAGGTGATGCACTCGTACTGCAGGCCGTCGCGGATATCGATCCCGGTGGGGCAGACCTGTACGCAGAGATCGCAGTCGATGCAGTCGCCGTATCCCGCTTCCCTGGCCTGCTCGTGGCTGAGGTTGCGCTTGCGGGCGCCGCGGGGCTCGCCCCGGGCCGCATCGTAGGAGACCACCAGGGTATCGTTGTCGAACATCACCGCCTGGAAGCGGGCATAGGGGCACATATAGAGGCACACCTGCTCGCGCAGCCAGCCCGCATTGAGGTAGGTGAAGACGGTGAAGAAGCCGATCCAGAACAGCGCCCAGGGGCCGACGCTAAGGCCGAGGAAGTCGCCGACGAGCTCACGGATCGGGGTGAAGTAGCCGACGAAGGTGGCGCCGGTGGCGAAGGCGATACCCAGCCAGGCGGCGTGCTTGGCGCCCTTGCGCCACAGCTTGTCGACGGACCAGGGCGCCTTGTCGAGCTTGATGCGGCGATTGCGCGGTCCCTCCAGGCGGTGTTCCAGCCAGATATAGAGGAAGGTCCAGACGCTCTGGGGGCAGGTGTAGCCGCACCACACCCGGCCGGCGAAGACGGTGATCAGGAACAGGCCGAAGGCGCAGATGATCAGGATCCACGACAGCAGCATGAATTCCTGGGGATAGAAGGTGCCGCCGAAGATATGGAACTCCCGGGAGGGGAGGTCGAACCAGATCGCCGGGCGATCGCCCCAGGTCACCCAGGGCATGCCGAAGAACAGCGCCATCAGGGCCCAGTTGGTGCCGCGGCGCAGGCGCTGGAAGAGGCCCTTGATCTCGCGCACGTAGATATGCCGGCGCTTGGCGTACATCTCCTGTTGCACGGCCTGGGCGGGGTCGTGCTGGCCGACCCCGGAAGGGGTGACATCGCGTGCAGGTATCCGGTCTGGCATGGGCTTACCACAGCTGAGGCGCGGCGCGCCGGAGAGAAGAGTTACCGCAGTAGTGTAATCGACCGAGGGGGGGAGTGAAGAGCGGGTGCGACGGCCAGCCGCACCCGCTCGAGGGGGGTCAGTTGCTCAGGCTGTAGACGTAGGCGGCGACCAGGTGCACCTTGTCCTCGCCGATATAGGCGGCCTGGGCCGGCATATGGCCGTTGCGGCCATTGCGCAGGGTCTGGCGAACCGCGTCGGCGACGCTCTGGCCCGGTGCCAGGTAGAGCCAGGTGTCATCGGTCAGGTTGGGTGCCCCCAGGGCCGTGTTGCCGGTGCCGTCGGGGCCGTGACAGGCCGCACAGCTGGCGGTGAACACCGACTGGCCACGCTCGGCGCGCTCGGCCTCATGCTCCAGGCCGGAGAGCGACAGCACGTGCTGGGTCAGGTTCTCGATGTTCTCCTCGCCCAACTGCTGCCAGGAGGGCATCAGGCCATTCCGTCCGTTGGCGATGGTGTGGACGATATTCTCTGGCGCACCACCATACAGCCAGTCGTCATCGGTCAGGTTGGGGAAGCCGTAGCCGCCCTGGGCATTGGAGCCGTGACAGATGGCGCAGTTGTTGAGGAAGATGCGCTCGGCGACCCGCATGGCGTCATCGTCCTGGGCCAGCTCGGGAATCGGCACCTCTTCGTACTGGGCGAAGATCGGTGCGTAACGCTCCTCGGCCCGGGCCATCTCGCGTTCCCACTGGTTCACCTGGTTCCAGCCCAGGATGCCCTGGAAGTTGCCCAGGCCCGGGTAGAGCACCAGGTAACCCAGCGAGAAGATCACGGTGCCGACGAAGAGCATGAACCACCAGCGCGGCAGGGGGTTGTCATACTCTTCGATGCCATCGGCGGCGTGGCCGGTGGTGGATACGTTGCCCTCGGCATCCGGCTGCTTGTCGGTCTTGCGGTTGGCGAACAGCACCCAGGCACTGAAGGCGATGGTGCCGAGGGTGATGACGATGATCCAGGCACTCCAGAAGCCGGAGAGGGAGTCGTCCCAAAGGTTGCTCATCTGTTCTTGTCTCCCCTGTCGTGTCGGGAATCGGCCTCGTTCCGCGAGGCCTGGTCACGGTTAGGCATCTCATCATCATCGGCGAAGGGCAAATTGGCGGCTTCGTCGAAGTCCTTCTTGCGGCGTCTGGAATAGGCCCAGGCCACGATGCCGAGAAAGGCGATCAGGATCAGTAGGGTAGTGATGCCTCGAAAGGTCCCCATATCCATGATCAGCGGGTGCCTTCGATCACGGTGCCGAGCTGCTGCAGATAGGCCACCAGGGCGGTGATCTCCTGTTCGCCGCGCACCTCGCGACCGGCGCCGTTGATCTGCTCGTCGGTGTAGGGCACTCCCATGCTCTGCAGGGCACGCATCTTGCGCTCGGTGGCCTGGCCGTCGAGGGTGTTCTCGAACAGCCAGGGATAGGCCGGCATGATCGACTCGGGCACCACGTCGCGGGGGTTGTAGAGGTGCGCCCGGTGCCAGTCGTCACTGTAGCGGCCGCCCACCCGGGCCAGGTCGGGACCGGTGCGCTTGGAGCCCCACAGGAAGGGGTGATCGTAGACGAACTCGCCGGCCACGCTGTAGTGGCCGTAGCGCTCGGTCTCGGCGCGGAAGGGGCGGATCATCTGGGAGTGACAGCCCACGCAGCCCTCGCGGATGTAGATATCGCGCCCTTCCAGCTCCAGGGGGGAGAGAGGCTCGAGCCCCTCCACCGCCTGGGTGGTGTCCTTCTGGAAGAACAGCGGCACGATCTCGGCCAGGCCGCCGAAGCTGATCACCACCAGGATCAGGACCGACAACAGGCCAACGTTCTTTTCGACAATCTCGTGTTTCATCGGTGTCTCGTTCTCCGTTGGCTCAGGCGGCTTGCGGGATGGCGCCGTGCTCGGCTTCGCTGCGCTTGACGGTCATGTAGACGTTGTAGGCCATGATCAGCATGCCGGTGACCCAGAACAGGCCACCCACCCAGCGCACGATGTAGCCCGGACCGCTGGCTTCGACGGCCTCGATAAAGGTGTACATCAGGGTGCCGTCGGGATTGACCGCACGCCACATCAGGCCCTGCAGGATGCCGTTGACCCACATGGCGGCGATATACAGCACGGTGCCGATGGTGGAGAGCCAGAAGTGCACGGCGATCAGCTTCACCGAGTGCATCTCGGTGTTACCGAACAGGCGCGGAATCAGGTGATACATGGAGCCGATGGAGATCATCGCCACCCAGCCCAGGGCGCCGGCGTGAACGTGACCGATGGTCCAGTCGGTGTAGTGGGAGAGGGCATTGACGGTCTTCACCGCCATCATCGGCCCCTCGAAGGTGGACATGCCGTAGAAGGAGAGGGCCACCACCAGGAAGCGCAGGGTCGGGTCGGTGCGCAGCTTATGCCAGGCCCCGGAGAGGGTCATCATGCCGTTGATCATGCCGCCCCAGGAGGGGGCCAGCAGGATGATCGACATCACCATGCCCACGGACTGGGCCCAGTCGGGCAGGGCGGTGTAGTGCAGGTGGTGGGCACCGGCCCACATGTAGACGGTGATCAGCGCCCAGAAGTGCACGATGGACAGACGATAGGAGTAGATCGGGCGCTCGGCCTGCTTGGGCACGAAGTAGTACATCATGCCGAGGAAGCCGGCGGTCAGGAAGAAGCCCACCGCGTTGTGGCCCCACCACCACTGCACCATGGCGTCGATGGCACCCGGGTAGATGGAGTAGGAATTGAAGGCCTCGACCGGAATCGCCAGGTTATTGACGATATGCAGCACCGCGATGGTCAGGATAAAGGCGGCATAGAACCAGTTGGCCACGTAGATATGCGACGTCTTGCGCTGCTTGATGGTGCCCAGGAAGACGATGGCATAGCTGACCCAGACCACGGCGATCAGGATATTGATCGGCCACTCCAGCTCGGCGTACTCCTTGGAGGTGGTCAGGCCCATCGGCAGGGTGATGATCGCGGAGACGATCACCGCCTGCCAGCCCCAGAAGGTGAAGGCCGCCAGCTTGTCGGAGATCAGCCGCGTCTGGCAGGTGCGCTGGACCACATAGTAGGAGGTGGCCATCAGCGCCGAGCCGCCGAAGGCGAAGATCACGGCGTTGGTGTGCAGGGGGCGCAGGCGGCCGAAGCTCGTCCACGGCAGCCCCAGGTTCAGTTCGGGCCAGACCAGTTGTGCGGCGAGGATGACACCCAGGCTCATGCCTACGATGCCCCATACCACAGTCATGATCGCGAACTGCCGAACTACCTTGTAATTGTAGGTCGGGTGTTCAAATGCTGTGCTCATGTCAGGTTCCCATCGAACGCGGTGTAGGGGAGACGTCCCGGGTGCCAAGTGTGCCCGAGCGCGACCGCCCGCATGATGATACAGGTCAAGATTCCGGGCGCCGATTCTAGCTCAGCCGGCAGGCAAGCTAAATATGCAATAATCGCGTATGACCAAATAGCGCCCAGAAGAGGTCGCAATGACGATGGCGGAGGCAACGTCGCTTCGACTCAGCGTAGACGAGGTGATCGAGGGCTTGCAGGCCGGGATTTCCGGATACTGCGAGGTGGCCGGTATCGGCCCACTGTGGATCGAGGGAGCGCCTCGCCGGGGGCGGCTGCTGCTGGCTCATGGTGCGGGCGCCGGCCAGGATTCCGCCTTTATGGCGGGCCTGCGTCGGGCGCTGGCCGCGGCGGGAATTCAGGCCCTGGGCATCGAGTTCGACTATATGCAGCGGATGCGTGCCGAGGGGCGCCGCCGACCGCCGCCCCGGGTGGAAAAACTGGTGGAGGAGCTGCGTCCCTGGTGCGACATCGTGTCACGCCTGGCGGGGCCGCCCTGCTGGCTGGGTGGCAAGTCCATGGGCGGACGGGTGGCGAGCCTACTGGCCGCCCGGGAGGCGGTCCCCGGCCTGGCGCTGTGTGGCTATCCCTTCCACCCGCCCGGCAAGCCGGAGAGCACCCGCCTGGCCCACTGGCCGGCGATCGCCTGTCCCACCCTGGTATTGCAGGGGGAACGGGACCCCTTCGGCACGCGAGCGGAGGTAGAGGCCTATGACCTTCCCGCTATCGCCAAAGTTCACTTCCTGGGCGATGGCGACCACGACTGGAAGCCGCGCAAGGCGTCGGGGCTGACCCAGGCACGGCTGATCGATGAGGCGGCCCGGGCGATCGCCTCGACCCTCGAGCCTCACTCCCGGGGCGACGTCTCGGAGCCTGGCGTTGTCGATGGCGATCGTCGATAGCCACGGCGCAAACTCAGGGGTGGTGCGCCCTGCCGCCGTTGATGGGTCCCAGGGGGCGGATTGCGGCGGCTCCCGAGCGAAAAAGTTGCCCTGAAGTCGTTGACTTCCTTCGAGGTCTCTGTAGAATGCGTCGCCACGAGTTCAGGGGTGGTTAGCTCAGTTGGAAGAGCACCAGCCTTACAAGCTGGGGGTCACTGGTTCGAGCCCAGTACCACCCACCATCTCGACAGGGAGATGGCCGAAGTCGTAGGAAATGCGAGTGGACCGGTAGTTCAGTTGGTTAGAATGCCGGCCTGTCACGCCGGAGGTCGCGGGTTCGAGTCCCGTCCGGTCCGCCAGTGTTTCCGGGTAGCCCTGAAGGCGCTGCCGCAATGTGAAGGTTTGCCCTTGTGGACCGGTAGTTCAGTTGGTTAGAATGCCGGCCTGTCACGCCGGAGGTCGCGGGTTCGAGTCCCGTCCGGTCCGCCACGGCTGACGCTTCGCAATGCAAATAGTCTTGTCTACGTGGGTGATTAGCTCAGTTGGTTAGAGCACCAGCCTCACATGCTGGGGGTCACTGGTTCGAATCCGGTATCACCCACCACGCGGACCGGTAGTTCAGTTGGTTAGAATGCCGGCCTGTCACGCCGGAGGTCGCGGGTTCGAGTCCCGTCCGGTCCGCCATCGAGATTCCCGAAACGCCCCAGGTCACTTGGCCTGGGGCGTTTTCGTATCTGCATTCTCTCCCTCTTCCCTCCTCGCTTTTGCATCTATGCTGTAGGGCGCCGGCTTCCGCACCCGGGGCTTGGGCCTTGGTCGGAGTGCCCCGCTTGTCACCCTCGGCTAGACTGTCATACAGTTGTTTGAATTCGTGCCGCAATCGAGGCCATGACCGTGACCGACTACCCGCACCTCTTTCGCCCCCTGACCCTGGGCCACCTGACCCTGCCCAACCGCATCTTGATGGGGTCCATGCATACCAATCTCGAGGAAGCCCCCGATGGCTTCGCGCGCCTGGCGGTCTTCTATGCCGAGCGGGCCCGGGCCGGGGTGGGGTTGATCGTCACCGGGGGCATCGCCCCCAATGCCGAGGGGGCGGTCTTCGAGGGGGCGGCCAAGCTCACCACCGCCGAGGAGGCCGCGGCCCACCGCGGCGTGGTGGAGGCGGTGCACGCCGAGGGCGGGCGGATCTGCCTGCAGATCCTGCATGCCGGGCGCTACGCCTACTCTCCGGCCCTGGTGGCGCCCTCGGCGATCCAGGCCCCCATCAACCCCTTCCCGCCCCGGGCCCTGGAAGGCGCCGAGGTGGAGGCGCAGATCGATGACTATGTGCGCTGCGCCCAGTTGGCCCGGGAGGCCGGCTACGACGGCGTCGAGGTGATGGGCTCCGAGGGCTACCTGATCAACCAGTTTATCTGTACGCGCACCAATCAGCGCGAGGATGAGTGGGGCGGCGGCTTCGACAAGCGCATTCGCTTCCCGGTGGAGATCGTGCGACGCATCCGCGAGACCACCGGCCCCGACTTCCTGATCATCTTCCGTCTTTCGATGCTCGACCTGGTGGAGGAGGGCAGCAGCTGGCAGGAGGTGGTGGCCCTGGGGCGGGCCATCGAGGCCGCCGGCGCCAGCCTGATCAATACCGGCATCGGTTGGCACGAGGCGCGGGTGCCGACCATCGTTACCAGCGTGCCCCGGGCCGCCTTCACCGAGGTGACCCGGCGCATGAAGGCGGAGCTCGGCATTCCGCTGATCACCACCAACCGCATCAATATGCCGGAGGTGGCGGAGCGGGTGCTGGCCGAGGGCCATGCCGATATGGTCTCCATGGCACGCCCCTTCCTGGCCGACCCCGAGTGGGTGGCCAAGGCCGCCGAGGGACGTCGCGACGAGATCAATACCTGCATCGCCTGTAACCAGGCCTGCCTGGATCACACCTTTCAGGGCAAGCTGACCTCCTGCCTGGTCAACCCGCGGGCCTGCCACGAGACCGAGCTGCGCCTCGAGCCCGCCGCCGAGCCCAGGCGGGTGGCGGTGGTCGGGGGCGGTCCCGCCGGCCTGGCGGCGGCGGTGGCCGCGGCCGAACGCGGCCATGAGGTGGTGCTCTATGAGCGCAGCGCCGAGCTGGGGGGGCAGTTCAACTATGCCCGCAAGATTCCCGGTAAGGAGGAGTTCGACGAGACCCTGCGCTACTACCGGGTGATGCTCGACAAGCGCCGGGTCAGGGTGCGCCTCAACAGCGAGCCGTCGGTGCATGAGCTGGCGGGGTATGACGCCGTGCTGCTGGCCACCGGGGTCAAGCCCCGGGAGCTCGACCTGCCGGGCATCGAGCACCCCAAGGTGATGAGCTATCCCATGGCTATCGTTCACCCGGAGCGGGTCGGGCGCCGGGTCGCCATTATCGGCGCCGGCGGCATCGGCTTCGATGTGGCGGAGCTGCTCACCCATGGGGGGCCGCCCGGCCTGGATCGCGACGCCTGGTGCCGCGAGTGGGGGGTGGATCTCGAGGTGCGCGAACGCGGAGGCCTGATGACGCCGCAGCGTCCCGAGACGCCGAGGCGGGTGACGCTATTGCAGCGTAAGGCCTCCAAGCCCGGCAAGGGGCTGGGCAAGACCACCGGCTGGGTGCATCGTGCCTCCCTCAAGCATCGCGGCGTCGAGGCCCTGGCCGGCTGCGACTATGTGGGCATCGACGATGAGGGCCTGCATATTCGCCTCGACGGCGAGCCGCGCTGCCTAGAGGTGGACAGCATCGTCGTCTGCGCCGGTCAGGAGTCGGTGCGCGACCTGCTGGCGCCCCTGCGGGAGGCCGGTGTCCAGGTGCAACTGATCGGCGGCGCCGAGCATGCCGGCGAGCTGGATGCCAAACGCGCCATCGATCAGGGTACGCGTGCCGCTGCGGCCCTCTAGTTATAATTAACATTCTGTTTCTACACGACTTTCCTCACCCACCGATGAGTTATCGTCGGTGGGTGCTTGCATCTAAAGTCTCTAACGATGTGAACGAACCCTGGAGCCTCTGCTGCGTCATACGGGTAGGGCCCGCGATGGTCATCCGTTGAAAAATCGCCTTGCCCAGCACCGTCTCTATCTAATGTATAGGGCTACGCTGAGGGTACCCACCTCGGTCGCCGTGAACCTTATGCGCCGCCCGAGCCAACGGGCTTAAGGAGGCTTCGATGAGCATCTTCGATCATGTGCAGAATCGCTACGAGCGGGTTCAGCAGGAGGATATGAGCCTGCAGGAATACCTCGAGCTGTGTCGCGGCGAACCCACGGCCTATGCCACCGCCGCCGAGCGCATGCTGGTAGCGATCGGCGAGCCGGAGGTCATCGATACGGCCAAGGATTCCCGGTTGTCGCGGATTTTCTCCAACAAGGTCATCCGTCGCTACCCCGCCTTCTCCGAGTTCTACGGCATGGAAGAGGCCATCGAGCAGATCGTCTCCTACTTCCGCCATGCCGCCCAGGGGCTCGAGGAGCGCAAGCAGATCCTCTATCTGCTGGGCCCGGTGGGGGGCGGCAAGTCGTCCCTGGCCGAGCGTCTCAAGCTGTTGATGGAGAGGGTGCCCTTCTATGCCATCAAGGGCTCGCCGGTCTATGAGTCGCCGCTGGGACTCTTCTCGCCGGAGGAGGACGGCGAGCTGCTGGAGAAGGAGTACAATATCCCGAGGCGCTACCTGAAGAGTGTGATGTCGCCCTGGGCCGCCAAGCGCCTCAAGGAGTATGGCGGCGATATCTCCCAGTTCCGGGTGGCGCGCCTCTATCCCTCTCGCCTCAATCAGATCGCCATCTCCAAGACCGAGCCCGGCGACGAGAATAACCAGGACATCTCCTCCCTGGTGGGCAAGGTGGATATCCGTCAACTGGAGATGTACTCCCAGGACGATCCCGATGCCTACAGCTTCTCCGGCGGCCTGTGTCGCTCCAATCAGGGGCTGATGGAGTTCGTCGAGATGTTCAAGGCGCCCATCAAGGTGCTGCACCCGCTGCTGACCGCGACCCAGGAAGGCAACTACAACCCCACCGAGGGCATGGGTGCCATCCCCTTCGACGGGGTGATCCTGGCCCACTCTAACGAGAGCGAGTGGCAGACCTTCCGCAACAACCGTAACAACGAGGCCTTCCTCGACCGGGTCTATATCGTCAAGGTGCCCTACTGCCTGAGGGTCACCGAAGAGGTCAAGATCTACCAGAAACTGCTCGAGCACTCGTCCCTCAATCAGGCCCCCTGTGCCCCGGATACCCTGCGCATGCTGGCCCAGTTCTCGGTGCTCTCGCGGCTCAAGGAGCCGGAGAACTCCAGCGTCTACTCCAAGATGCGGGTCTATGACGGCGAGAACCTCAAGGACACCGACCCCAAGGCCAAGTCGATCCAGGAGTATCGTGACTCCGCCGGGGTCGACGAGGGCATGGACGGGCTCTCCACCCGCTTCGCCTTCAAGATCCTCTCCAAGGTG
Source organism: Bisbaumannia salifodinae (assembly GCF_055388505.1). The sequence continues at coordinate 642,656 of NZ_AP043781.1, forward strand.
TTCAACTTCGACACCCATGAGGTGGCGGCCAACCCGGTGCACCTGCTCTATGTGCTGGAGCAGCGCCTCGAGCAGGAGCAGCTGCCCAAGGAGGCCTTCGAGCGTTACCTGCGCTATATCAAGGAGTTCCTGGCACCGCGCTACGTGGACTTCATCGGCAAGGAGATCCAGACCGCCTACCTGGAATCCTACTCCGAGTATGGTCAGAACATCTTCGACCGCTACGTCACCTACGCCGACTTCTGGATCCAGGACCAGGAGTACCGAGACCCGGAAACCGGCGAGCTGTTCAACCGTCAGGCCCTCAACGACGAGCTCGAGAAGATCGAGAAGCCGGCGGGCATCTCCAATCCCAAGGACTTCCGTCACGAGGTGGTCAACTTCGTGCTGCGGGCCCGCGCCCAGAACAACGGCATGAACCCCAGCTGGCAGTCCTACGAGAAGCTGCGCGGCGTCATCGAGAAAAAGATGTTCGCCAACACCGAGGAGCTGCTGCCGGTCATCTCCTTCAACGCCAAGGCCTCGGCGGCGGACCAGAAGAAGCACGAGGACTTCGTGGCGCGCATGGTGGATCGTGGCTACACCGAGAAGCAGGTGCGGCTGCTCTCCGAATGGTACCTGCGGGTGCGCAAGTCGCAGTAACCTGTCAGCCGCAGGCCCAGTCCGGGGGCATGGCCCCCGGCAGTCGCCGCGCCCGGTGCCGGCCGTGTTCCACGCGGCGGTGCCCGGCGCGCAGGGGAGGTCACCATGAGCTATTTCATCGATCGACGGGCCAACGCCAAGCACAAGAGTGCGGTCAATCGGCAGCGCTTCCTCGATCGCTATCGCACCCATATCAAGCGCTCCGTGGAGGAGGCGGTGAATCGCCGCTCCATCACCGATATGGAGCGTGGCGAGAAGGTCTCGATCCCCTCTCGGGATATCTCCGAGCCGGTCTTCCAGCATGGTCCCGGTGGCAAGCGCAGTATCGTCGCCCCGGGCAACAAGGAGTTCGTGGAGGGGGATCGCCTGCGCCGCCCGGGGGGCGGCGGGGGAGGCGGCGCCGGCGAGGGCGGCGCCTCCAACCAGGGCGAGGGCATGGACGAGTTCGCCTTCAGCCTGACCCGGGAGGAATTCCTCGACTTCGTCTTCGATGGCCTGGAGCTGCCCCACCTGGAGCGCAAGCAACTGGTGGACCTGGAGGAGGTGCGCCCGGTGCGCGCCGGCATCTCCAAGGACGGGGTGCCGGCGCGCATCAATATCGTGCGCTCCATGCGCGAGGCCCATGCCCGGCGCATCGCCATGCGCGCGCCCTTGCGTCGTGCCCTGCGCGAGGCGAAGGAGGCCCTGGAGGTGGAAGAGCGCAAGGACCCGGTGCTGCGCAACCCGTCGCGTATCGAGGCCCTCAAGGAGGAGATCGAGCGCCTGGAGCGGCGCCTGGAGGCGGTGCCTTTCATCGATACCTATGACCTGCGCTATAACAACCTGATCAACCAGCCCCAGCCCTCCAACAAGGCGGTGATGTTCTGCGTGATGGACGTCTCCGGCTCCATGACCCAGTCCCACAAGGATATCGCCAAGCGCTTCTTCCTGCTGCTCTACCTCTTCCTGGAGCGCAATTACGAGAAGGTGGAGCTGGTCTTCGTGCGCCACCATACCGCCGCCAAGGAGGTCGACGAGGAGGAATTCTTCTACTCCCGGGAGACCGGCGGCACCATCGTCTCCAGCGCCCTGACCCTGGTCGACGAGATCATCACCAAGCGCTACTCCCCGGCCCAGTGGAACCTCTATGTGGCCCAGGCCTCCGACGGCGACAATTGGGACGACGATTCGGTGACCTGTCGCGAGCTGATGATGAAGAAGCTGATGCCGCGGCTGCAGTACTTCACCTATGTGGAGATCACGCCCCATGCCCACCAGGCGCTGTGGGAGGAGTATGAGCGGGTGGCGGCGGAGTTCCCCGCCCGCTTCGCCATGCGCCAGATCGTCGAGGGCGGCGATATCTATCCGGTGTTCCGAGAACTGTTCCGGCGTCGGGCCGAGGCCTGAGCAGAACCAGGAGGCAGAGCATGATGCGACGCAAGCCCATCGCCACCGGCTCCGACTGGACCTTCGAGATCCTCGAGACCTTCGAGGCCGAGATCGCTCGGCTGGCCGACGAATATCGGCTGGATACCTACCCCAATCAGATCGAGGTCATCACCACCGAGCAGATGATGGATGCCTATGCCAGCGTGGGCATGCCGGTGGGCTATCACCACTGGTCCTTCGGCAAGCAGTTCCTGGCCGTGGAGCAGGCCTATCGGCGCGGCCAGATGGGCTTGGCCTATGAGTTGGTGATCAACTCCGATCCCTGCATCGCCTACCTGATGGAGGAGAACACCCTGATGATGCAGGTGCTGGTGATGGCCCACGCCTGCTATGGCCACAACTCCTTCTTCAAGGGCAACTACCTGTTCCGCACCTGGACCGATGCCGGCTCGATCATCGACTACCTGGTATTCGCCCGTAAGTACGTGGCGGAGTGCGAGGAGCGCTACGGCGTGACCGCGGTGGAGCAGTTGCTGGATGCCTGTCACGCCCTGCAGAACTACGGGGTGGATCGCTACAAGCGCCCCTCGCCGCTCTCCGCCGAGGAGGAGGCGCAGCGCCAGGCGGAGCGGGAGGAGTACCTGCAGGCCCAGGTCAATACCCTGTGGCGGACCATTCCCCGGTCGCCGGGGAGCGAGGCGCCGGCCGATGCCTTCGACGACGAGGAGGACCCGCTGGGCCTGCATGGCGGCGGTCGCTACCCATCGGAGCCCCAGGAAAACCTGCTCTACTTTATCGAGAAGAATGCGCCCTTGCTGGCACCCTGGCAGCGGGAGATCGTACGCATCGTGCGCAAGCTGGCCCAGTACTTCTATCCCCAGCGCCAGACCCAGGTGATGAACGAGGGGTGGGCGACCTTCTGGCACTACACCCTGATGAATCGCCTCTTCGATGAGGGGCTGGTGGACGAGGGGCTGATCCTGGAGTTCCTCCAGTCGCATACCGGGGTAGTCAATCAGCCCGGCTTCGACAGCCCCTACTACAGCGGCATCAACCCTTATGCCCTGGGCTTCGCCATGTTCACCGATATCAAGCGGATCTGCGAGGCGCCCACCGCCGAGGATCGCGAGTGGTTTCCGGACATGGCCGGCAGCGACTGGCTGGAGACCCTGCACTTCGCCATGCGCAACTTCAAGGACGAGTCCTTTATTCAGCAGTTCCTGTCGCCCAAGGTGATTCGCGACCTCAAGCTGTTTACCGTGGTGGATGACGATCAGGAGGAAATGCTGGAGGTGGCCGCCATCCACGACGAGCGCGGTTACCAGCGCATCCGCGAGGCGCTCTCGGTGCAGTACGCCCTCTCGGTGCGTGAGCCCAATATCCAGATCTACTCGGCGGACATTCGCGGCGACCGTTCCCTGACCCTGCGCCATGTGCAGGATCGGCGCCGGCCCCTGGCCAAGACGGTCTATCCGGTGATCCGCCACCTGCATCAGCTGTGGGGTTTCCCGGTGAAGCTGGAGTCGATGGAAGAGGGGGAGATCGTGCGTCGCTATCAATGGCCGCTGCCCGAGGAGGAGGGGCGCGATTGAGGGCGTCCTGCCTGTCAACGACAAGGGCCCGCGCCAATGGCGCGGGCCCTTGTCGTAAGCGTGGCGAGGTTCAGGGCTTGGCGGCCCAGGCCTGGCACCAGCCCTCCGGCTCGACGCTCTTGCCCGGGAAGAGCTGGCAGGCCTCGTTGTCTTCCTGGAAGAACATGCAGTTGGCGCAATGCTCGCCCTCGGCGTACTGCTCATGGTCGCTGGCTTCGTCGGCCACTTCCACGTAGTTGAGGTTCTTGGCCTCGTCGCTGTCGGGGTCGACCCGCGGCAGGCTCTGGGCGAAGGCGCTCTGGGAAAGGATGCCGGCACCCAGGGGCAGGGCGGCCAGGCCCAGCAGGCTGTGGCGCATAAAGTCGCGACGACTCTGATTAGCCATGGTGTCTCCTTACTGTCTTGCTGCTTTTTTAGGGGCTTGCCCGCAAGGCACGAGGCCGGAGGGGCAGGGTCACGGTCGTTGGGCGGGTGGTCCCGCTCTAGGTATGGCGAGTCGAGCTCGCTAGGCATTCCGACCCCGCGGAGGCGTCGGAGTTCTGATTATCCTAGTCGAAGCCTGGCCCGAGAGGCGAATGCCCGCGGCGCCGCTGCGGCAATCGGCCGCGTTGGTGCTGGGGAGCACCGGGCGACGCTGATATACTGGCAGCGACGACTCACCATCATCCTGGGGCGAGGGAGAGAGGCAATGCAGAATGCGGTGATCCTGATCAATACCGACAAGGGCCAGGTCAAGGCGGTGGCCGAGCGCCTGGCCGACGTGGAAGGCATCAGTGAGGTCTACTCCACCTGTGGGCGCTACGACCTGGTGGCCATCGCCCGTACCCGGGACTTCGAGAGCCTGGCGGAGCTGGTGACCGAGCGACTCAATGCGGTGGAGGGCATCCGTGACACCGAGACCCTCAATGCCATGCAGGTCCACTCGCGACATGACCTGGAGACCATGTTCTCGGTGGGTTGGTGACGTCATCGACCCGAGGGTGAAGGCGCCGGCCGCTAGGGCCGGCGCCGTCGATTGATAGGGAAGGGCATGCGCAGAAGGATCTCTCGATGGCGGCGCGGCCTGCGCCAGGTGGGTGTGGGGCTGGTCTTCGTCGCCATCAGTAGCGGGCTCTGGTATGCCCAGGAGCAGGAGTATCGTGATCGACTCAGCTGGATGGGGGTACCCACCTGGGAGCGCCTGACGCCGACCAACCTGCACCGGGTACTGCGCAATGACGGCTTCCTGGTGGGGTGGTCGGACGTGCGGGTCAATCCATTATGGGTCAGCTATACCCTGCAGGCGGTGGAGAACCCTCGGGCGGCGCCGCGCCCCGACTTCCGGCGCGACTGGCGCGCCCTGTGGCCGATCGCACCCGACAGCTACTTCGGCAGCGGCTATGATCGCGGCCACCTGGCCCCCAACTATGCCATCGCCGTGGTGCACGGCCGGGAGGCTCAGCGCGAGACCTTCCTGATGAGCAATATGTCGCCCCAGCGCCCCGATCTCAATCGGCGCCTCTGGCAGCGTCTGGAGGAGGTGGTGATCGATCACTTCGTGCCGCGCTTCGGGACGCTGCAGGTGATTACCGGGCCGGTCTTCCCCGAGCGCTTCATGGATAACGTCTTCAATCGGGTGGGACTGGTGGAGGTGCCGGAGGCCTTCTACAAGATCATCGTGGTGCCCGGCGACGAGCCTCTGGCGCTGGCCTTTATCATGCCCCAGGAGGTGCGCGGCGATGAGCCCCTGGATCGCTATCTGGTCAGCATCAAGGAGGTGGAGGCGCGTACCGGCCTGAACTTCTTCCCCAAGCTGTCGGCAGCCAGGGCCGAGCGGCTGGAGGGGGCGGTGCGCTCCCGGGGCTGGGATCTGGAGTCGGTGGCGCGGCTGCCGGGGCGTTTCGACTAAGGTGATGGCCACGCCGGGTGATCGTCATGCCCGAATCGCGGGCATAAAAAAACACGCTCGATGGCGTGTGTGCGGGGCTTGCTATGGATGGTCTTGCGATAGATAACGATGGTGCCCAGAAGAGGACTTGAACCTCCACGTCCGTAAGGACACTAGCACCTGAAGCTAGCGCGTCTACCAATTCCGCCATCTGGGCAGCGGTCACTCTAACTGGATCAACTCGGAGATATGATGCGGTGTGGTGCCCAGGAGAGGACTTGAACCTCCACGTCCGTAAGGACACTAGCACCTGAAGCTAGCGCGTCTACCAATTCCGCCACCTGGGCGCATCATACTGCTCATGTTCGCGGCTGGGCCGATGGTGCCCAGGAGAGGACTTGAACCTCCACGTCCGTAAGGACACTAGCACCTGAAGCTAGCGCGTCTACCAATTCCGCCACCTGGGCGAACATGAGTCATCGAGCTGATAAAGAGCGTGGGAACTTGCGATCCCGAGATATCGCCATTACCTCGCGATATCGAAGTGGTGCCCAGGAGAGGACTTGAACCTCCACGTCCGTAAGGACACTAGCACCTGAAGCTAGCGCGTCTACCAATTCCGCCACCTGGGCAAGTGGCGAGCATAATACCGATTCCGCTGGATTTTGCAAGCCCCGCCGGCGGCTTTATGAGTGCGAAATCGCGGCAATGGTTGGGTCGAGCGATACCTAAGGCTATACTGCGGCCATGAAACCGACCCTTCCCGCCTCACGCCCGTGCCTCTCGCCCATTTCTTGTTCAAGGACGCCACACGCATGACCCACTGGACGCTCAGCGACGACCCCCACGCGGAACGTGAAGCCCACAAGTACGACAAGCCTGCCCCCAGCCGCGAGTACCTGCTCGCCCGCCTGGAGGATTACGGCAAACCCATTACCTACGAAAACATGAGCCGCATGCTGGGCCTCGACGACGAGGACCTGATCGAGGCGGTGCGTCGCCGCCTGGCGGCCATGGAGCGCGACGGCCAGGTGCTGCGCAATCGCCGCAGTGCCTATGCGCTGATCGACAAGCTCGACCTGATCAAGGGCAAGGTGCTTGGCCATCGCGACGGCTTCGGCTTCGTGTTGCGCGACGACGGCAAGAAGCCCGACCTGGTGCTACCGCCGCGGCAGATGCGCCGGGTCTTCCACGGCGACCATGTGCTGGTGCGCATCAGCGGCCGCGACCGCCGGGGGCGCGACGAGGCCACCATCGCCGAGGTGATCGCCCGCAATACCCAGACCATCGTCGGCGTCTACCGGGCCAATACCCCGGAGTTCGGCGTGCTGATCCCGGAGAATGCCCGTATCACCCAGGAGGTGATCATTCCCCACAGCGCCTGCGGCGGCGCCCAGGACGGTCAGGTGGTCTCGGCACGCATCGTCAAGCAGCCGGAGACCCGGGTGCAGCCGGTGGGCGAGGTGATCGAGGTGCTCGGCGAGCGCATGGATCCCGGGATGGAGATCGATATCGCCATCCGCAGCTACGAGATTCCCGCCGACTTCCCGCCGGACGTCCACGACCAGATCAGCAGCATGTCCGCCGAGGTGGCCGAAGACGACAAGGCACACCGCATCGACCTGCGTGACCTGCCGCTGGTGACCATCGATGACGAGAGCGCCAAGGACTTCGATGACGCCGTCTGCGCCTGGAAGACCAAATCCGGTAGCTGGAAGCTGGTCGTGGCCATCGCCGACGTCTCCCACTATGTGCGTCCCGGCTCACCCCTGGACCAGGAAGCGATCACCCGCGGTAACTCGGTCTACTTCCCGGGGCAGGTGGTGCCCATGCTGCCGGAGCTGCTCTCCAACGGACTCTGCTCGCTGAACCCGGACGTGGATCGCCTGGCCATGGTCTGCGAGATGAATATCTCCCAGAATGGTGCCATCAGTCGTTACCGCTTCTACGAGGCGGTGTTCCGCTCCAAGGCGCGCCTCACCTATAACAAGGTGGCGGCGATCCTCGACGAGGAGAGCGAGGAGGGCGATGCCCTGCGCCAGGAGTACGCGCCCCTGGTCAAGCCCCTCCAGGACCTGCATACCCTCTACAAGTTGCTGCGCGAGGCCCGGGTGGAACGCGGTGCCATCGACTTCGAGACCACCGAGACCGCCATCCTCTTCAACGAGGAGCGCAAGATCGAGAAGATCGTGCCGCGCTCGCGCAACGATGCCCACAAGCTGATCGAGGAGTGCATGCTGGCCGCCAACGTGGCCACCGCCCGTTTCCTCGACAAGCACGACCTGCCGGCCCTCTACCGTATCCACGAGAAGCCCTCGCCGGAGCGCCTCGACAAGCTGCGGCTGTTCCTCAACGAGCTGGGGCTCTCCCTGGGCGGGGGAGACGACCCCAGCCCGCAGGACTATCGCGATCTGGCCGAGGCCATCAAGGGGCGTCCGGATGCCGACGTCATCCAGACGGTGATGCTGCGCTCCATGAGCCGGGCGGTCTACTCGCCCCAGAACGATGGCCACTTCGGCCTGGCCTACCCGGCCTATGCTCACTTCACCTCGCCGATCCGCCGCTACCCGGACCTGCTCGTCCACCGCGCCATCCGCTCGGTGATCCGTGGCCCGCGCCAGACCGCCACGGTGCTGCGCGCCGAAGGTGCCCCGGTGGAGCCGCCCAGCAAGTGGGCCCCCTACACCTTCGAGCAGATGCTCGAGCTGGGCGAACACTGCTCGATGACCGAGCGGCGTGCCGACGACGCGACCCGCGACGTGGAAGACTGGCTGAAGTGCGAGTTCATGTCCGACAAGCTGGGCGAGGTCTTCGATGGCACCATCGCCTCGGTGACCCAGTTCGGTATCTTCGTGCGTCTCGACGAGGTCTATGTGGAAGGCCTGGTGCACGTCACCTCGCTGCCCTCCGACTACTACCACTACGAGGCCGAGAAGCACCGCCTCAAGGGCGAGCGCAGCGGCATGAGCTATCGCCTCGGCGATGGCGTCACCGTGCAGGTGGCCCGGGTCGACCTGGACGAGCGCAAGATCGACTTCGAACTGGCCGATGCCAAGCCGCGCCCCCAGCGCCAGCCGCGGCGTCGCAAGGAGGCCTCCGCGGCCTCGGCGCCCCGTGACGAGGCCAAGGCCAAGGAGAGTCCCAAGGGCAAGCGGCGCGGGCCGCGACGGAGTCGCCGCCGGTGAGTGACAAGCGGTTCAAGAAGGGCGGGCGTCGCCCCGGCCCGGCGACCCGTGCCCCCAGGGCCAAGGCCGCCGTGTCGGCCCCGTCCGGGCTCGATCTGGTGCATGGGGTGCATGCCGTCCAGGCCCTGCTGGGACGCGGTGAGGCGCCCCGGGAGCTCTGGGTCCAGGAGGGCGACGCCGAGCGGCGCCTGGCCGAGACCCTCGAGCAGGCCCGTGCCCGGGGCGCCCGGGTGCTGACTCAGCCCCGGGAACTTCTCGACCAGTTGACCCAGGGTGCCGCCCATCAGGGCATCCTCGCCTTCTGCCCGCCCCTGGCCTTCGCCAATGAGGAGTCGCTGTGGCTGCAGCTGGGCGCCTGGCCCCATGCGGCCCCGCCGCTGTTGCTGATCCTCGATGGCGTCACCGACGTGCATAACTTCGGCGCCTGTTTGCGCAGCGCCGACGCCGCCGGGGCGCATGGGGTCATCGTCGCCAAGGACAAGGCGGCGCCCCTCAATGCCACGGTGCGCAAGGTGGCCTGTGGCGCCGCCGAGAGCGTGCCGGTCTATCAGGTCACCAACCTGGCCCGCACCCTGGCCAAGCTCAAGGAGCAGGGCGTGTGGCTGTTCGGCACCGCCGGCGAGGCCGAGGCCAGCGTCTATGAGGGCGACTATCGTGGTCCCACGGCCCTGGTGATGGGCGCCGAGGGCAAGGGCATGCGGCGCCTGACCCGGGAGGCCTGCGACACCCTGGTCAAGCTGCCCATGGCGGGCAGCGTCTCCAGCCTCAATGTCTCGGTGGCCACCGGTATCTGCCTCTTCGAGGCGGTGCGCCAACGAGCGAGCGGGGCGCTGGCGGACGGTTAACGCTTTGCGGGCGGCGGATCAGCCGTCGACCTCTGCGGTGGCCGGGCGCTTGCTGGGGGCATGCAGGAAGGCCTCCAGGGAGTCATCCATGGCATCCAGCCAGCGAGTATGGTGGGGCGGTGCCTGGGTGCCGGTCATCAGCGAGCGGTAGGACTTGTCGCGGAAGGTCATGATGCCCTCGTGTTTGTGCTTCTCCCACTCGAGGAAGGTCTGGTTGACCCCTTCGATATCGAAGCTCGGGTAATCGGTGGCCTCGATCAGGCTGGCCACGTAATCCCCCTGGAAGCGAATCATCGACTCGTCGCTGTCCAGCGTCTCCTCGCGTTCACGCCAGGCCTGGCTGTCGGCGGTCATGGTGGCGCGCTCGGGCAGGGTGATGCGGCCGAGGATGATGTCACGCACATACCAGGCCTGGGCATCGAACATGTTGAAGGTATACCACTGGTCCTGCATGCCCAGATAGAAGAGCTTGGGATTGGCTTCCCAGGCCACGCCGCGGTAGAGCCCCAGCGGCCAGAGGCGGTTATTGGTCTGCAGGCGCAGGGCGTCCGGCAGGAAGGGGAAGTGGTGCAGGTAGCCGGTACACAGGATGATCGCATCGATCTGCTTGCTGGTGCCGTCGGCGAAATAGGCGGTGTTGCCGTCGACCCGCTGCAGCAGCGGCTTCTCCTCCCAGTTCTCGGGCCAATCGAAGCCCATGGGGCGGGTGCGGTAGCAGGTGGTGATGCTGCGCACGCCATATTTGTAGCACTGCGAGCCGATATCCTCGGCGGAGTAGCTGCTGCCCACCAGCAGGAGGCTCTTGCCTTGGAATTCCAGGGCGTCGCGGAAGTCGTGGGCGTGCAGGATGCGCCCGTTGAAGGTCTCGAAGCCTTCGAATTGCGGCGTGTTGGGGGTGGAGAAGTGCCCCGAGGCCACCACCACGTGATCGAATACCTCGCTCTCGATCACATCCCGATCATGATCATGCACGGTAACCAGGAAGGTGCCGTCCGTCTCCCGATACTCCACCTGGCGCACCGGACAGTTGAAGCGGATATGGCGGCGTACGCCGGCCTTTTCGACGCGTCCCTTGATGTAGTCCCAGAGCACGGCGCGGGGCGGATAGGAGGCGATCGGCTTGCCGAAGTGCTCCTCGAAGCTGTAATCGGCGAACTCCAGGCACTCCTTGGGACCATTCGACCACAGGTAGCGATACATGCTGCTGTGGACGGGTTCGCCATTCTCATCGAGGCCGCTGCGCCAGGTGTAGTTCCATTGGCCGCCCCAGTCGCCCTGCTTTTCGTAACAGACCAGTTCGACCGGTTCGGCACCATTCTCGACGGCGGACTGGAAGGCTCGCAGCTGTGCCAGGCCGCTGGGGCCGGCACCGATGATGGCAACGCGTTTACTCATGAAAGGCTCCGTAAGGAGTGCCCGGGGCGCTCGGCTCGTCGCGACGAACCAAGCGTGCCGGGCACTCGGATGGCGAAAACATGGATACCCCCGGTTTGCCCTCGAGGCGGAGGGGCAAGCCGTCGGCGTGACGCCGGAGGCAGTCACCCAGAAGAGGGGTGGCCCGTCACCGTCGAGGCGAGGGCGGCGTGAGGCTTGCCACTGGGCCCGGTAAGTGAACCTGGGCCGAAGAAAATCCGGCATGGCGGCGTCGCCAGGGGCGATCGACCCGGTATCGGGGCTCGCGAATCAGGCGTGGCGCCGCGGCATGGGAGGGAGGGATATCCATAACTGTGCGTTATCAAAATATGGATATTTGATTACAGTGTCAACTTTCTGTCGGCTTGCCAAGCATCGCGGCCGGGGGAGGCGACGGGCCTTGGCGTCGGGGTCTCGTCCCGGAGGTGGGCGAGCCGCCTTGCCCGGGAGGCGCCTCGACCATATTGTTGTCGCCCGCGAAACGCTCCTCTTCCGGCTGCTTGCCCTTGCGCAGCGGGGCGCCACTCTCTACAATACTGGCGCCCGTGCGTCCTTCGTGCGGGCGTTAGTGTTTCCACTATCACCTCCTTGCTTCTTCGGGCCATCCGCCCAGGGAAGCTGTCAAACCGAAAGGAGCCACCATGCGTCATTACGAAATCGTCTTCATGGTCCACCCGGATCAGAGCGAGCAGGTGCCCGCCATGGTCGAGCGCTACACCAGCCTCGTCACCGAGAGCGGCGGCAGCGTGCATCGCCTGGAAGATTGGGGCCGTCGTCACCTGGCCTACCCGATCAACAAGATCCACAAGGCCCACTATGTGCTGATGAACGTCGAGTGCCGCGGCGAGACCCTCGAGGAAATCGAGAACATCTTCCGCTTCAACGACGCCATCATCCGCAGCCTGGTCGTGCGCTGCAAGGAAGCCATCACCGAAGCCTCACCGATGATGAAGCCGGCAGAAGAGAAGCGTCCGCGTCGCGAAGAAAAGCCGCGCAGCGCCGAAACCGCCGAAGCTAACTGATTCCGCACGCCCAGAGGAGATTTACAATGGCACGCTTTTTCCGTCGCCGTAAGTTCTGCCGTTTCACCGCCGAAGGCGTGAAGCAGATCGACTATAAAGACATCGATACGCTCAAGGCCTACGTCACCGAAACCGGCAAGATCGTGCCGAGCCGTATCACCGGCACCAAGGCCCGTTATCAGCGCCAGCTGGCCACCGCTATCAAGCGCGCCCGCTACCTGGCCCTGCTGCCCTACTCCGACAGCCACCAGTAATTCCGGCTTCGCGATGCTGCCCTTCGCCCGATGGCTGATGCGCGGAACGCCCCAGGCGGTGGCAGCGGCGGCAATTGCCGCCCTGGTGCCCTGGCTGTTCTGGCTGAGCGCCGCCATCGCCGCCCTGGTGACCCTGCGCCGCGGCATGTCGCCGGCCCTGCCGGTGATCCTCGCCGCCGCGCTGCCCGCCGGCTGGTGGTGGATGCAGGGGGACGTGATTCCCCTGGCCTGTGTGCTGCTGGCTACCCTGATGGCGGTGGTGCTGCGGTCGCGGGCGCGCTGGAGCGAGGCGCTGATCGTCGGGGTCCTGGCCTCGGCGGTGATGGTCCAGCTTGGCGTCTTCGTGCCCCCCGGGGGCGTGGGCCCGCTGCTGGAACAGCTGCGCCAGGGCTCGGCGGAGGTGGATGCCATGCTCCGCGAGCTGGCCAACCAGGGCATCGCCACCGAACAGCTGGCGACGCTACTGGTGGGTGGCGTGACCGGGGTGATGGTGAGCCTGGCCGCGGTGGGCTGTCTGGCCCTGGGGCGCGCCTGGCAGGCGGGGCTCTATAACCCCGGCGGCTTCCGCGAGGAGTTCCATGGCCTGCGCCTGGCGCCTCGCGAATTCGCCATCCTGCTGGTGCTGGGGATCGTTGGCCTGGTCCTGCTCCCCGGCCTGGCCATGCTCACCTGGGTGCCCCTGCTGGTCGCTGGCATCGCGCTGATTCACGGTATTATCGGTATCAAGGGGATGAACGGGCTCTGGTTGGTGGCCTTCTATGTACTGCTGATCGCCACCTGGCCCACGATTCTGATTGTGCTGCTGCTGGCCGTTATCGATAGTTTCGCGAACTTCCGCGAACGCCTGGCCCGCAGCGACTGACAAGAGGTTCACGAGATGGAAGTCATTCTGCTCGACAAGATTGGCAAGCTGGGTGGCCTGGGTGACCAGGTGACCGTCAAGGCCGGTTACGGCCGCAACTACCTGGTCCCGTACGGCCTGGCCGTGCCGGCCACCAAGGACAACGTGGCGGCCTTCGAGGCCCAGCGTGCCGAGCTCGAGGCCCAGGCCGGCGAGCGCAAGGCCGTGGCCGAGGCGCGTGCCGCCGAGCTGTCCGAGATCGAACTGTCCCTGGTCGCCAAGGCCGGCGACGAGGGCAAGCTGTTCGGTTCCATCGGTCCGCGTGACCTGGCCGAGGCCCTGAGCCAGGCCGGTCTCGACGTCGCCAAGAGCGAAGTGCGCATGCCGGAAGGCCCGATCCGTGCCACCGGCGAGTACGACATCGACCTGCAGCTGCATGCCGAAGTCGGCGCCACCGTGCGCATCGTGGTGGTCGCCGAGTAAGCGACCCGCCACTCGCCCCGCCCCTTCGGGTGGCGGGGCAGGAAAGGCCCCGGGGGTTCGTCCCCCGGGGCCTTTCGCGTCTCTGGCGATCCCTCGGTTCGCCCGAGCCACATCGGGCATGGGGCCCGGCGGTCGCTTGGGGTAGAATGCTCGGGCTCGCCCCCGAGCCGTATCGTTCCAGCCAAGGCCGTATCGCGTCATGAATGAATTCGCCGAGTCCGATCAGGAAACCGCCGCCCTCAAGGTGCCGCCCCACTCCCTGGAGGCGGAGCAATCGGTGCTGGGCGGCTTGATGCTCGACAACCAGGCCTGGGATACCGTCTCCGAGCGGCTCACCGCCAATGATTTCTATCGCTATGAGCATCGGCTGATCTTCAATGCCATGCAGACCCTGGCGGAGGGCGCCCACCCCCTGGACGTGGTGACCCTCTCCGAGGCCCTGGAGAACCGCGATCAACTGGAGACGGTGGGGGGCCTGGCCTATCTGGCAGAATTGGCCCGCAATACCCCCTCGGCCAGCAATATTCGCGCCTATGCGGAGATCGTTCGCGAGCGGGCCACCCTGCGCAAGCTGATCCAGGCCGCCAACCAGGTGGCCGAGAGCGCCTTCGCCCCCCAGGGGCGTCCCGCCGACGAGCTGGTCAACGAGGCGGAGCGGCTGGTCTTCCAGATCAGCGAGGAGCGCCCCAAGTCCGGCGGCGCCATCGGCATGAGCGAGCTGCTGGCCAAGGCGGTGGATCGCATCGACGAGCTGTTCAACCTCAAGGGGCAGATGACCGGTCTCTCCACCGGCTTCCGCGACCTGGACGACATGACCTCGGGGCTGCAGCCCTCGGACCTGGTGATCATTGCCGGACGCCCATCGATGGGTAAGACCACCTTCGCCATGAACCTGGTGGAACATGCGGTGATCTCCGGCGACAAGCCGGTGATCGTCTTCTCCATGGAGATGCCGGCGGACGCCCTGATGCTGCGCATGCTCTCCTCCCTGGGGCGCATCGACCAGACCCGGGTGCGTACCGGCCAACTGGAGGACGAGGATTGGCCGCGGCTCACCTCGGCGGTCAACCTGCTCAAGGACAAGCAGCTGTTCATCGACGATACCGCGGCCCTGTCGCCCAACGAGATGCGCTCGCGGGTACGGCGCATCGCCCGGGAGCACGGCAATATCGGCCTGATCATGATCGACTACCTGCAGCTGATGCAGATCCCCGGCTTCTCCGAGAACCGCACCGGCGAGATCTCCGAGATCTCCCGCTCCCTGAAGGGCATCGCCAAGGAGTTCGGTTGCCCGGTGATCGCCCTGTCGCAGCTCAACCGCTCCCTGGAGCAGCGCCCCAACAAGCGCCCGGTGATGTCGGACCTGCGTGAATCCGGGGCCATCGAGCAGGATGCCGATGTCATCGCCTTCGTCTATCGTGACGAGGTGTACAACGCCGACAATCCCGACAACAAGGGGCTGGCGGAGCTGATCATCGGCAAGCAGCGTAACGGCCCCATCGGCACCGTGCATATGGCCTTTATCGGCAAGTACACCCGCTTCGAGGACCTGGCCCCGGACAGCTACGGTCAACACATGAACGAGTGATAACGACTTGAGGCCTGGGCCCGGCCCCGTATAATCGCGACCCTCGATCATCGACAGGAGACAACCATGGCAGGCGGATTTCGACGCGGCGGCCGCAAGCGTACCCCCAAGCTGGAGGGCCGCGGCGAGCTGCAGTCCCTGGAGCGGGAAGGCCCCTTCAAGGAGTGGCTGGGCATGCCCGACCTCTACCGCTACCAGCTGGTGGTGGACGGCGAGACCTACAGCTATCAGACCGAAGACGCCGAGCTGCCGGTTACCGTGGGCGACCGGGTGGTATTCCGCTACAAGGAGACCAAGGCCGGCAAGTGGGTGGATCGCAACTCCCTGGGCAAGGCCATCGACCCTTCCGAATATCAGTAACCGAGACCAAGGCCGGCAAGTGGGTGGATCGTAGCCCTCTCACTCGCTGGGCAAGGCCATCGATCCCTCGGAATATCAGTAACCGGTAATCGGCCGGGGAACCCTCCGGGCAAGGCAAAGGTCATACGACCACTACCTGAGTGTCATCTCGTTGTCATTTGATGCATTCAGTGTGCAGGGAAGAGTAACCTGCTTTGCTTTGGAGGGATTATGGATATTCATCATCTGCAGGCCTTCGTGGCCAGTCATGACAATTTCGAGATTCGCGTGATCACCCATGCCGGCAGCAGCTTCTGCCAGGTGGAGGTGGAAGACCTGGAGGGCAAGCGCGATCTCCTCACCCGGGCCGGCAAGCCGATGCTGTTCCGCGCCCTGGACGATGTTTACCTGGAGCTCAAGCGTGCCGGTATCCATCGCGCCTACCTGGTGCAGCATGTGCCCGAGGACGAGGTGGTCGGTCGCCAGGCCCACTATCACGATTCCCTGACCTCACGGATTCCCCTGGCCTTCTAACGAGGGCCCTTACGTCGCCGTCCCCCGGCGACGCCTCTCCCGCCTCTCCCCCCTATCGGACGCCCGTGATCGCGAGGCGTCGTTATAGTTATACAAATAGCGTCAATAGTATAACTTTGTTCCGCCTTATCGTGCTCCACTGATACAATGGGTCGGCGATTCAAAGACCCCGGCGTGTCGTCGTCAACGCTATCAGGAGCCCGCTATGTCCCCCCCCCGATTCGGCGTGATGCTGGTCAATCTGGGCACCCCGGATGCCCCCACCCCCCAGGCGGTGCGCCGCTACCTGGCGGAGTTTCTCAGCGACCGCCGGGTGGTGGATGCGCCGCGCTGGCTATGGTGGCCGATCCTCCATGGGGTCATCCTGCGCCTGCGTCCGCCCCGGGTCGCCAAGGCCTATGCCTCGGTGTGGACCGAGGAGGGCTCGCCGCTGCTGGCCATCGGGCGTCGCCAGCAGCGGGCCCTGGGCGAGCGTCTCGAGGCGGAGCTGGGCGAGCCCATTCCGGTGGAGCTGGCCATGACCTACGGCAACCCCTCGCTGGTGGAGGCGGGCCTCAGGCTGCGCCAGGCCGGTGCCGAGCGGATCCTGGTGCTGCCCCTCTACCCGCAGTTCTCCCGCTCCACCACGGCGGCGGTCTTCGATGGCCTGGCGCGTTCCCTGGCCCGCTGCCCGCACCTGCCGGAGCTGCGCTTCGTTCGTGACTACCACGATCATCCGGCCTATATCGGCGCCCTGGCGGCGAGCATCCGCGAGCACTGGGCGGCCCATGACGGCGAGCGCGGCAAGCTGATGTTCTCCTACCACGGTATTCCGAAGCGCTATGCCGACCAGGGCGATCCCTACCCGCGTCACTGCCGGCGCACCAGCGAGCTGGTGGCCGAGGCCCTGGGGCTCGGGGAGGACGACTGGCAACTCTGCTATCAGTCACGCTTCGGCCGCGAGGAGTGGCTCAAGCCCTATACCGACGAGACCCTCAAGGCCTGGGGCGGCAACGGCGTCGAGCACGTGGATATCATCAGCCCGGCCTTCGCCGCCGATTGCCTGGAGACCCTGGAGGAACTGGAGGAGGAGAACCGCGAGAACTTTCTCGCCGCGGGGGGCAAGACCTATCGCTATATCCCGGCCCTCAACGACCGGGACGACCATATCGGCCTGTTCGCCGAGCTGGTCAAGACCCATAGTCAGGGCTGGTGAGTGGAGGCGGCGCCGGGGTCTCGCCCGGCGCCACGTCCTGTGGTTAGCCGTGGCCCCGGTCCGGGTGCGGCACCGGCTTCTCGCCGACCTCTTCCGGGCGCAGTTCCACCGGCTTGCCGCGGGTCTTGTCGGCGTGGCGCAGCTTCTGGTGCAGGCCGGTCTTGGCCAGCAGGTGGGCACTCACCGGGGCGGTGATAAACAGGAAGAGGGTGATCAGCATCTCCTGGATATCGGGCTTGCCCTCGGTGACCCAGAAATAGAGCATGGAGGCGATCAGCATGCAGCCGATCCCCAGGGTGGTGGCCTTGGTGGGGCCATGCAGGCGCATATAGAAGTCGCGCAGGTGGGCCATGCCCAGCGAGCCGATAAAGATAAAGGCGCCGCCGGCGATCAGCAGCAGCGAGATCACCCCTTCCAGTATCACGAAGATAGTCATAGCGTCCGTTCCTTCCGCCGCCTATTCGATAATATCGCCGCGCAGCAAGTACTTGCAGACCGCCACCGTGCTGATAAAGCCCAGCATGGCGATCAGCAGTGCCGCCTCGAAATAGGTCTTGGTATTGAGCCACAGCCCCAGCAGCACGATCAGGGCGATGGAGTTGACGTACATGGTATCCAGGGCCAGTAGCCGGTCCGGCATGTCCGGCCCCACGGTGAGGCGGTAGACGTTCAGCGCCAGTGCCGCGAGTACCAGGGCCAGGCTGATCCAAAGTGCCGTATCTAGCATTCGTAGATCTCCTTCAGGGGCCGCTCGTAGCGCTCGCGAATCTCCGCGATCAGCGCTTCCTCGTCCTCCACGTCCAGGGCATGGATCAGCAGGGTCTTGCCGTCCATGCGCAGGTTGGAAGAGACCGTCCCCGGGGTCAGGCTGATGGTATTGGCCAGCAGGGTGATGGTGAAGCGCTGCTCCAGCATCAGCGGATACTCGACGAAGGCCGGGCGCATGCGCCGCCAGGGGTTGATGATCAGCCAGGAGACCTGCAGGTTGGCGACGATGATGTCGCCGAGCACCCGCAGGGCGAAGCGCAGCAGCAGCCAGGGCTTCTGTACATGGGGCTGGGCATCCCAGAAGCGCTGGGTGGCCAGCGGTATCAGGATCCCCAGGACGCCGCCGAGGAGGATATGGCCCAGGGCCAGGCTGCGCACCAGCAGCAGCCAGACCACCAGCAGCAGGATCGACATCAACGGGGTGGGGAGCCAGGAGCGGGGAGTGATCATGCCTCGCCTCCATCAGTGGTCTCGGGCAGCAGGGCGCGAATATGCAGGTTGGGGTGGGTGAGTTGCTCCGCCGTCGCCTGGGTATAGTCGCTGACCGGGCCGGCCAGCAACATCAGCAGCGGCGAGGCGGCCAGCAGCCAGGCCACGCCGAACAGCTGACGCTTGGCCAGGGGCTGTTCTATTGGGTCGCCTGCGTGGCTGCGCCAGAAGAAGGTCGAGCCGGCCCGGGAGAGGGCCACCATGCTGCCCAGCCCGGCCAGCAGCAGCAGCGGCCACAGCCAGGGTTGCTGCTCGGCGCTGGCCGCGTTCATCAGCAGTGCCTTGCCGATGGCCCCGGACAGCGGCGGCAGGCCGGCCACCGCCGCGGCGCCCACCAGGAAGAGCACGCCCAGCAGGGAGGCGTTGTGCAGCGGCCGGCCCTTGACGATGCGGGTCCCCGCCTTGCCGCGCTGCTTGCCGATCAGCTCGGCGAGCAGGAAGAGGCCCCCGGTGACCAGGGTGGTATGGGGCAGGTAGAAGAGCAGGGCGGCGGTGGCCGCCTCGCTGCGCATGCCGATGCCGGCCAGCAGGGTGCCCACCGAGATCAGCACCAGGTAGGCCACCAGCAGGCGCAGGTCGCGGGCGGAGAGCACGCCCAGGGTGGCCATCACCAGGGTGCCCAGCGCCAGCCACCACACCCAGGGCTGGTCGAGGGCCGCCAGGGCCCCGGCCTGGTCGCCGAACACCAGATGATAGACCCGCAGGATGGCGTACACGCCCACCTTGGTCATGATGGCGAAGAGCGCCGCCACCGGCGCCGGCGCCGAGGCATAGGCCCTGGGCAGCCAGAAGTAGAGGGGCAGGATGGCCGCCTTGAGGCCGAACACCACCAGCAGCATCAGGCCGCCGGCGCTGACCAGGCCGGCCCGCTCGGCGGGCAACGTGGCCAGGCGCTGGGCCATGTCGGCCATGTTGAGGGTGCCGGTGGCGCCGTAGAGGACCCCCACGGCGATCAGGAACAGCGCCGAGCCGGCCAGGTTGAGCACCACATAGTGCAGCCCGGCCTGGATGCGTGCCTTGCCGCCGCCATGCATCAGCAGCGCATAGGAGGCCAGCAGCAGTACCTCGAAGAAGACGAAGAGGTTGAACAGGTCGCCGGTGAGGAAGGCGCCGTTGATGCCCATCAGCTGCCATTGGAAGAGGCCGTGGAAGTTGCTGCCCTGCTCGTCATCGCCGCCGCAGGCGAAGACCACGCAGCCCAGCGCCAGCAGCGAGGTGAGCAGCACCATCAGCGCCGAGAGGCGGTCGAGCACCATGACGATGCCGAAGGGCGGGCGCCAGTCGCCCAGGGCATAGTAGGTCACCTCGCCGCCGGCCGCCTGGGCCACCAGGGCGATGCTCACCGCCACCAGCAGGGCGGTGGCGGTGACGCCGATGATCCGCTTGGGGCGGGTGGCGCCGCCGCGGCTGCGCAGCAGGATGGCCCCGGCCACCAGGGGCAGCACGATGGGCAGGATGATCAGGTGCTGGATCATGACGAACGATCCTCCCGGTTGTCCTCGCCGTCCACATGGTCGTTGCCCAGGTCACCCCGGGCGCGCATGGCCAGGATCACCGCGAAGGCGGTCATGGCGAAGCCGATGACGATGGCGGTCAGCACCAGGGCCTGGGGCAGGGGATCGGCATAGTCGCTGGGGCCATCGACGATCACCGCGCCATCGGTGGTCAGGCCGCCCATGGAGAACAGGAAGAGGTTGACCGCATAGGAGAGCAGGGTCAGGCCCACCACCACCGGGAAGGTGCGCCCACGCAGGGTCAGGAACAGGCCGCAGGCGCTGAGCACGCCGGTGGTCACGGCATAGAGGCTTTCCATCAGTGCTTCTCCTCCTTGCTGGGGCGGTGGGGCGTGGTCAGCTTGCCCAGGTTGGCGAGGATCATCAGGGTCGCCCCCACCACCGCCAGATAGACCCCCAGGTCGAAGAGCATGGCGGTGGCCAGCTCGATATCGCCGATGGCGGGGATATGGAAGTGACCGAAGGCCGAGGTCAGGAAGGGCCGCCCGAACAGCCAGCTGCCCAGGCCGGTGAGGGTGGCGATGGCCACCCCGGCGATGGCCACCGGCTGATACTGGAAGTCGAGGCGCACCTGGGTCCACTCCACGCCGCGGGCCATATACACCAGGATCAGCGCCACGGCGGTGATCAGGCCGGCGATAAAGCCGCCGCCGGGCAGGTTATGGCCGCGCAGGAAGATAAAGGCCGAGACCAGCAGCGCCAGGGGCAGCAGCGCCTGGGAGACGCTGGTCAGGATCAGCGGATAGCGGTCCGGCGACCAGACGCGTCCCTCGCCGTCGCTGTGGGGCATGAACAGGCGCAGCCGATTGAGCAGCTTGAAGATGGCCAGGCCGGCCAGGGCCAGCACGGTGATCTCGCCCAGGGTATCGAAGCCGCGGAAGTCGACCAGGATGACGTTGACCACGTTGTGGCCGCCGCCGCCGGGCACGCTGTTGGCGATAAAGAAGTCCGAGATGCCGTGGTTATCGCGGGTCAGCACCGCATAGTTGAGGCTGGCCACCACCATGCCCAGGGACGCGGCCAGGCCCAGGTCGCGGATATTGCGTCCCGCCGAGGACTCCCGTGGGGTCTTCTGGGGCAGGAAGAACAGCGCCAGCATCAGCAGGATCATGGTCACCACCTCCACCGAGAGCTGGGTCAGCGCCAGGTCGGGGGCGGAGAAGCGGGCGAAGGTCAGCGACACCACCAGGCCCACCACCGAGAGCATCAGCAGCGAGATCAGGCGGTAGCGGTGGGTGGCCACGGTACCGAGTGCGCCGAAGATCAGCAGCGCCGCGCCCAGCAGCAGGATGCCGTCGGCCTCCTGGGTGGGGCGGGCGCCGGCCAGGCTCGGCAGTTGCAACAGGCCGACGGCCCCCAGCAGCAGCGCCGCCCCCAGCAGCCAGCTCATATAGCGCTGCAGGGAACCGTTCTCCAGGCGGGTGGTAAGGCGCTGGCTGGTCGCTGCCAGTCGCTGCACGGCGGCCTCGAAGACCAGCCGCGCATCCATGGGGGCGAACTGGCGGCCGAACTGCCGGAGGTGATCATGCAGGGCATAGAGCAATACCCCGGCGATCAGCGCGATCGCGCTCATCAGCAGCGGCAGGTTGAGGCCGTGCCAGATGGCCAGATGGAACTCCAGCGGGGTCAGCAGCACGGCTTCGACGGCCAGGCCCAGGGGCACCTCGGCGATCACCGGCAGCAGGCCGACCAGGATACACAGGGCCGCCAGCAGTTCCACCGGGGCACGCATCAGCCGCGGCGGCTCGTGGGGTGACCTGGGAGTCTCCTTGCGCGCCGGCTTGAAGAAGACCGCATGCACCAGGCGCAGGGAGTAGGCCACCGAGAGGATACCGCCCAGGGTGGCGAGCACCGGCAGCAGCCAGCTCAGGCCCCCCAGCAGCGGCGAGGCGGCGGCCTCGGCGAAGAACATCTCCTTGGAGAGGAAGCCATTGAACAGCGGCACCCCGGCCATGGCCGCGGCGGTGATGCTGGTCAGCAGGGCGGTGATCGGCATGGCCCGACGCAGCCCGCCCAGGCGACCCAGCTCGCGGACGCCGGTCTCGTGATCGATGATACCGGCGCTCATGAACAGCGCCGCCTTGAAGGTGGCGTGGTTGAGGATATGGAAGAGGGCGGCGAGGATCGCCAGCGGGCTGCCGATCCCCAGCAGCACCGTGATCAGGCCCAGGTGACTCACCGTGGAGAAGGCCAGGATCGCCTTGAGATCGGTCTTGAGCAGGGCGAACCAGGCGCCGTAGAGCAGGGTGGCCATGCCGGTCAGGGTGACGATCAGCTCCCAGGCCTCGCTGCCGGCGATGGCCGGATGCAGGCGCGCCATCAGGAAGATCCCCGCCTTGACCATGGTCGCCGAGTGCAGGTAGGCGGAGACCGGCGTGGGCGCCGCCATGGCGTGGGGCAGCCAGAAGTGGAAGGGGAACTGCGCCGACTTGGTGAAGGCCCCCAGCAGTACCAGCACCAGCATGATCGGATAGCGCGGGTCGGCGAGGATCGCCTCGCGGCTCTCCAGCACCACGCCCAGGTCGAAGCTGCCCGCCATGTCACCCAGCAGCAGCAGGCCCGCCAGCAGGGCCAGGCCGCCGGCGCCGGTCACGGTCAAGGCCATGCGCGCGCCCTTGCGGGCGTCGGTCCAGTGGGACCAGAAGCCGATCAGCAGGAAGGACGACAGGCTGGTCAGCTCCCAGAACAGCCACAGCAGCAGCAGGTTGTCCGCCATGACGATGCCGACCATGGAGAGCATGAAGAGCATCAGGAAGCTGTAGAAACGCGCGAAGGGCTCGTGGGCCTCGAGGTAGTAATGGGCGTAGAGCAGGATCAGCAGGCCGATGCCCAGGATCAGGCTCGCGAAGAGCAGCGACAGGCCATCGAGGCGGAAGGCCAGGTCGAGGCCCAGTTGCGGCACCCAGGCCAACTGGAAGCGCGGCAGGTCGCCGGCCAGCAGCGTCGGCACCTGGGAAAGGACCAGCAGCAGGGCGAGGGCGGCCGGGGCCGCCGTGGCCAGACTGCAGAAGCGTCGCCCGCGCTGCCGGGTCAGCAGCGGGACCACGACGCCGAGCAGGGCCAGCAAGGGAATCCATGGCAAGATCATCGTTCGGTCGTCCTGGGTGGCTCCGAAAACGTGGGTTTGATACCGGTTATTGCGCCCCGAGGCAAGGGCCTTGGCACGCGCCTTGCTGGCGTCGAGGCCGCACTACTGTACAGTAAAGGGCGCGGGTCGCCGAGCCCTCGGCTTGCTCGGCAGCCCCTTGAATCGCTAGAGTTTACCTCACCGTTTCGCTGGCGCTTGGCCGTCGGCGACTCGCCGAATCGACCCCGTCGCAGGCGGCAGGCCGTGCCCACATGGCCCGCCAACGGGCAGACAGAGGAGCGTCGTTATCGTGCAACTCGCCGTGCTGGGGGGCTTCGTATTGGCGGCCTTCGCGCCGTTACTGCATCGCTGGTTCGGCGAGCGAACCGGCTGGGTCCTGGCCCTGCTGCCCGGCGCCCTGCTGCTCTGGCTGCTGGGGCAACTGCCGGCGGTGGTGGCCGGCGAGATCCTGGTCTTCGAGCAGGCCTGGGTGCCCGGCCTGGAGATCACCCTGACCTTCCTGCTCGATGGGCTGTCGCTGCTCTTCGCGCTGCTGATCAGCGGCATCGGCGTGCTGGTGCTGATCTATGCCAGCGGCTACCTCAAGGGGCACCCCGATCTGGTGCGCTTCCACGTGGTGATCCTGGCCTTCATGATGTCGATGCTGGGCCTGGTGCTAGCCGACAACCTGGTCAGCCTGTTCGTCTTCTGGGAACTGACCAGCATCACCTCCTACCTGCTGATCGGCTTCAATCACACCGACCTCGAAGCGCGCAAGTCGGCCCTGCAGGGGCTCTTCGTCACCGTGGGGGGCGGCCTGGCGCTGCTGGCCGGGCTGATCCTGCTGGCCCTGGCCGGCGACAGCTGGTCGCTGCAGGACCTCAACGATCGCGGCGAGCTGCTCCGCGGGCACGACCTCTACCTGCCCATCCTGCTCTGCCTGCTGGCCGGCGCCTTCACCAAGTCGGCGCAGTTCCCCTTCCACTTCTGGCTGCCCAATGCCATGGCGGCGCCCACTCCGGTCTCCGCCTACCTGCACTCGGCGACCATGGTCAAGGCGGGGGTCTACCTGCTGGCGCGACTCTCGCCGGCCCTCGGCGGCACCCCCGCCTGGGAGGCCTGGCTGTGCCTGATCGGTGCCCTGACCATGCTCACCGGCGCCTTCCTGGCCCTGCGCCACACCAATATCAAGAAGCTGCTGGCCTACTCCACGGTGATGGCGCTGGGCACCCTGACCCTGCTGCTGGGCATCGGCAGCGAGGAGGCCATGGTGGCCTTCGCCACCTTCCTGCTGGCCCACTCCCTCTACAAGGGGGTGCTGTTCATGGTCGCCGGTATCCTCGATCACGAGACCGGCACCAAGGATATCGCCCTGATGGGCGGGCTGCGCCGGGTGATGCCGATCACCGCCCTGTGCGCCGCCGTGGCCGCCCTCTCCCTGGGCGGGGTAATCCCGCTGTTCGGCTTCGTCGCCAAGGAGCTGCTGTTCGCCGCCGCCTGGGAGGGCGGCTGGCGCGGCGTGCTGCTGCCGGCGACCCTGATCGCCGCCATCCTGACCCTGGCGGCGGCGGCCATCGTCGGCATTCGACCCTTCTATCGGGCCCGCCGCGAGCTGCCCCGGTCGCCCCAGGAAGGGCCCGGAACCATGCTCCTGGGCCCCCTGGTGCTGGCCGGCCTGTCGTTGTTGCTGGGGCTCTGGCCCGGCGCCGCCGAGGCCCTGGTGGCGGCCACCGCCAGCAGCCTGCGCGGCGAGACGGTGACGGCCTCCCTCACCCTCTGGCATGGCATCAATGGGCCCCTGCTGCTGTCGCTGGTCAGCCTGGCCCTGGGCCTGCTGCTGTTCCGCCACTGGGACGGCTGGCGTGCCGCCCTGCGTCCCCTGGACCCGCTGATCGAGCGGGGGCCCGAGGCGGCTTACTTCCGCCTGATGAACACCCTCGTCGAGGTCGCCGAGTGGCAGACGCGGCTGCTGCAGAACGGCTATATGCGCAACTACCTGGTGATGATGCTGCTGGTGCTGGTGGGCCTGACCGGGGTGACCCTCTTCGCCCGCCATGAGCTGCACCTGGCCGTCGCCCTGGACGTGCAGCTGCACGAGGCGCTGGTGGTCGGCCTGATGGTGGCCGGGGCGGTGATGGCCTGCGTGCTGCGGGCGCGCCTGGCGGCGGTGGCCTCGGTGGGGGTGATGGGCTTCTGCATCGCCCTGACCTTCGTGCTGTTCAGCGCCCCGGACCTGGGCATCACCCAACTGCTGGTCGAGACCCTCACCGTGATCCTGCTGATCCTGGTGCTGTTTCGCCTGCCGCGTTTCGCGCGCCTCTCCTCGCCCCTGGAGCGGGTCCGCGACCTGGTGGTCGCCGCCGCCACCGGGGGCCTGATCACCCTGCTGATCCTGCAGGTGGTGAGCGTCGACCCCTTCCCCAGCATCTCCGACTACATGGTGGCCAACAGCCAGCCGCTGGGGCATGGCCACAATATCGTCAATGTGATCCTGGTGGACTTCCGCGCCCTGGATACCCTGGGCGAGATGTTCGTGCTGGCCCTGGCCGCCATCGGCGTCTTCGCCATGCTGCGCTTCCATGCCGGGGAATACGCCGAGCGCGACCGCCAGGCGCGGGGGGAGGTCGTGGATGATTAGATCGGGCACCCTGATCCTGCACGTGGCGGCCCGCCTGCTGATGCCGCTGCAGCTGCTGTTTTCGGTCTTCCTGCTGCTGCGCGGCCACGACGAGCCGGGGGGCGGCTTTATCGCCGGCCTGGTGGCCTCGGGGGCCTTCGCCCTCTACCTCTTCGCCTTCGGTCCCCGGGCCACCCGGCAGATGCTGCGGGTGGCGCCCCAGGACCTGATCGGCCTGGGGCTCTGCCTGGGGGTGATCTCGGCGCTGCCGGCCTGGTGGCAGGGGCAGCCCTTCCTGACCGCCCAGTGGTGGACGATCCCCTGGATCGACTTCAAGTTCTCCACCCCGCTGATCTTCGATATCGGCGTCTACCTGGTGGTACTGGGCTCGGTGTTGATCGCCGTGCTGGCGCTGATGGAAGGCGATAGCGAGGAGGCGAGTCATGACTGAGCGACGCGCGACGACGGGAGCTGGCCCATGGAACCCCTGATGGCCCTGGCGATCGGCATCCTCTATGCCACCGCCATCTACATGATGCTGCGGCGTTCCATCGTCAAGCTGGTGATCGGCCTGATGCTGCTCTCCAACGCCGCCAACCTGCTGATCTTCGCCTCCGCCGGCATGCGTCGCGGGGCCCCGCCGCTGGTGCCGGAGGGCGCCACGGCACCGCTGGGGGCGGTGGCCGACCCCTTGCCCCAGGCGCTGGTGCTGACCGCCATCGTGATCGCCTTCGGCGTGCTCTCCTTCGCCGTGGTACTGATTCGCCGGGCCTACGAGATCGTCAAGGCCGATGACCTGGACCAGATGAAGGATACCGATACGTGAATCCCGAGGTGGCACTGCCGATCCTGATTCCGCTCTTCTCCGGGGCCCTGTCGCTGCTGTTCTGGCGGCTGCGCAGCATGCAGCGCCTGGTGGCGGTGGCCGGCACCGCCGCCCTGCTGATCACCAGCCTGTGGCTGCTGGCCTCGGTGAGCCGCGACGGCATCCAGGTCATGCACATGGGCAATTGGCCGGCGCCCTTCGGCATCAGCCTGGTGGCCGACCTGCTGGGCGCCATCATGGTGGTGCTCACCGGCATCATCGGCTTCGCCGTGGCGCTCTTCTCGCTGGCCACCGTCGGCCGTGGCCACGAGGCCTTCGGCTACTTCCCGCTGATGCACCTGCTGCTGGCCGGGGTGGCGGGGGCCTTCCTCACCGGCGATATCTTCAACCTCTATGTGTGGTTCGAGGTGATGCTGGTGGCCTCCTTCGCGCTGCTGATCCTGGGCAGCGAGAAGGCACAGATGGAGGGCGCCATCAAGTACGTGGCCCTGAACCTGCTCTCCTCGGTGATCTTCCTCAGCGCCGTGGGGCTGCTCTATGGCCTGGTGGGCACCCTCAACATGGCCGATATCGCCCAGCGCTTGGGACAGCTGGAGGAGGGCGGGCTGGTGGACGTGTTGGCGATGATGTTCATGGTCGCCTTCGGCATCAAGGCCGCCGCCTTCCCGCTGTTCTTCTGGCTGCCCGCCTCCTACCACACGCCGCCGGTGGCGGTCTCGGCGCTGTTCGCCGGGCTGCTGACCAAGGTGGGGGTCTATGCGCTCTACCGGGTCTTTACCCTGATCTTCAACCAGAGCCCCGACTACACCCACGAGATCCTGCTCTGGGGGGCCGGCCTGACCATGCTCACCGGGGTGCTGGGCGCGGCGGCCCAGTTCGAGTTCCGGCGCATCCTGTCGTTCCATATCGTCAGCCAGATCGGCTACATGATCCTGGGGCTGGCGCTGTTCACGCCGCTGGCCCTGGTGGGCGGGGTCTTCTACATCATGCACCACATCATCGTGAAGACGAATCTGTTCCTGGTCAGCGGTTTCGTTCATCGCCTCAAGGGCAGTTACCAGCTCAAGAAGCTGGGCGGCCTCTACCGGAGCCACCCCTGGCTTGCGGTGCTGTTCCTGATCCCGGCCCTCTCCCTGGCCGGGCTGCCGCCGCTGTCGGGCTTCTTCGCCAAGTTCGTGGTGATCCGCGCCGGCCTTGAGGCCGAGGCCTATGGGGTCACCTTCGTGGCGCTGCTGGTGGGCCTGCTGACTCTCTACTCGATGGTCAAGATCTGGGCCGAGGTGTTCTGGAAGGCCACCCCGGAGGGCGCCGAGCCCGCCCCGGCGGCCCCCTCCCAGCGGGAGCAGTGGCTGCTCTACCTGCCCATCGTCGGCCTGGCGCTGTGCACCCTGGCCATCGGCCTCTACGGGGCGCCCATCTACGCCCTGGCCGAGGCCTCGGCGGCGCAACTGATGGATCCCGGCCGCTATATCGAGGCGGTGCTGGGCACGGAGGTGACGCCATGATCGGCGCGGCCTGGAACCTGCTGCTGACCCTGGCCTGGGTGGTGCTGACCGGCGACTTCTCCGGCCTCAACCTGCTCGCCGGCCTGGTGTTCGGCTACCTGGCCCTGGCGCTGATCCAGTCCCAGGTCCCGGGGCTGGCGGGCTATGCCCAGCGGGTGCCGCGCTTGCTGCTCTTCGTGGGCTTCTTTATCAAGGAGCTGGTCAAGGCCAACCTGCGCGTCGCCTTCGATATCGTCACCCCGCCCTGGCACATGCGCCCCGGGGTGATCGCCATGCCGCTCACCGCCAGGACCGACTTCGAGATCACCTTCGTCGCCAACCTGATCTCCCTGACCCCGGGCACCCTCAGCCTGGATGTCTCCGACGATCGCAAGGTGCTGTATATCCACGCCATGTTCCTTGATGACGAGGCGGCACTGCGCGATGGGCTCGCCGAGATGGAGCGGCGCGCCCTGGCCCTGTTTCGCTGATAAGGAGTCGCCATGGATGTCGTAATCAAACTCACCCTGGCGCTGATGGGCCTGTCGCTGTGCCTGGCCTTCGTGCGCCTGATCAAGGGCCCCAGCCTGCCCGACCGGGTGGTGGCCCTGGAACTCTTCTCGACCCTGATCGTCGGCATCATCGGGGTCATCAGCATCCAGACCGATGTGGCCAGCTTCCTCGACGTGACCATCGTCATGGCGCTGATGGCCTTCCTGGCCGCCATCGGCTTCGCGCGTTTCCTGGAACGCGGAGGGCCCCGTGATGATTGAGGTGATCAAGGGAACCCTGCTGCTCAGCGGCGCCGTCTTCATGCTACTGGCGGCGGTGGGGGTGCTGCGCCTGCCGGACCTGCTGACCCGCATGCACGCCACCACCAAGGCCGCCGCCCTGGGGGTGAGCCTGGTGATGCTGGCGGTGGCCCTGCACTTCGCCGAGGTGGCGGTGGTGGCCCGGGCCTTCGGGGTCATCATCTTTATCCTGATGACCGCCCCGGTGGCCGCCCATGTGATCGGCCGCGCCGGCTACTTCGTCGGCTCCCGGCTGTGGAGCGGCACCGTCAAGGACGAGCTGCGCCCCAACTACGACCCCCTGACCCATGAGCTGAAGAGCGGCCTGGAGACCGAGGCCAATGCCCGGCACCTGCCCAGGGACGGCGATCCGCCGTAGTGTCCCGAGCGGCCGCGATCCCGGTGCAGTTCGCTCCCGCTCCGACGCCGCGAGGCCGGTGGGGTGCGTCGGCCCCGCAGGGAGGATCGTCCGGGCTGGTCGTCGGCTCGCTTCTGCGCGATCATCGGGGGCTCATTGCCAAGGAAAGCAGGAATTCGAGATGCCCAGGCCCCTGATGCTCCCCCTTCTTCTTCTCGCCCTGGCCGGCTGCCAGAGTACGCCGCCCCCGGCCCAGGCCGATGCGGGCCAAGAGGCCAGCGTCGCGGCCACCTCCAGCGAGGCCGCCGTCGAGGTCGTGCAGCCCGCCGATTTCTCCACCTGGCTGGCCCAGTTCCGTCGCCAGGCCCGCGCCGAGGGGATCGGCGAGGCGACCCTGGCCCGGGCCCTGGATGGGCTGCGTTATCGCCCCCGGGTGATCGAGCTGGATCGTCACCAGCCGGAGTTCGTGCGCCCCCTCTGGGAATACCTGGACAGCGCCGTCTCCGCCCAGCGGGTCAATCAGGGACGCGCCAAGCTGGCCGATCACCGCGACGCCGCCGAGGCCGCGGCCCGGCGCTACGGGGTGCCCGCCGAGATCCTGGTGGCCATCTGGGGCATCGAGAGCAACTACGGTGGCAACTTCGGCGACTTCTCCACCCTGGAGGCCCTGGCCACCCTGGCCTATGACGGCCGCCGCCGCGACTTCGCCCGGGGTGAGCTACTGGCGGCGCTGCGGATCATCGAGGCCGGCGATATCGCCCCGCAGCGAATGATCGGCTCCTGGGCCGGTGCCATGGGGCATACCCAGTTTATTCCCTCCAGCTTCGAGGCCTATGCGGTGGACGGTGACGGCGATGGACGCCGGGATATCTGGGGCAGCGTCCCCGATGTGCTGGCCTCCACCGCCAACTACCTGGCCGAGGCGGGCTGGCGCCGGGGCGAGCCCTGGGGCGTGGAGGTGCGCCTCCCGGCGGGCTTCGACTATGCCCAGGCGGAGCTCTCCACCCGCTTGAGCGCTCGGGAATGGGCCGAGCGGGGCGTGCGCTCGCTGAGCGGCACACCGCTGCCCGACTTCGACACCGCCTCGGTGCTGGTGCCCGCCGGCGCCAATGGCCCGGCCTTCCTGGTGGGCCCCAACTATCGGGCCATCCTGCGCTACAACAACGCCACCAGCTACGCCCTGGCGGTGGGCACCCTGGCCGAGCGCATCGCCGGCCGCGATGGGGTGATGGCCGGCTGGCCCCGGGGCGAGCAGCCGCTGACCCGGGGCCAGGTGCGCGAGCTCCAGGAGCGCCTCAATGCCCACGGCTTCGCGACCGGGACCCCCGACGGCATCCTCGGTCCCAACACCCGGCGCGGGTTGCGCGCCTTCCAGCGCAGCATCGGCGAGGCGGCGGATGGTTTCGCCACCCTGCGGCTGCTGGACGCCCTGCGCTAGGGAGGTTGCTATGGCTTGGGTGAATCGCTGGTGGGGCGTCGTGGCGCTGTTTCTGGCGGCGCCGCTGGCCGCCGATGAGCGGCCCGTCTTCGGCTGGGTGGAGAAGGCGACCCTGGAACCCTGGGACATCGAGGTCAAGGCCAAGCTGGACAGCGGCGCCCTGACCTCCTCCCTGGATGCCCGGGAGATCGAAACCTTCACCCGGGACGGCGAGCGCTGGGTGCGCTTTCGCCTCGACCTGGAAGACGAGGCCAGTGGTGAAATGGTCAGTGAGTATCTGGAGCTGCCCCGTTACCGCCGGGTACGCCTGCGCGGCGCCGGCGGCGAGGACTCGCGGCCGGTGGTGCTGCTGGACATCTGCCTCGGCGGCACCGTCTACGAGGAGCAGTTCAGCCTGCGTGACCGGGGCGATATGCTCTACCCGCTGCTGCTGGGACGGCGCACCATCGGCCACCTGGGGCTGCTCGACGTGACCGAGACCTTCCTCACCGACCCCGAGTGCGACGCGGATTCGCCGCGGGTGCCCCACGACCCCGGCGAGGAGTGACTCAGGGCGCCAGCCGGGCCAGCAGCGCCACCACCGCGGTCTCGACCCGCAGGATGCGCTCGCCCAGGTGGATGCCCTCGCAGCCGGCGGCCTGCAGCTGCTCCACCTCGTAGGGAATCAGCCCGCCCTCCGGGCCCACCACCAGCAGGGCCGGCTCCGCGAGGCCCCGCGGGCAGGCCTGCGCCATGCCGGGGTGGGCCACCAGGCCGCGGCGGGCCGTGAGGCGCCCCGGCAGCACGTCCTCCACGAAGGGCTTGAAGCGGCTCACCAGCTCGACCTCCGGCAGCCGGGTATCCCGGGCCTGTTCCAGGCCCAGGATCAGGTGCTCATGGATCTTCTCCGGGCGCAGCTCCGGCGACTGCCAGTAGCTCTTCTCCACCCGCCGGCTATGCAGCAGGGTCAGCCGCTTCACGCCCAGGGCGGTGACATGCTCCAGGCTGCGGGCCAGCATGCGTGGGCGCGGCAGGGCCAGCACCAGTTCGATATCCAGGGACGGGGGCGGTGCCTGGTCGAGGGCGTCGACCTCGAAGCGAGCCTCCTCGTCATCCAGGCTCAGCAATCGGCCGCGGCCGATGCCGCCCCCCAGCACGCCCAGGGTCAGCTCGTCGCCGGGGCTGGCGCGGTGCACCTCCCGGAGGTGGCGCAGGCGTCGCGGGTCGCGGACCCGGGCCAGGTGACGGTCGTGAAGGTCTTCCGGGGCGAGGAGAATCAGGTTCATATGGGGCCCATCAATTGGCGTCCTGGGGTGGCGCGGTGCACAATACCTGCAAAGCCGACCATTAGGAGCCGTGCCGTGCGCGTGATTCGCAAGTATGCCAACCGTCGCCTCTATGATACCGAACAGAGTCGCTATGTGACCCTCGAGGATCTGCGCCGACTGGTGATCGAGGACGTGCCCTTCCGGGTCGAGGACGCCAAGAGCGGTGAGGACCTGACCCGCACCATCCTGCTGACCATCATCATCGAGCAGGAGCAGGCCGACGGTGACGCCGAGGTCTTCTCCAATGACCTGCTGGCCCAGTTGATCCGGGTCTACGACATGGCTCAGCCACTGCCCCTGGCCCGCTACCTGGAGCAGGGCACCCGGCTGATGCTGGAGCAGCAGAAGCAGATGCAGGATCAGTGGCAGCAGGCCATGCGCCACTCGCCCATGGAGCTGATGCGCGAGCTGGCCGAGGAGAACATGCGCTTCTGGCAGCAGACCTTCGGTGGCGCCGGCCGCGCCCCCGGCGACAAGGACAAGGATGGCGACAAGGAATAATCCGCCAGGCAAGCACGGCGGGAATCCCCCGCCGACGACCGGGCGCCTTTCTGGCATAATGCCGAGCCCCAAGCAGCGATTTCCCCGATAGCAAGGTACTCCCATGAAGGTTCTGATCATCGGCGGCGGCGGCCGCGAGCATGCCCTGGCCTGGAAGGTCGCCCAATCGCCCCGGGTCGGCGAGGTCTTCGTCGCCCCGGGTAACGCCGGTACCGCCGGCGAGGCCAAGCTCACCAATGTGGCCATCGCCGCCGATGCCCTGGACGAGCTGGAGGCCTTCGCCCGCCGCGAGGCCGTCGACCTGACCATCGTCGGCCCCGAGGCGCCGCTGGTGGAAGGCGTGGTGGACCGCTTCCGTGACGCCGGCCTGGCCATCTTCGGGCCCACCGCCGGCGCCGCGCAGCTGGAGGGCTCCAAGTCCTTCACCAAGGACTTCCTGGCCCGTCACGCCATCCCCACCGCCGACTACCAGACCTTTACCGCCGTGGAGCCGGCCCTGGCCTACCTGGCCGAGAAGGGCGCGCCCATCGTCATCAAGGCCGATGGCCTGGCCGCCGGCAAGGGCGTGATCGTCGCCATGACCCAGCAAGAGGCCGAGGCGGCGGTGCGCGACATGCTCGAGGCCAATGCCTTCGGCGACGCCGGCGCCCGGGTGGTGATCGAGGAGTTTCTGGAGGGCGAGGAGGCCAGCTTTATCGTCATGGTGGATGGCGAGACCATCCTGCCCATGGCCACCAGCCAGGACCACAAGCGGGTCGGCGAGGGCGACAGCGGCCCCAACACCGGCGGCATGGGCGCCTACTCCCCGGCGCCGGTGGTCGACGAGGCCATCTTCGAGCGCATCATGGCGCGGGTGATCCGCCCCACCGTGGCCGGCATGGCCGCCGAGGGCCATCCCTACACCGGCTTTCTCTATGCCGGCCTGATGATCGACGCCGCGGGCAACCCCAAGGTCATCGAGTACAACTGCCGCTTCGGCGACCCGGAGACCCAGCCGATCATGCTGCGCCTGCGCTCCGACCTGGCCGAGCTGTGCCTGGCCGGCGCCCGGGGCGAGCTGGCCGGCAAGGCCTGCGACTGGGATCCGCGGGCCGCCGTGGGCGTGGTGCTGGCCGCCGAGGGCTATCCCGGCAGCTACCGCAAGGGCGACGCCATCGAGGGCCTGGCCGAGGCCGAGGCCACCGGCTGCAAGGTCTTCCACGCCGGCACCCGCAATGACGACCAGGGCCGCGTGGTCACCAGCGGCGGCCGGGTGCTCTGCGTCACCGCCCTCGGCGACGGCGTCTCCGCCGCCCAGGCGCTGGCCTATCGGGGCGTCGAGGCGATTCGCTGGCAGGGCGTCTTCTGCCGCCGCGATATCGCCCATCGGGCCATCGCCCGGGAGCAGGCTCAGGGCTGATCCCCCGCTCCACGCCAACAATAACCACGAGGGAGCCGCCGCCATGGAACGTGTTCGCCTGGAATTTCCGGCCGAGGCCTGGACGCACCGCCACCCGCTGGCGGTGCGCATCACCGACATGAACTATGGTCGCCATCTGGGCCATGACGCCCTGGTATCGCTGTTGCACGAGGCGCGTACCCAGGCCTTCGCGGCCCTGGGCGTCGCGGAGTGGGATATCCATGGCCACCCCAGCGTGGTGGCCGACCTGGCCATCCAGTACCAGGCCGAGGCCCGCTGGCCCGATCTCCTGGACGTGGAGACCGCCCTGCCGGTGCCCGATGGCAGGGCCCTGGTGGCCTTCCAGCGGGTAGTGCGCCCCGCCGACGGGGTGCAGGTCGCCCTGGCGCGGCTCAACCTGCTGCTGCTGGATCCCGCCAGCGGGCGCCCGGCGGCGGTGCCCGAGGCGCTGCGTGAGCGCCTGGCGCGTCGAGAGGGGGGCTAGGCATGTCCCGCGAATATCCGATCATCGCCGTGACCGGCTCCTCCGGGGCCGGCACCACCACCGTCCGCCGCACCTTCGAGCGCATGTTCGTGCGTGAGGACGTGCATGCCGCCACGGTCGATGGCGACGCCTTCCACCGCTATACCCGGGCCGAGCTGGCGCGCATCTTCCGCGAGGAGCCGGAGCGCAAGGACGAGCTCTCCCACTTCGCCGTGGAGGCCAACCTGCTCGACGAGCTGGAGGCGCTGTTCCTGGAGTACGGCGAGCAGGGCAGCGGCACCTACCGGCACTATATCCATGCCGAAGACAAGCGCATGATCGAGAGTGGCTACCAGGTGGGCACCTTCACCGAGTGGCAGCCGTTGCCCTGCGGCACCGACCTGCTCTTCTACGAGGGGCTGCATGGCGGCCTGGTCACCGCCGAGCACGATATCGCCCGGCACGTGGACCTGCTGGTGGGGGTGGCGCCGACCATGAACCTGGAGTGGATCCAGAAGATCGACCGCGACACCAAGCTGCGGGGCTACTCCCAGGAGGCGGTGATCGACACCATCCTGGGGCGCATGCACGACTATGTGCGCTATATCCAGCCGCAGTTCTCGCGCACCCATATCAACTTCCAGCGGGTGCCCACGGTGGATACCTCCAACCCCTTCGAGGTGCAGGATATCCCCACCGATGCCGAGTCCTTCGTGGTGATCCGCTTCCGCGACCCCTCCACGGTGGACTTCCCCTACCTGCTGGCGATGATCCAGGATTCCTTTATGAGCCGCCCCCATACCCTGGTGGTGCCCGGCTCCCGGATGCCGCTGGCCATGGAGCTGATTCTCGCGCCCCTGCTGCGCCATCTGCTGGCCCAGCGGCGCTTCCGCTGAGTGCGTCGAAAATCGAGATCCGAGTGAAAGATGGTTAGACGCAGCAAGGCCACCATTACCGATATCGCCAAGCATGTGGGCATGACCAACATGACGGTGTCGCGTGCCTTGAACAAGCCCCACCTCGTCAAGCCGGCGACGCGCGACAAGATCCTGGCGGCGGCGCGGGAGCTGGGCTATGTCCCCAATGCCTTCGCCAGTACTCTCAGGAGTCGCGAGAATCGCCTGATTGGCCTGGTCACGGCCAGCGTCGACAACCCCTTCTATAGCGAGGTGATCAAGGCGATTTCGCGTGCCGCGAAACAGCAGAACTACACCATCATGCTGATCGATACCGATGGCTCGCCGGAGCTCGAGGAGGTAGCGATCGAAACCCTGCTCAGTTATCAGGTGGCGGGGATCATCCTGTCACCTGTCGCCGACGATGCCGACTATCGTCCTGCCTATCTCGATAGGCTGCGCCAGGCCAGGCTGCCGATGGTGATGCTGGATCGCACCCTGAATGTGTCGGATTTTAGTCGCGTGATACTGGATAACCGCCTGGCTGGTAGGTTGCTCGGTGAGCTGCTGGCAGACCGGGGCATTCATCGAGTCCTGGCGCTGACGGGGCCGCGGGACTCACGGATTTCACTCGAGCGCTTGGCTGGCTTCGAGGAGGCCTATCGAGCCGCCGACGTAGAGTTGACGTTTGAGACGCGGGCCGGCGACTACACCCTGCAGCCGGCGTACCGCGACATGGCGGCCTATCTGCGCCGGGGGACGCTTCCTGACGCTGTCTTCGGCTTCAACCAGCTGATTACCCTGGGGGCCATGCGTGCCCTGCATGACGCCTGTGTGTCCCGGGACGAGGTGATGGTGGTGGGTGTCGACCGCCTGCCCTATGCCGATATCTTTGATGTCTCGGTGCCCTGTGCCGTCCATGACACCTACCGGGCGGGGCATGAGGCGTTCCGCCTGCTCTTCGAACAGATCCAGGACCCCACGGCGGCCAGCCGTGAGGTCGTGGTCTCCGCCAAGCTCGTGAATTGATCGTCGCGAAAACTACCCATGCGTCATCTGCGGAGCACTAGTGACAGGCGATCGCTGATATCGGCCAGCCGCCCATTGCGGCCGAGGCGGGAGCCCTACCTTGGCCCCGCCGGGGCCGTGTCGCTTAGCCCAGCAGCGCCTGGGCGCGCTCGACGACGTTGTCGACGGTGAAGCCGAAGTGCTTGAAGAGGTCGCCCGCCGGGGCGGACTCGCCGAAGCTGCTCATGCCGACGATATCGCCGTCCAGGCCCACGTACTTGAACCAGAAGTCGCGGTGGCCGGCCTCGATGGCCAGGCGGGCGGTGACCGCCCTGGGCAGCACCGACTCGCGGTAGTCGGCGTCCTGATCGTCGAAGGCGTCGGTGGAGGGCATGGAGACCACCCGCACCGCCTTGCCCTGCTCGCTCAGTCGGGTCGCGGCGTCCATGGCCAGGCCCACTTCGGAGCCGGTGGCGATGAGGATCAGCTCCGGCGTGCCCTCGCAGTCGCGCAGCACATAGCCGCCGCGCTGGATATTGGCCAGCTGGTGCTTGTCGCGGGCCTGGTGGGGCAGGTTCTGGCGCGACAGCACCAGGGCGCTGGGGCCGGCGTGACGCTTGATCGCGGCATCCCAGGCGGCGGCGGTCTCCACGGCGTCACAGGGGCGCCAGGTGGCCAGATTGGGAGTGGAACGCAGGCTGGTCAGCTGCTCGATGGGCTGGTGGGTGGGGCCATCCTCGCCCAGGCCGATGGAGTCGTGGGTGAAGACGTAGACCGCCTGCTGGCCCATCAGCGCCGCCATGCGCACGGCGTTGCGCATGTACTCCATGAAGATCAGGAAGGTGGCGCCATAGGGCACGAAGCCGCCATGCAGGGCGATGCCGTTCATGATGGCGCCCATGCCGAACTCGCGGACCCCGTAGTGCAGGTAGTTGCCACCGGGGGCCTCCGGGGAGATCGCCTGGGCGCCCTTCCAGAAGGTCAGGTTGGAGGGGGCCAGGTCGGCGCTGCCGCCGAGCAGCTCGGGGAGCTGCGGGCCGAGTTCGTTGAGGCAGTTGAAGGAGGCCTTGCGGCTGGCGATGGTCTCGCCCTTGGCCTGGGCGTCCTCGACCAGCTTCTCGCTGGTCAGCGCCTTGGGCAGCTCGCCCTTGAGGCGGCGCCGGAACTCGGCGGCCTCGGCGGGGAAGGCCTCGGCGTAACGGGCGAAGCGCGCCTCCCAGTCGCCCTCCAGTTGCTCGCCGCGCTGGCGGGCGTCCCAGCCCTGGTAGATGGCCTCGGGGACATGGAAGGGGGCATGGGGCCAGCCCAGCTGTTCGCGGGCGGCGGCCACTTCCTCGTCGCCCAGGGGCGCGCCGTGGCACTCTTCCTTGCCCTGCTTGTTGGGGGCGCCGAAGCCGATGATGGTCTTGCAGACGATCAGGCTCGGCTTGTCGTCGTGGGTCTTGGCCAGCTCGATGGCGGCCTGGATCTCTTCCGGCTTGTGGCCGTCGACATTGGGCACCACGTGCCAGCCGTAGGCCTCGAAGCGCTTGGCGGTATCGTCGGTGAACCAGCCTTCCACCTCGCCGTCGATGGAGATGCCGTTGTCGTCATAGAAGGCGACCAGCTTGCCGAGTTGCTGGGTGCCGGCCAGGGAGGCGACCTCGTGGGAGATGCCCTCCATCAGGCAGCCGTCGCCGAGGAAGCACCAGGTGGTGTGATCGACGATGGTGTGGCCGGGGCGGTTGAACTGGGCGGCGAGGGTCTTCTCGGCCAGCGCCATGCCCACCGCATTGGCCAGGCCCTGACCCAGGGGACCGGTGGTGGTCTCGATGCCCGGGGCGTAGCCGAGCTCCGGGTGGCCGGCGGTCTTGGAGTGGAGCTGGCGGAAGTGCTGCAGCTGCTCCAGCTCCAGGTCGTAGCCGCTCAGGTGGAGCAGGGAGTAGAGCAGCATGGAGCCGTGGCCGTTGGAGAGCACGAAGCGGTCGCGGTCGGCCCAGTGGGGATTGGCCGGATTATGCTTGAGGTGGTCGTTCCACAGCACCTCGGCAATATCGGCCATGCCCATGGGGGCGCCGGGGTGGCCGGACTTGGCCTTCTGGACGGCGTCCATGGACAGGGCGCGAATGGCATTGGCCAGTTCGAAACGTGATGGCATGGAAATTCCCAATCGGTGGCGGGTTGGCGTGGCAATTCAGGGATCAGAGGGTCGCCAGACGGTCGGCGATCTGTGCCTCGAGGTGTTCCTGATCCTCGGCGAAGCGGCGGATGCCCTCGGCCAGCTTGTCGTTGGCCATGGCGTCCTGGTTGTGGCCCCAGCGAAAGGCGGGCTCGGTGAGCGGCGTCGGCCGGGGACCACCGCTGCGTGCCATGAGCACCCCGGGTTTTACCTCGCCCGGCGTGGTGGCCAGTTCCTCGAGCAGGGTCGGTGAGATGGTCAGCCGCGGGCAGCCGGCCAGCGCCAGCACCTGGCCGGTATTGCGGAAGCTGGCGCCCATCACCACGGTGTCGTAGCCGCCCTGGTTGGCCCGCTGGCAGACGCCACGCACGAATTGCACGCCGGGGTCGGTATCGGGGGAGAAGTCTCGGCCGGTTTCCTTCTTGTACCAGTCGGTGACCCGACCGACGAAGGGCGAGATCAGGAAGACGCCGGCATCGAAACAGGCCTGGGCCTGGGCGTCGCTGAACAGCAGGGTCAGGTTGCAGTTGATACCCTCCTTCTCCAGTACCTCGGCGGCGCGGATACCCTCCCAGGTCGAGGCCAGCTTGATCAGTACCCGGTCCTTGGCCACGCCGCGCCGTTCGTAGAGTTCGATCAGTTCATGGGCCTTGCGGATGCTGGCCTCGGTGTCGAAGGACAGCCGGGCGGCGACCTCGGTGGACACACGGCCGGGCGCCACCTTGGCGATCTCGCTACCCATGGCCACGGCGAGGCGATCCACGGCATGTTCTTCCTGCCGGCCGCGGGTCTCGGCCTTGATCGCGGCGAGTTCCTGATCGATCAGCGTCTGATAACCCGGCAATTCGAAGGCCTTGAGAATCAGTGAGGGGTTGGTGGTGGCGTCATGGGGGCGGTAGCGCTTGATGGCCTCCAGGTCTCCGGTATCGGCGACCACCAGGGAGTGCTGACGAAGGGCGTCGAGTCGATATGTCATGGAGAAGTTTCCTTAAATGAGTGATCGATCCGGTCAGGCGTAATGATCGGCCAGAGCCTGACGATAGCGGCCATAGGCCTCGTGATAGGCGGTGACGTGGTGGGCGTCGGGCTCGGCCCGTGAATCCTCGTCGAGGTGGGC
The DNA here is from genome assembly GCF_055388505.1 of Bisbaumannia salifodinae. Next base: position 682,025 of record NZ_AP043781.1, read on the forward strand.
CAGCCGCGAGCAGAGGTCCTCGAGAGGGGCGTCGGGATAACGCTCGCACCAGGCCGCCTGTAGCGCCGCCCCCAGTGCCGCCGCATCGGTGACCCTGGGGCGGATGACGGAGGTCCCGGTGATATCGGCGACCATCTGGCGCCATACCGGGCTCTTGGCCCCGCCACCGATCACGCGAATCTCCCGGACCCCTTCGGCCAGGTCGCCGAGCAGCTCGAGGCCATAGCGCAGGCCGAAGGTGGCGCTCTCGACCACCGCTCGGCACAGGTTGGCCTGGCTGGTGTTGACGCTGGTCAGGCCCAGGACGCTTCCCGTGGCCTGGGGCAGCGCCGGGACCCGCTCGCCGTTGAAGAAGGGCAGTACCGTGACGCCCTCCGCGCCGATGGGGGCGCTGGCGATGCGTTCACCGAAGGTCGCCAGGTCGAGGTCGAACAGTTCGCGTATCCGGGTAGTCGCCGAGGTGACATTCATGGTGCAGATCAAGGGCAGCCAGCCGCCGTGGCTGGCACAGAAATTGGCGACCATGGCGCTGTCGGCGATCACCGGGACGTCGGAGTAGGCGCAGACGGTGCCGGAGGTGCCGAGGCTCAGGGTCACCAGCCCCGGTCGGGTATTGCCGGTACCGATGGCGCCAAGCATATTGTCGCCGCCGCCGCTTGATACCAGCACGCCGTCGGCCAGCCCAAGCTCACGAGCCAGTTCGGAGCGCACCGTGCCGGCCGGCTCGTGGGCCTCGATCAGACGCGGCAGCACGCGGGCCGGGTCGAGCTCGGGGGCGATCTCGGCGAACACGTCCTCGCGCCAGCGTTGGGTGCGGGTGTCGAAGTAGCCGGTACCCGAGGCGTCGCCGGCTTCACTGCCCCGTTCGCCGGTGAGCCAGAAGTTGAGGTAGTCGTGGGGCAGCAGCAGCGTGGCGATGCGCCGATAGGCAGCGGGGTGGGCCTCGCGCAGCCAGGCCAGCTTGGACGCGGTGTAGCCGGTTTGTAGCACCAGTCCTAGCCTGTCGAGGCAGCCCGCTTCGCCGCCCAGGCGTTCCACCAGGGCGGCGTTGTGGGTCGCCGTCTCGGTGTCGCACCACAGTTTGGCCGGGTAGACCGGCTCGCCCCTTGCGTCCAGGGCCACCAGGCCATGCTGCTGGCCGGAGACGCCGATGGCGCGGATCGCCCGGGCGTCGATGCCGGCCCGATCCACGGCCTCGAGGAAGGCGCCGCGGAAGGCCGTCAGCCAGTCGGCCGGGTCCTGCTCGCGGCGGCCGTTGCCGCCTTCGCTCAGGACATGGGGGCGACTCGCCTCGCCGAGGATCCGTGCCCCGTCGACGTCGACCACCACCACCTTGGTGCTCTGGGTGCCGCAGTCCACACCGATGTACATGTCAGGCTCCTTTTCCTTGCAGAACGTAGAACGCGGGGCTAGTGGGACGTGAAGCCCCCGTCGATTGGCAGGCAAGCGCCGCTGATCATCGATGCGGCCGGGCTCAGCAGGAAGGCCACCGGCAGGGCGACCTCCCGAGGGGTGGCGAAGCGTCCCAGGGGAATGGCGGCCAGTATGGGGTCGCGTTTGGCGGGATCCGCCCAGGCGCGTTCGGCCATGGGCGTCAGGGTCACCGTCGGGTTGACGCTGTTGACGCGTATCCCCTTGGGGCCCAGCTCGAGGCACAGCACGCGGGTCATGGCATCCATGGCGGCCTTGGAGGCGCAATAGCCGAGGTGGCCTGGCAGGGCGGCCATGGCTGCCTGACTGGAGACGTTGACGATGCTGCCCCGGCGGCCGTGCGCGATCATCTGGCGTGCCGCCTCCCGCGCCACCACGGCACTGGCGGTGACGTTGGTGGCCAGGATGCGCTCGAGGTCCTCCGCCTTGACGTCGAGGGCGTCGTCGAGGATCGAGATACCGGCACAGTTGACCAGGCCATCGAGGGCGGGCATTTCGGCGAAGGCCTCGGTGACCGCGGCCTCATCGGTGATATCGACGACCAGGGTGCGGGCGCCCAGTTCTCGCTCGAGTTCGGCGAGCTTGTCCCGGTTACGACCGAACAGCACTAGGCCGGCGCCGAGCTCGGCGAGGGACCGGGCGATAGCGAGTCCGATGCCGCTGGTGGCACCCGTGATGAGGATGCGCTGATGTTGGAGTTCGAAATCCATGGTTTGAGGTCACTCGCCCAGAGAGTCGGTGGTATTAAGCCGATGCATGATCGGCTTGAGCGTGGGGTAGAGTTGGCAATACAGGTCGAACAATTCGTCGTACTGCTGTGCTGCCGCCTCGGATGGCCTGGCGCGCTCGACCAGGGTGCTATGCTGCAGCGGCTGGGTGAGATCGAGCAGCCCGGTTGCCTGCCCGGCCAGCAGGGCGGCACCCAGGGCCGCCTCCACGTTCTCGCGGTAGGTGTAGACCGGCATGCGGGTCACGTCGGCGATGATCTGCATCCACAGATCCGAGCGAGTGGCCCCGCCGACCACGATCAGGTGGGCGTCGAGGGTCACCCCCTGTTGGCTGCCCGCTTCCATGTTGTGCCGCAGGGCGAAGGTCACGCCCTCCAGCACGGCGCGATACAGGTGGTGGCGGCGGTGATAGAGACTGAGGCCGATGAAGCCGGCGCTGGCCTGGGCATCCCATACCGGGCTGCGCTCTCCCATCAGGTAGGGCAGGAAGAGCAGACCATCGGCGCCCGGGGGAAGGTCGCGGGCGAGTGGTTCGAGCTGGTCGTAGGCGCTGCCATGCTCCCCGGCGGCGACCCGGTCCTCGCCGCAGAGGGTATCGACGAACCAACTGACCGAGGCCCCGGCGGTTAGGGCGCCGCCGAAGGTGTACAGATCCCGATCGCTGTTCAGCACGTGGGGCATGCTGATCAAGCCCTGGCCGGCATCGACGCGCTGGTTGATCACCCCCCAGCACATGCTGGTACCGATCATGGCGACGTGATTACCGGGTCGGGTCGCCCCCGCCGCCAGCGTGGCCATGGCCGCATCGACACCACCGGCAACTACGGGAATATCGGTGTGCAGGCCGAGCGAGTCGGCCAGCGACGGCAGCAGGCCGCCGACCGGGGCGCCCGAGTCCACTAGGCGCGTCGGCAGTTTGTCCCGGTCGAGGCCCAGGGCGTCGAGCATCTCTTGCGACCAGGTGCGTGCCGCCAGGTCGTAGATGCCGCCGATGTTGCCTGCCGAACTGTGGTCGATGGCGATCTCGCCACTCAGGCAATAGTTGATATAGCTGTTGGGCGGCAGCAGGTAGCGGGTCCGTTCCCAGACCTCGGGGCGCTCGGCCTTCAGCCACATCATCTTGGTGAAGCCGTAGTAGCTGTCCACGCTATTTCCGGTGATGTCGCCCAGCCGGGTCAGGTTGACATGCTCCTTCACCCATTGGACCTGGGCCTCGGCCCGGCGGTCCATCCAGATCAGGCAGGGGTGCAGGGGCCGGATCTCGGCATCGACCGGAATGCCCGAGCCGCCGTAGAGGCTGCTGACACAGAGCCCCTTGACGCCCCGGGGATCGACCCCGGGGGCTTCCAGGCAGGCCCGGAGGCAGCCGAGAACGGCCTCCCACCACACGTCCGGCCACTGCTCGGCCCAGAGCGGGCGAGGGGTGTCGACGCGGTAGCCCTGGCTATGCTCGGCCAGGATCCGGCCATGGTGATCGATCACCAGCGCCTTGGTGCTTTGGGTACCGATATCGATACCAATGACGGTTTCCATGGGGGTCTCCTCCTCTGAGCGTGATCGTCTGGGCTGATGCCGATGGCTCAGGGCGTGCGCTTGCGGCTGATATAGATCGCCAGCAGGATGATCAGCCCCTTGATGACGTTCTGGAGGTAGGGGGAGACGCCCATCAGGTTGAGGCCGTTGTTGAGCACGCCGAGCAGCAGGGCCCCGATCAGGGTACCGAGGATCATCCCGCGCCCCCCGGCGATGGCGGCACCGCCCAGGACCACGGCGGCGATGGCGTCGAGCTCGAAACCGACACCGGCGTTGGGCTGGCCACTCATCAGGCGCGAGGTCAGGATCAGCCCGGCGATGGCGGCGGTCACACCGCTCAGGGTGTAGACCAGCAGCTTGTAGCGGGAGACCCGGATGCCGGACAGGCGAGTCGCCTCCTCGTTGCCGCCGATGGCATAGAGGTAGCGGCCGGTGGCGGTATGGTGGAGCAGCACGAAGCCGAGCGCGTAGACGGCGATCATGATCAGGATCGGCGTCTCGATCCCGGCCAGGCTACCGCGCCCGAAGAAGGCAAACTCCGCGGGCAGCCCGGCGATCGGGTAGCCACCGGTGTAGATCAGGGCCAGGCCGCGGGCGATGCCCATGGTCGCCAGGGTGACGATGATCGGTGGCATGCCGGCGAAGGCGATGAAGGCGCCATTGAAGGCCCCGAAGGCGGCACCCACCAGCAGCCCGAGGAGGATGGCCAGCGACGGCGGTACCCCGGCCACAATCAGGCCCGCCATGGCGGTGCCCGAGAGGGCCATGACCGGGCCGACCGAGAGATCGATGCCGCCGGTGAGGATGGCCAGGCTCATCCCCACCGCGATGATGGCGATGATCGATGTCTGGCGTGCCAGGTTGGTCAGGTTGCTCCCCGTCAGGAAGTTGTCGTTGATCACCGCCATGGCGATGAAGACGATGATGAAACCGATCAGCGGGTAGAAGACCGGGGTACGGCGCCAGCTGGCCAGTCGCATCTTGAGGGAGTGACGGGCGGTGCCGGGTGTGGAGGCGAGATGGCTCATGAGCTGAGTCCCCCCGTGGCATGGTGCATGATGGATTGTGAGTTGAGGTCGTCGCCCTGGAGTTCGGCGGCGATTCGGCCGTGGTAGAAGACCGCAGCGCGATCGCACAGGCCGAGCACTTCGGGGAGTTCCGAGGAGATCATGATGATCGACACGCCCCGGGCGGTGAGCTCCTTCATCAGGGCGTAGATCTCCGACTTGGCGCCGACGTCGATGCCGCGGGTGGGTTCGTCGAAGATCAGTACTTTGCACTGGTGGCCAAGCCAACGGGCGATGACCACCTTCTGCTGGTTGCCGCCGCTGAGGTCGCCGACCGGCGTCTCGGGGCTGGGAGCCTTGACGCGTACCGATGCCATCAGTTCGGCGGCGGTAAGGGACTCCTTGCCGCGTCGGATCAGCGGTAAGGCACCCTGGAATTGCGTCAGGTTGTTCAAGGAGATGTTCTCGCGGCACGAGAAGGGCAGAATCAGGCCCTGGGTCTTGCGGCTTTCCGGCAGCAGTCCGATCCCCTGCTTGAGCGCACTGGCGGGATGGCGGAGCCTGACCGGCCTTCCCTCCATGTGCACCTTGGCGTGTGCGGGCCGCGTCGCACCGATCAGCCCCATGGCCAGTTCCGTGCGACCGGAGCCCACCAGACCGGCGAAGCCGAGGATCTCGCCACGGTGGAGCTTCAGCGAGTGCTCGGGGCCATCGGCGTCGAGGCGCAGGGCCTCGATGTCCAGCACCACCTCGGCGTAGTCGGCATCGCAACGATGTTCGGGGAAGATGTTCTCGACGCGCCGGCCGACCATCTTCTCGATCAGGTCATCGGGGGTTGTCGAGGCGACGTCACAGTCACCGATCTTCTCGCCATCGCGCATCACGGTGACGCGATCGCAGATGGTGAAGATCTCCTCCATATGGTGGGAGATGAACACCATGCCGACCCCTTGTTCGCGCAGTTCGCGCATGATGGTGAACAGGTGATCGGCCTCGCTGGGGGTCAGGGTCGCGGTCGGCTCGTCGAGCACCAGGATGCGGGCATCCAGCGATAGCGCCTTGGCGATCTCGATGAATTGCTGATCGGCAACGCTCAACTCGGCGATGGGGCAGTCCAGGGGAATCGAGACCTTGAGGCGGTCGAACAGGTGCTGCGCCTCGCGGATCATGCCGCGACGGTCTCGCAGCCCGAGCCGGTTGCGCATTTCGCGCCCCAGGAAGATGTTGTCCACGGCATCCAGGTCGGGAATCAGGCTGAATTCCTGGAAGATGATCCCGACCCCGGCGTCGAGGGCGTCTTGATAGCCGTGGAAGTGGCATGTCTTGCCATTGATGATGATCTTCCCCTCGTCCGGGCGATAAATGCCGCAGAGGATTTTCATCAGTGTCGACTTACCGGCCCCGTTCTCACCGAGCAGGGCATGCACCTCGCCGGCGTGGACATCGAGTGACACATCCTGCAGGGCCTTCACCCCGGGAAACGACTTCGAGATGTGCCTCAAGGAAAGTAATGGAGTCATGGGGATACCCTCGTGTGCCGCCCGGGGCGGCACACGTTGTCAGCGCTTATGAGCGGATTACCAACTGAAGTCGACGGCCATGTCGCGATCGATCAGTTCGACGTCGATGGGGATTTCCGCGGGAGCGGTGTTGGCGCCCCAGTACTTGGCCAGGCCCAAGCCGAGTCCCACGCGCACCATGTCGCGGGGATATTGTGCCGAGGTGGCGATGAAGGCCGAGTCGGGGCGCTGGATGGCCTCGATGGCTTCGGGATGGCCATCGACGCTGACCAGCTTGATGTCCTGGCCGCTGGCCTCGATGGCGACCAGGGCACCCAGGGAGCCGATGTCGTTGACGCTGAACAGGCCATCGAGATTGGGGTGGGCCTGGATGATATTCTCGGTCACCACCATGGCATGGCTGCGATCCTGGCGGCCGTTCTGCTTGGTCACGATCTCGATGCCGGGGTGTTCCTCCAGGGCGGCCGTACAGCCTTCGATACGCTGCAGGATCGGTACGACCGGAATGCCATCCAGCAGGGCCACCTGGCCCGTGCCATCGAGCTGCTCGGCCAGATGGTCGCAGGCCAGGTAGCCGGCGTCGTAGTTCTTGGAACCCACGAACCCGTCTATAGGACCATTGGCCTGGGCATCGATCGCGACCGTGGTGACGCCGGCCTCTCTGGCGGCCAGCACCGCCGTCTCGACACCGACCGTGTCGGCGGGGTTGAGCAGCAGGATGTCGATGCCGCGCTGGATCATGTCCTCGACATCGCTGACCTGCTTGGCGACGTCGTGGCGGGCATCGGTGATGATCACCTCGGCTCCCAGGCTGTCGGCGGCAGCCTCGAGTGCCTGCTGCATGGTTACGAAGTACTCGTTGTTGAGCTCCTGGAAGGACATGCCGATGGTCAAGGTGTGGTCATCGGCCACCGCGGCGCCCGTGGCCAGGGCGGCCCCGCAGGCGGTGACGAGGGAGGCCTTGCGGACGCGTGCTGCGATTTCGCTGATGTTCATGGTTGGCTCCAGGGTTTGTTGTTGTTACGTCTCGAAGTGAGGTGGTGCTGATATTATCAGTTATGTTAACGTCAACATTTTAGAAGCTAGTAGGCCATCGCTGAGAGGTCAATGGGGCTTCGACCAATGTCTAGTCTTGTCAGGTTCCTTGTCAGTTCACGGTTGGCGGCAGATCCATTGGATCAGAAAACTTCATGACCTTGATGAACTCGAGTATTTGTTCGAGTCCCGAAGTCATCCTTGTCGTTAGGTGTCGGATGTGTTCCTTACATATCGAAATTGCTGGGCAGGACCACCATATCCCGAATGGTTACATTGCGAGGGCGGGTCAGGATATACATGATGGCATCGGAGACATCCGTCGGCTCGATGATGCTGCCGGACTCCTTCGCCTTGCGCAGATTTTCCTCCGGCCAGTCGGCAAGCAAGGCGCTGTTGACGGGGCCGGGCGAGACGGCGGAGACCCGAATGCCGTGTTTGAAGACCTGGCGGCGCACGGTCTGGACGAAGCTGGTCATGGCCCACTTGGAGGAGGCGTAGACCGGCTCCCAGGGGACGGGGAAATGCCCTGCCACCGAGCTCGTTACCACGATGTCCCCGGTACCACGCTCGAGCATGTGGGGCAGGACATTCTGGACGTTCTTCATCACCACGCTGACGTTCAGGCTCACCATCCGGTCGATGGCGTCCGGGTCGGCATCGATCAGGTCGCCCCCGATATAGCTGCCGGCATTGGCGTGGAAGATGTCGAGCCGGCCGGCCTTCTCCAGGACCCGCGACAGCAGCGTCGCACAATCCTGCGGGTCGAGCAGATCGATGACCAGGGGAATCGCCGCATCGCCGAGCTCTTCGCAGATCGCTGCCAAGGCGGCCTCATTGCGGTCAATCAGTACCACTCGAGCCCCCGCTTCAATCATCGCCCTGACGGTGGCCATCCCGATGCCGGACGCCGCGCCGGTGACAGCTGCTACTTTACCAGTCAACTCATTAGTCATCGTGTTATCTCCTTGTATTACTATGGAAACTCGTAGTGCGAGTCGTTATTGAAATAAGCCACTGATCATCAAGTGAGAGACTTAACGCCGTGGCCAACAAGTGTGGCTCGCAACGCCCCGGCAGCTTCACTGGTATATCAGGAAGTCGCCATTTTCGGTGTGCATGTCAGGAAATTGATAAGCACTCTAATTTACATCTCACTTGAGCGCCTGCTGGCTTCATCCCTTCATAATGTTAACGTCAACATTTTGAAGATTAGACGGTCGCTACCCCCAGGGCAACAGGGGTTAGACTAATGTCTAGATGATGGGGGTTGCAGTGGCTTGACTCCGCGCGTGGTGGCAGATATCGACTGACAGCGCTGGTATGTGGAGGTAACCTCATGTTCCGTCGATGCTATTACGACCCCCATGAGACCGGAGGGCCCTATGGATTGCCTGTTCTGCAAGATCATCAACCGCGAGATTCCCGCCGATATCGTCTATGAAGACGAGCATATGCTGGCCTTCAATGACATCAACCCCCAGGCCCCCACCCATATGCTGATCATCCCCAAGCGGCATATCGCCACCCTCAATGATCTCGAGGAGGCGGACCTGGCCCTGGTGGGGCGGCTGCAGTACACCGCCGCCAAGCTGGCCAAGGAGGCCGGCTTCGCCGAGGAGGGCTATCGGGTGGTGATGAACTGCAATGAAAAGGGCGGCCAGACGGTCTATCATATACATATGCACCTGATGGGCGGTCGCCGCTTCACTTGGCCGGCTGGCTAGCCGGCGCCCTGCGACGCAACGCTCGGGGTTACCGGAAATCGGGCCCTCTGCGTGTCGCGCCTTATTGCTGCGTGCGACGCATCGGTGCATCTTCTCTCGAGCCGGGGCCTGGCCCCGGCTCGACTCGTTCCGCCACCCGAGAAAGTGGAGCTCCAGCAGAGTATCGCAGTTGGAATGGCTCAGGGGCGCTGGGGGCAGGATGGAGCGGGGGTTTTTTGCCAGGGGTGAGGAGCACGGCTCCGAACGGGCTGGCCATGGATGGCCAGCACCGGTCCTGCAAGCGGAGCAGGATGCGAGAGCGCCGCAGGGCAAAAGTAGCGCCCAGGGATGGGTTTACAGCGCCCCGCGACGGCCTGCCCCCAGGATAGCCCCGAGCCTCAAGAAGGAGACTGACTTGGGAGGCGCGGGGCACTGGGGTAAACTGGGCCCAGTTGTCACGAGGCTTATTCCCATGCGTCATCTGACCCCCAGCGATCGCCTGATCGATCAGTTCGATACCGTGCTGCGCACCCTGGTGCCCCATGCCGCCCAGCCCTCACGCCCCTCACCGGCGGCGGGGGTTCATGACGAGGCGATCTCCGAAGGGGAGCGGGAGCACGCCGTCGGCCTGATGCGCATCAACCACACCGGCGAGGTGTGTGCCCAGGCCCTCTACCAGGGCCAGGGGCTGACCGCCAAGCTGCCGGATACCCGCGAGCAGATGGAGCAGGCCGCCCAGGAGGAGATCGACCACCTGGCCTGGTGCGACGAGCGCCTGGAGGAGCTGGGCGGACGCACCAGCCTGCTCAATCCGCTCTTCTACGCCGCCTCCTTCGGCCTGGGCGCCGTGGCCGGCGCCGTGGGCGACCGGATCAGCCTGGGCTTCGTGGCCGCCACCGAGGAGCAGGTGGGCAAGCACCTGGACGAGCACCTGGAGACGCTGCCCGCCGGCGACCGGCGCTCCCGGGCGGTGCTGGCGCAGATGCGCGAGGACGAGGCCCACCACGAGCGCTGGGCCCTGGAGGCCGGCGGCGCCCGTTTTCCGGCCCCGGTCAAGCTGGGCATGCGGCTGATGTCCAAGGTGATGACCAAGAGCGTCTATAAGCTCTGATAGCGCCAAGCTGCAAGCGCCGGGCGCCAAGTCGGTCGCAGTCGTGGTGTTCTGGTCAAGTCAGAGCGGACACATTTTCAAGCTGCAGCTGCCAATTCAATCTCCCTCGGCGTCTGGTAGCCGAGGGTCGAGTGGAGCCGGCAGCTGTTGTACTCCATTTCGATGTAGTCGATCACGTCCCGCCGTGCAGCCTGGCGGCTCCAGTAGCGCTGACCAGCCAGCCACTCACTCTTCAGTGAGCCGAAGAACCGCTCCATAACGGCATTGTCCCAGCAGTTCCCCTTCCGGCTCATCGAGGCCTGGAGCCCGTACCGAGCCAGCGTGGACCGGTAGTCATGCGACGCGTATTGGCTGCCGCGGTCACTGTGATGTAGCAGTCCTTCATCGGGCTGCCGGCGGCCCACGGCCATCTCCAGAGCATCCAGTACCAGCGGCGTGCGCATGTGGTCCGCCATCGCCCAGCCCACCAACTGCCGGTCATGGAGATCAAGCACCGCCGCTAGATAGAGCCAGCCTTCCAGCGTCCAGATCGCCGTGATATCGGCCACCCAAACCTGGTTCGGTGCCGCCACCATGAACTGGCGGTTCAGCAGGTTGGGTGCCACCGGTAGGCTATGCTCACTGTCGGTCGTATGACGCCAGCGGCGCCGCTGCCGTGCCTCTACGCCGGCTTCCCGCATCAGGCTCCGGGCCTGGTAGCGGCCAACGTCGTAGCCGCGACGTCGCAGCTCTCTGGCCATACGGCGGCTGCCATAGCTGCCGCGTTTCCGGTGATGGATCTCGCTGACTTCACGCAGCAAGGCCTGACGCTGGTCATCAGGGCCACGCTGCCGCCAAGCATAGAAACCACTCCGGCTGACCTGCATGACCCGACACAACACGGCCACGGGATAGGTGGCCTTCTCCGACTCGATGAACTGGTATTTCAGCTCGACTCTTTGGCGAAGAAGGCCGCCGCCTTTTTTAAAATATCCTTTTCCATCTGAAGCTTACGAACTTCTTCGCGGAGCTTCTTTATCTCGGCATCGCGATCATCCTCATGCCGCCCCGGGGTACCGGAGACCTGCTGACGGTGCTTGCGGCACCAGCGGTCCAGCACGCTGCGCTCCACGCCCAGGCGCCGGGCGGCCTCGGATACGGAATACCCCTGATCGATCACCAGGCTCACCGCATCGGCCTTAAAGTCATCGGAAAACCGACGTCGAGTCTTCTTGGTCATGAACACCTCCATGGCCTCCATTATGAGGCTTATCGGGGTGTCCGCTCCAATTGGACCACTTCATGGTGCGAGGAAAACCAAGAATCCCCGTCAGGTGCGAACCTGGCGGGGATTCTTCTTGATACGGCGCTCGGCGCTTAGTCTTCGACGATGGTATAGGAGTGGCTGATCTCGACGCCGCCCTTACCGAGCATGATGGAGGCGCTGCAGTACTTGTCGGCGGAGAGTTCCACCGCCCGCTGCACCTGCTTCTCCTTGAGGTTCTTGCCGCTCACCGTGAAGTGCACATGGATCCTGGTGAAGACGCTGGGCACGCTGTCGGCGCGCTCCGCTTCCACCTTGGCCACGCAGTCGTGCACGTCGGCCCGGGACTTCTCGAGGATCTCCAGCACATCGAAGGAGGTGCAGGCGCCCAGGCCCATCAGCAGCATCTCCATGGGCCGGGGCCCGGTATTGCGGCCGCCGTGGTCGGGGGGGCCGTCGATTACCAGGCTATGACCGCTGCCGCTCTCGGCAACGAATTGACGACCGTCGGTCCACTTCACTGAGGCTTGCATGGGTAGGTTTCCTCAAAGGAGTCGTTAAAAGGGGTTCATTGCGGATTAGCGTGAAGCCACGACATGGATGATTCCGGCTTGCTCTCGTGGGAGTTTGGCTATGCCGAACGATTGGGCGACGAAGTCGCCCCTGGTGGCAACCAGGATCGCCCTCCGGGCGATAATCGCGCGGAATCCGCGCTCCCACGGTGGCACTCACGCCAAAGTGCGATGAACCTTAAAAGGGCCAGCATAGCAGCTGGCCGGGCAGGGCTCAGCCTCGGGGGCCACCAAGGCGGCGATCCAGGGCCGCCAGGCGCTGCGGGGTGCCCACGTCGACCCAGTCGCCGCGGTGGTGGCTGCCCGTCACCCGCCCCTCGGCCATGGCGCGGCGCAGCAGGGGCACCAGGGGAAAGGCGCCGGGGGCCTGGTCGGCCACCAGGGCTGGATCCAGCAGGCTCAGGCCGGCGAAGGTCAGGCGTGGCTCGCCATGCTCCCGCACCCGGCCTTGGGCATCCAGATGGAAGTCGCCGCCCGGGTGGTGCTCGGGGTTATCCACCAGCACCAGATGGGCCAGGTCCTCGCCCAGGGGGGGCAGGCGCCGCGGGTCCAGGTCACACCAGATATCGCCGTTGACCAGCAGGAAGGGCGCCTCGCCCAGCAGCGGCAGGGCCTGGCGGATGCCGCCGCCGGTCTCCAGGGGCTCGTCCTCGCGGCTCCAGGCGATCCGCACGCCCTGGGCCGAGCCGTCACCCAGCGCCGCGATGATCTGTTCGGCCCGGTAGCTGACGTTGATCACCACCTCGACGATACCGGCCGCCGCCAGGCGCTCCAGGTGATGGACGATCAGCGCCTTGCCGGCCACCGGCAGCAGCGGCTTGGGGCAGTGGTCGGTGAGGGGGCGCATGCGGGTGCCGAGGCCGGCGGCCAGGATCATCGCCTTCATGCCAGCTCCTCCCGCCAGGCGGCCGGGGTCATCGCCATCATTCCACTCCCTCCCGTGCCAGGGCCCGGGTCAGCGCCGGGGTGAAGTCGTTCTCCAGCCAGGCGGCGAAGTCGCCATGCGCCGGCAGCCCGGCCAGGCTGTCACGCAGGTGATTCAGGAAGTGGGGCAGGCGCGCCAGGTAGCCGGTCTTGTGGTCGCGGTGGGTCAGGCGGCAGAAGATCCCCAGCACCTTGAGGGCGCGTTGGGCGGCCATGGCCGCCACCTGGTGGTGGAAGGTGGCGGCGTCTAGCTCGGCATCCAGGCGCCCCTCCGCCTGGGCGCGGCGGCGGAAGGCGTCCACGAAGGTGGCGAAGGTCTCGGCGTCGAAGCGCCGGTAGCGGCCCCGCAGCAGCGAGATCAGGTCATAGCTCGGCGGGCCCGCCACGGCGTCCTGGAAATCGATCAGGGTCAGGGTCTCGCCCTGGACCATCAGGTTCATGGCATCGAAGTCCCGGTGCACCGCCACCCGGGGCTGGGCCAGGGCCGAGTCGATCAGCGCCTCGCGCAGCGCCGGCCAGCTCGGCGGCGTGGGGAGGGCCAGCCAGGCCAGACACCAGTCGGGGAAGAGGTCCAGCTCGCGGCCCAGCAGGGCCGCGTCATAGGCCGGCAGCCCCTGGGTGGGGGCGGCCGCCTGAAGCCGGTGAAGCAGCTCGATGGCCCGCTGGTGCCAGGCCAGGGTGGTGGCCTCGTCATCGAAGCGGGCCGATAGCGGGGTATCGCCCAGGTCTTCCAGTTCCAGGAAACCGGCCTCGAGGTCGACGGCGTAGAGGTGCGGCACCGGCAGGCCGGCGGCCTCCCATTGCCGGGCGATGGCCACGAAGGGGTGGCTATCCTCCTGGGCCGGCGGGGCGTCCATCAGGATGCGGGTCTGTCCGTCGGGGAGGCTGGCCCGGTAGTAGCGGCGGAAGCTGGCGTCGCCGGCGGCCAGGCGCAGCTCGCAGGCCGCGATGGCCAGGTCATGCTGGCTGGCGAACCAGTGGCGAAGCGACTCGAGGCGCGGCGCGGAAGCGGCCGGGGGCATAGGGACTCCTTGCTGGCGGGCGCTCGTCCCTCGGACGGCGAGATCGTGGCGGCGAAGTTGACGCCTTGGGGACGGCGCCGCATGCTGGGCGCTGCTTGCGTGAGACGGAGCCGGTGTCGGACCTCCGAGCCGCCTCCTGGCGGCTTCTCCACGCTCCGGGCGTGGCTCCCGGGCAGCAGAGCCAAAATACGCGCTGTATAATACCGTTTTCATTCGCCAAGGACACCGACGACGATGGGCAAGCGATTCACCCGGACTGCCCTGGCCGGCCTGGTCGGCGCCACCTCCCTGTGGGGCCTGGCCCAGGCGGCCCCGCCCGAGCCGCTGGCGGCGAGCCAGCTCGACTGGCACCCCTGGGGGGATCAACGCCCCGCCGGCGCCCTGTGCCGGGGCCGCTACCTGGTTCCCGACTACCGCCTGCCCGCCGGCGCCACCCCCGAGGAGGTGGTGGGGGAGTCGGAGCAGGCCGACTATGGCGCGGATGGCGAGGTGATCCTCGGCGGTGAAGTGGTGCTGCGGCGCGGTACCAGCCAATTGGAATCGCCCCGGGTGCGGGTCACCGCCGAGCGGGATCGGGCCCTGGCGGACGGCCCATTGGCGTTGCGCGATGCCGGCCTGCTGGTGCGCGGTGACGCCGGCGAGCTTTCCCTGACGGATGATGCCGCCACCATCGAGCAGGCCCATTATGTGGCCCACGACCAGCGCCTGCGCGGCGGGGCTCAGCGCCTCGAGCGCCTTCCCGACGGGCGTTTCCGCCTGGCCTCGGCGAGTTTTACCAGTTGCGAGCCCGGCAGCGAACTGTGGCGCCTGGTCACCGGCGACCTGGTGCTGGACCAGGCCAGCGGCTTCGGCACCGCCCGCCATGCGCGCCTGGAGATGGGCCGGGTACCGGTCTTCTACTGGCCCTGGGTACGCTTCCCTATCGATGACCGCCGCCAGACCGGCTTCCTGTGGCCGACCCTGCGCGTCTCCGGGGATGGCCTCGACTATGCCCAGCCCTTCTACTGGAACATCGCCCCCAATCGGGATGCCACCCTGACGCCGCGCTGGATCAGCGACCGGGGCCTGTTGCTGGGCGGCCAGTACCGCTACCTCTACCCTAGCGATGCCGGCCAGATCGACGGCGCCTACCTGAGCGGCGACGATGGCGGCAACGGCCCCGAAGGGAGCGCCGGGCGCCGTTTCGAGGGGGAGGACCGCTGGTATGTCGATTATCGTCACCAGGGGCGGTTCTCCGAGCGCCTGGCCTATGAGCTGCGCTACGGCGCCGCCAGCGACGGCCGCTACTTCGATGATTTCGGCGGCGACTTCGGCGAGCGCAATACCACCAATATGCCGCGCCTGGCGCGTCTCGATTACCGGGGCCAGGTCTGGCGCCTGGAGGCCCGTGCCCAGGGCTTCCAGCGTCTCGATGACCCCCTGGCGGACCGCGACAAGCCCTTCTACCGCCTGCCCAGCCTCACCGCCAGCGCCCGCTGGCAGCAGCGGGGCTTCTATCAGCAGTGGCGCTCCAACCTGACCCACTTCTGGCGGGATATCGATGAGACGAGCCTCCCTCAGTCTCTGGAGCGTGAAGCCGCTGTGGGTACCCGGCTGCATCTCTCGCCGGCGGTGGGCTGGCGCTTCGACGATAGCTGGGGGCACCTGGAGCCGCGCCTGGAGTGGCTGCATACCGCCTATGACCTGGACTATGGCGAGCGGGTCACCAACCGCGATCGCCGGCCCGACCGCAGCCTGCCGGTGTTCTCGGTGGATGGCGGCCTGATCTTCGAGCGGCCCCTCCAGTTGGGCGGGGCCGACCATCGCCAGACCCTGGAGCCGCGCCTCAACTACGCCTATGTGCCGGCCCGGGACCAGCGCGAGCTGCCCGACTTCGACGCCAGCGAGCGGGCCTTCTCCTGGCAGCAGCTGTGGTCCCCCTACCGCTTCTCCGGCGCCGATCGGGTCGGCGACCTCAATCGCCTCTCCTATGGGCTGAGCAGTCGCCTGCTGGAGGACGCCAGCGGGCGCGAACGCCTCGGCCTGCACCTGGGCCAGGCCCTCTACTTCGAGGATCGCCATATCGACCTGAATGGCGACCCCGACACCCTGCCCCCGGAGGCGGCCTTCCAGCGCTTCTATAACGCCACCCGGGAGCGTTCCCCCCTGGTGGCCCGCGCCGACTGGCGGCATGGCGTCCGCTGGTCCAGCCACTACGAGGTCCTCTACGACGATCACCTGGAGCGCAGCGAGCGGGCCGCCGCCGGGGTCCAGTATCGCGATCCCCGCGGCCATGTGGTGAACCTTGGCTACCGTTGGGAGCTCCAAGGCTTCGACCCCTCGGTGGAGGTGAGCGATGACGCCTTCCGCAACTTCGACCGCGAGGAGTTCGATCTCTCCTTCGCCTGGCGCTCCAGTGCCCGGCTCGACCTGATCGGGCGCCTGCTCTACGACAACACCAATGATCGCTTCCTGGAGCAGCTCGCCGGGGTGCAGTGGAACGACTGCTGTTACGGCGTGCAGTTGGTATGGCGGGAGTGGGTGGATGACAATGACACCGGGATCCTGGCCGACGACTTCACCGACCGGGGCTTCTTCCTGCGCTTCGTGCTCAAGGGGCTCGGTGGCGTGGGCGGCGATGCCGGCGATTACTTCGAGCGTGCGATTCCGGGGTACCGCCCGGCGGTCCTGTGATAATCACGCGGGCTCCAAGGATGTGAATTTCGATGATCAAGACAATCAACGAGGTAGTTATGCGCAGTCGTTTCTCCGCCAGCCTGGCCGTGGTGCTGTCGCTGCTGGCCCTGCCCCTGGTGGCCCAGGCTCAGGGCCAGTCTCAGAGTCAGGAGGATTTTCGGGCGCAGCCCTTCGAGCGCCAGGCGCTGGATCGCATCGTCGCGGTGGTCAATCAGGACGCCATCATGGCCAGCGAACTGGAGGCGCGCCTGGCCCAGGTGCGCGGGCAGTTGGCCGGGCGCGGTATCCAGGCGCCTTCCGACCGGGAACTGCGGACCCAGGTGCTGGAGCGCATGATCGTCGAGGAGATTCAGCTGCAGCGGGCCGAGGAGGCCAGCCTCAGCGTCGATGAGACCGAGCTCAATCGCGCCGTGCGCGGCGTGGCCCAGAGCAACGACATGAGCCTCGAGCAGTTCGCCGATGCCCTGGAGGCGGATGGCCTGAGCCTGGCCCAGGTGCGCGAGGATATCCGCCGCGAGCTGCTGCTGCGCGAGCTGGTCCAGCGCGAGGTGGCCAGCCGTATCACCATCAGCGAGCGTGAGGTGGAGCGCTTCCTCGAGCAACAGGGCGAGGCCGGCGATGTGCGCTATCGCCTGGGCCATATCCTGGTGGCTCTGCCCCAGTCGCCGAGCAGCGACCAGGTGCAGGCCGCCCAGCGGGAGGTGCGTCGCCTGGCCGACGAGCTGGCCGGCGGCGCCGATTTCGCCGCCCTGGCCGCCGCCCACTCCGACGGGGGCCAGGCCCTGGAAGGGGGCGACCTGGGCTGGCGCGCCGCCGGCGAACTGCCCAGCCTGTTCGTCGACGTGGTGCCGGGGCTCGCCGTGGGCGAGGTCAGCGAGCCGCTGCGCAGCCCCAGCGGCTTCCACCTGGTCAAGCTGGTGGAGCGTCAGGGCGGTCAGGGCATGGCCGCCGAGGCCCAGCGCCAGCAGGCCCGGGAGCGGCTCTTCCAGCGCAAGGTCAACGAGGAGATCGAGACCTGGCTGCAGGAGATCCGCGGCCAGGCCTTCGTCGATGTGCGCCTCTGAGGTGGTCATGAGCGAGCCCGTCCTGGCCCTGACCTGCGGCGAGCCCGCCGGCATCGGCCCCGACCTGGCGGTGATGCTGGCCGCCGACCCGGCGCCCCTGCCGGGGCGGCTGGTGGCCATCGGCGACCCGGCCCTGCTCGCCGAGCGGGCCCGCCTGCTGGGCCTCGAGCTGCGCATCCGCGAGCTGGCGACGGATCAGGCGCCGGGCCCCCGGGTGGTCGGCGAACTGGCCGTCTGGCCGGTGCCCCTGGCGGCGCCGGTGACCCCGGGGCGGGTCGACCCCGCCAATGCCGGCTATGTGCTGGCCTCCCTGGACCTGGCCATCGCCGCCTGCCGGGACGGTCGCGCCCGGGCCATGGTCACCGCGCCCCTGCACAAGGGGGCGATCATCGAGGGTGGCCACCCCGGGTTTACCGGCCACACCGAGTACCTGCGCGATGCCTGCGGCGTCGACGAGGTGGTGATGATGCTGGCCACCGACGCCGCCCTGCATGGCCGGGTGCTGGGCCAGGCCCAGTGTCCGCTGCGGGTGGCCCTGGCCACCACCCATCTGCCCCTGCGCCAGGTGCCCGACGCCATCACCGCCGCGGGGCTGACCCGGGTGCTGCGGCGCCTGGAGGCCGGCCTGCGCCGCGACTTCGGCCTCGCCGCGCCGCGTATCCTGGTGTGTGGCCTCAACCCCCACGCCGGCGAGGAGGGCCACCTGGGCCGCGAGGAGATCGAGGTGATCACCCCGACCCTGGAGGCGCTGCGCGGCGAGGGCCTCGACCTGGTGGGGCCGCTGCCGGCGGACACCCTCTTCACGCCGCGGCATCTCGAGGGGGCCGATGCGGTGCTGGCCATGTATCATGATCAGGGGCTGGCGGTGCTCAAGTACGCCGGCTTCGGCCGCGGCGCCAATATCACCCTGGGCCTGCCGCTGGTGCGCACCTCGGTGGATCACGGCACCGCCCTGGACCTGGCCGGCAGCGGCCGGGCCGACCCCGGTAGCCTGCGGGTGGCCCTGGCCCTGGCGGCACAGATGGTCGCGGCCCGCGGCACGCCCTGAGAACCGACTCGACTCTTCTTGCAGCAAAGGATCCTATAGCGCATGTCATCTCGACCCCCGATGCATCGGGCCCGGAAACGTTTCGGGCAGAACTTCCTGCGCGATGCCGGCATCATTTCGCGGATCGTCCGCGCCATCGGCCCGCGTCCCGGGGAGCGCCTGCTGGAGATCGGACCCGGCCAGGGGGCACTCACCGGGCCCCTGGTGGAGGCCGCCGGTGCCCTGGAGGTGATCGAGCTGGATCGCGACCTGATCCCCGGGCTGCGCGTGCAGTTCTTCAACTACCCCGACTTCGTGATCCACGAGGGCGACGCCCTCAAGTTCGACTTCCGCGCCCTGCGCGGCGAGGGCCCGGCGCTGCGGGTGGTGGGCAACCTGCCCTACAACATCTCCACGCCGCTGATCGTGCACCTGCTGGGGGCCGGCGATGCCATCGCCGATATGCACTTCATGCTGCAGAAGGAGGTGGTGGAGCGCCTGGCCGCGGCCCCCGACACGGCCGACTGGGGCCGCCTCTCGGTGATGGCCCAGTACTACTGCCGGGTCGAGTCGCTGTTCGTGGTGCCGCCGGAGGCCTTCGTGCCGCGCCCCAAGGTGGACTCCGCCATCGTGCGGCTGATGCCCCATGCCAGCCTGCCGCATCCCGCCCGGGACGAGGCGCTGCTCTTCGACCTGGTGCGCGAGGCCTTCGGCCAGCGGCGCAAGACATTGCGCAATAACCTCAAGGGGCGCATCTCCGCCGAGGCGTTGAGCGACCTGGGCATCGACCCCGGCCGGCGTCCTCAGACCCTGAGCGTCGAGGAATTCGTGCGTATCGCCAATTCCCTGGCCGAGGAGGGCGCTTGAATCCCATGGGCGAGAGCGATTCACTGGCCAAGACCATTCGTATCGATGTGGAGCCCGAGTTCCAGGCGGGGGAGTCGTCGCCGGCGGAGCAGCGCTATGTGTTCAGCTACACCGTCACCGTGCATAACCACTCCCGGGAGAGCGTGCAGCTGCTGGCCCGCCACTGGAAGATCACCCAGGGCAGCGGCAAGGTGCAGGAGGTGCGCGGCAAGGGCGTGGTCGGCAAGCAGCCGCTGATCGGCCCCGGCCAGACCTTCCGCTACACCAGCCGGGCGGTGCTGGATGGGCCCGTGGGGGTGATGGAGGGGGCCTATACCTGCATCGAGACCGCCACCCAGACCCACTTCGAGGTGCCCATCGCGCCCTTCCGCCTGGCCGGTCCCAACCAGGTCCACTGACTGACGACGCCAGGAGCGACCATGACCACCTACGCCATCGGTGATCTCCAGGGCTGCCACGCCGAGTTCGTCGCCCTGCTGGAACGCCTCTCCTTCGACCCGCGCCGCGACCGGCTGTGGCTGACCGGCGACCTGGTCAATCGCGGCCCCGGCTCCCTGGCCTGCCTGCGCGAGGTGGCCGCCCTGGGCGAGGCCGCCCGGGTGGTGCTGGGTAACCATGACCTGCATCTGCTGGCGGTGGCCCGGGGCGACGCCGGTCTCAAGCGCAGCGATACCCTGGCGGCGATCCTCGATGCTCCGGATCGCGAGACGCTGCTCGACTGGCTGCAGGCCCAGCCGCTGCTGGTGCGCGATGGCGAGGACGTCATGACCCATGCCGGCCTGCCGCCCCACTGGTCGCTGGCCCGGGCCGAGGCCCTGGCCGATGAGGTGGCGCAGGCGCTGGGCGGCGAATCCAGCGGCGCCTTCCTGCGTCAGATGTACGGCAACCGCCCGGCCTGCTGGCGGGACGACCTGGCGGGAGTCGAGCGGCTGCGGTTGATCGTCAACACCCTGACCCGCATGCGCTTTATCGATGCCGAGGGCTGCATCGACTTCTCCGCCAAGGAGGGCCTCGACTCGGCGCCGCCGGGCTTCGCCCCCTGGTTCCAGTATCCACGGCCGGATGCGCCGCGCATCCTCTTCGGCCACTGGGCGGCCCTGGAGGGGCGCACCCCCGGCAGCCGCGTCGATGCCCAGGCCCTCGATACCGGCTGCGTCTGGGGCGGCGACCTCACCGCCCTCGACCTGGCCAGCGGCGAGCGCCATCGCGTGCCCAGCCGCCAGCGCTAATCCTTCACGATTTCCGGAGCCGTTATGACCCAAGCCCCCTTCGAGCACCTCGACGTGGACACCCTGGCCGGCTGGCTGGCCGACGAGGCCCCCCTGACCCTGGTGGATATCCGCGACCCCTTGAGCTTCTCCCAGGGGCATATTCCCGGCAGTCGCCACCTGGACAACACCAGCGTGGCGGCGCTGCTGGAGGAGGCCCCCAGGGAGCGCCCCCTGGTGGTGGTCTGCTACCACGGCAACTCCAGCCAGCAGGCCGCCGCCTGGCTGGGCGGCCAGGGCTACGACCGGGTCTATAGCCTGGACGGCGGCTTCGGCGACTGGGCCGTTCGGCATCCCGAGCGGGTGGAGCGCCAGGGGTGAGCGACGATCCCTGTCTCGCGGGCCTCGAGGTCTACTGCGTGGGCGGCGCCGTGCGCGACGCCCGCCTGGGCTGGCCGGTCACCGATCGCGACTGGGTGGTGGTGGGGGCGACCCCCGAGGCGATGCGCCGGCGCGGCTTCAAGCCGGTGGGCCGCGACTTCCCGGTCTTCCTGCACCCCGAGACCCATGAGGAGTACGCCCTGGCCCGCACCGAGCGCAAGGCCGGCCACGGCTACACCGGCTTCGTGGTGCATGCCAGCTCCGCGGTGACCCTGGAGGAGGACCTGGCGCGCCGCGACCTGACCATCAACGCCATGGCCGAGTCGCCGGACGGGCGCCTGGTGGATCCTTATGGCGGCCTGGCGGACCTCGAGGCGCACACCCTGCGCCATGTCTCGCCGGCCTTCGTCGAGGACCCGCTGCGGGTGCTGCGCACGGCGCGTTTCCTGGCCCGCTACTGCGGCCTGGGCTTTACCATCGCCGAGGAGACCCGGGCACTGATGGCCCGACTGGTGGCGGATGGCGAACTGGCCCATCTGGTGGCGGAGCGGGTCTGGATCGAGACCGAGAAGGCCCTCGGCGAGCCCCATCCGGAGGCCTATTTCCAGGCCCTGCGGGAGTGCGGTGCCCTGGCGGTCTGGTGGCCGGAGCTGGGCGCCGACGAGGCGGCCCTGGATGCCGCCCTGGACCGCCTGCCGTGCCTGCCGGAGGACGATGCCGAGCCCTGCCTGTGGCGCTGGGCGCGGCTCGTCGAGCACCTGGACGACGGCGAGCGGGCACGGCTCGGCGAGCGGCTGCGCCTGCCCAAGGCCTATGCGGCCCTGGCCCGCCAGGTGGCGCTGACCCGAACGCTATGGCAGGCCGCCGAGGCGGCGCCCCTGACGGCGGACCTCGTCCAGGCCTGGCTGGACGAGGTCGACGCCTGGCGCCGACCGGAACGGGTGCCGCCGCTGCTGTCGCTGGTCAGCCTGGAGAACGCCGACCTGGCCACCGACCTGTCGCTGGCCTGGCGCCTGGCCGGGCAGGTGGTGCCCCGGGCGCTGATGGAGGAGGGCTTCAAGGGCAAGGCCCTGGGCGAGGCCCTGGCCCGGCGCCGCCATGAGGCGATCGCCGCGGCCCTGGCCGGCGAAGAGGGCGGGTCGACGGCCTGATCCGGAAGGGCGCTGCCGTGGAGGTGGTTGATCTTGTGGGAGCTCAGCTGTGCTGAGCGATTGGCGCCGCAGGTGCCTTGCCGGGACGAACCATGAAAAAGCCGCCGGCCTGGGGTTCAGGCCTAGGTTTTGTACGAAAAGTCGGCGAGCGAAGGTCAGACAAGGCAAAAATCGGCGAAAAGACGGAGTTTACGCGGTGTAAATGAGTACTTTGAGCCGATTTTTAACGCCGTATGGGCGAGCGCAGCCAGTTTTCGGAAAAGCCTAATCCGGCCAGGAGATCCGCCGCCCCTGCCAGGTGAAGTCCACCGGGCGCAGGCTCTGGTCGCGCTTGTCGAAGGCGGCCCAGAGTTCGTCGTAACGCCGGCCATCCCGCGGATGGCGCGCCTCGGGAAGTAGCTCCGCCAGGGGCCAGAGCACGAAGGCGTGGTGAAGGATCTCGTCCCGGGGCAGGGCCACGCCGTCATGCGTCCCGGTCAGCTCGCCCACCGTCAGCAGGTCGATATCCAGGGTGCGGGGGCTGAACTTGGGGCTATCCTTGCGCCGGCCATGGGCGAACTCCAGGCGCTTGCACCAGGCCTGCAGCTCCCCCACCGAGGCGTCGCTGTCGAAGGCCACCACCAGGTTGTAGAAATTGCGGCCATCCTCGAAGCCCACCGGCTCGCTGTCGAAGACCCGCGAGATCTCCAGCTCGCCGAAGGCCTCGGCCAGGGCGTCCAGGCAGCGGCGCACATGGTGATCGCGGTCGATATTGCTGCCGATGCTGGCGGTGACCCTCATGCCCGCTGGCCCCGCTCGATGGTCACGCCCACCGCCGCCGCCTGGGGCACGGCGCCGGGCTTGCGCACCGTCAGCCGCAGCCAGGGGATGCCGAACTCCCGGCGCAGGGTGGCGGCCAGGCGCTCGGCGAAGGTCTCCACCAGCGCGAAGTCATGCTCGGCGGCGAAGGCGGCGATGCGCTCGCTGATGGCCGCATAGTCCAGGGTCTGGCTCAGGTCGTCGTCGGCCGCCGCCGGGCGGATATCGGTGGCCAGGGCCAGGTCCAGTACCAGCCGCTGCTGGATGCTGCGTTCCCAGTCGTAGACGCCGATCACGGTGTCCACTGCGAGTGCCTCGATCAGCACGAGATCCATTCCCTACCCCTGCCTTGGTCGTGGTGGTGTGGCAAAGGCTCGATTGTACGCGACTCGCCAGGCAGAATCATGGTGTCGCCTCGCTTCGGGAACCGTCCATGTCGCCCACGTCACTGGCCCTGCTGCCCGCCCTGATGGGGCTAGGTTACCTGTGCGGTTCCTGGCTGGGCTCGCTGACCGTCTGCCGCCTGGCCGGGGTGGGGGATCCTCGCTATGCCGGCTCCCGCAATCCCGGCTTCTCCAATGTGCTGCGCCTGCATGGCATGCCCCTGGCCCTGGCCACCCTGGCTCTGGATGCCGGCAAGGGCATGCCGGTGCTGTGGCTAAGCATGCTCCTGGGGCTTCCGCCCTGGGCCCAGGGGCTGGTGGGACTGGCGGTGCTGCTGGGGCATAGCTACCCGCTATGGCACCGCTTTCGCGGCGGCAAGGCGGTGGCCAGTGCCTTCGGCGTGTTGCTGGTGCTGGTGCCGCCGGTGGCCCTGCTGTGCGCCCTGTGCTGGGCCCTGCTGGCCTGGCGGGTGCGCACCGCGGCGGTGGCCTCGCTGAGCAGCGCCCTGTTGGCGCCTCTGCTCAGCCTGTGGCTGGCGCCGGACTACGCCCTGGTGGTCACCGGCTTCGCCCTGCTGGTGCTGGCCCGCCACTTCTGGAACCTGAGGCGGCTGCGTAGCGGCGACGAGCCGGGGCTCTAACGCCGGAAGCTGGAGGCCGGCCACAGTCATGGCCCCGGTGGAAGAAGAGGGCGAGCCGGTGCCGCCGAGGTAAGGGCTTCGGGCCAGGAGGGCGGGCGACTTCGTCGCCCATCGTCCGGAATCCGGACTCCCACAACCCCCGTGGCCACTCAGGCTGACTGTGGGAGCGCGGATTCTGCCGGTCCGACGCTTCGGCGATATCGCCCGAAGGGCGATCCTGGCAAGCACCAAGGCACCTGGCGGCGCCAATCGCTGAAGACAGTCGGCTAGGGGGTAGGCCTTAGTTGGTTTCAGGTGGGGTGAGGGTATCCATCGGCCAGCGGGGACGGGCGGCGAAGACGCCGGGCTCGTCGCGTTCGCCGGCGAGCAGGCGCTGGGCGCCTACATAGGCAATCATGGCGCCGTTATCGGTGCAGAAGCGTCCCCGGGGATAGTAGGCCCGGGCGTCGCGCTTGGCGCACTCGCGTTCCAGGCGCTCGCGCAGGCGCACATTGGCGCTGACGCCGCCGGCCACCACCAGGCGCTTGAGGCCGGTCTGGTCCAGGGCGCGGCGACACTTGATCACCAGGGTGTCCACCACCGCCTCCTCGAAGGCGCGGGCGATATCGGCGCGGGCCTGATCGTCCAGGGTGCCCTCCGCCTCGAAGGCGCGCAATGTGGTCAGGGTATGGGTCTTGAGGCCGGAGAAACTGAAGTCGAGGCCCGGACGGTCGGTCATGGGCCGCGGGAAGCGCAGCCGCTGGGGGTCGCCCTGTTCCGCCAGCTTGGCCACCCGGGGGCCGCCCGGGTAGTCGAGGCCGAGCATCTTGGCGGCCTTGTCGAAGGCCTCGCCGGCGGCGTCGTCCACCGATTCCCCCAGCAGTTGGTAGCGGCCGATGCCCTGCACCTCCACCAGCTGGGTATGGCCGCCGGAGACCAGCAGCGCCACGAAGGGGAAGGCCGGCGGCTCGTCCTCCAGCATGGGCGCCAGCAGGTGGCCCTCCATATGGTGCACGCCGAGCACCGGCAGCCCCAGCGCCAGGGCCAGGCCATGGGCGGTGGCGGCGCCCACCATCAGGGCGCCGGCGAGCCCGGGGCCGGCGGTATAGGCGATGCCCTCCAGGTCGCCCCGGGTGAGGTTCGCCTCGGCGAGCACCTCGTCGATCAGCGGCAGCAGCTTGCGGGTATGGTCCCGGGACGCCAGCTCCGGCACCACGCCGCCGTAGTCGGCATGCATGGCCACCTGGCTGAAGAGGGCATCGGCCAGCAGGCCGTGCTCGGTATCATAGAGGGCGACGCCGGTCTCGTCGCAGGACGTCTCGATCCCCAGTACACGCATGATGGTCAAAGGCTCGCTGGCTCCAAGGAGGGGAGATATTCTACGCACTTGCCCGCGGCGCGTCAGCGTCATTTGCAAAGCCGGGTCACCACGTCTAGAATACTGTGCGCTGTAAGACTGGGTCGTGCACCCGGATTCCCGCTTCCCCACATTTGTCTGCTCACGGTCGTTTCCTCGGCCGAGTCGGAGTCTGCGACGGAATCGAGTCCTCAGGGTGTGCGTATCATCCGAACTCATGATCCTAAGGTAGGTGAGTGCTTAATGCCTTCTGTCAAAGTACGTGACAACGAGCCGTTCGACGTGGCACTGCGTCGCTTCAAGCGTTCCTGCGAAAAAGCCGGTGTTCTCTCCGAAGTTCGCCGTCGCGAGCACTACGAGAAGCCGACTGCCGAGCGCAAGCGCAAGGCGGCTGCCGCCGTCAAGCGTCACGCCAAGAAGCTGCAGCGCGAGCGCAAGCGCTTCGAACGGCTGTACTGATCCGTACTGGGGGCGATGAGGGCGCCTGGCGCACATCGTCCCGGAGGGATGCCAAGCGGCCGCCATTCGGTGGCCGTTTGTTTTTGCTGGACGACTTGACCTGCCGGTCTCTCGGGCGACTCAGCCATGGGACAGATTCCCCAACGCTTTATCGATGATCTCCTGGCCCGCGTCGACGTGGTCGAGGTGGTGGGGGAGCGCGTCCAGCTGAAGAAGGCGGGGCGCAACTACAGTGGCCTCTGCCCCTTCCATCAGGAGAAGTCACCGTCGTTCACCGTCAGCCAGGACAAGCAGTTCTACCACTGCTTCGGCTGCGGGGCCCACGGTAACGCCCTGCGTTTCCTGATGGAGTACGATCAGCTGCGCTTCCCCGAGGCGGTGGAGCAACTGGCCGGCCGGCTGGGCATGGAGGTGCCCCGGGAGGGCGCCGACGACCCTCGGGCCCAGGCCCGGGAGCGCAAGCGCCAGGAGGGCGTCAACCTGCTGGAGCTGGCGGCGAGCTTCTTCCGCGAGCGGTTGAAGATGCCGGAGGCCCGGGCGGCCCGCGGCTACCTGGAGCAGCGCGGCCTGTCGCCGGAGGTCCAGGGCGACTTCGGCATCGGCTATGCCCCGGACGCCTGGGAAGGCCTCAAGCGCCACCTGAGCGAGCGGGGCATTCCCGAGTCGGTGCAGGTCGAGTATGGCCTGCTGGTGCATCGCGAGGACAGCGGGCGGACCTACGACCGCTTCCGCGACCGGGTGATCTTCCCGATCCGCGACTTCAAGGGCCGCACCATCGCCTTCGGCGGGCGGGTGCTGGGCGACGCCAAGCCCAAGTACCTCAACTCCCCGGAATCGCCGGTGTTCCACAAGGGGCGCGAGCTCTACGGCCTCTACGAGGCGCGCCAGGCCAATCGCCAGCTGGAGCGCCTGGTGATCGTCGAGGGCTACATGGACGTGGTGGCCCTGGCCCAGTTCGGCATCCGCAACGCGGTCGCCACCCTGGGCACCTCCACCAGCGAGGAGCACCTGCAGCGGCTGTTCCGCCTGGTGGGGGAGGTGGTGTTCTGCTTCGATGGCGACCGCGCCGGGCGCCAGGCCGCCAGCCGCGCCCTGGAGACGGTGCTGCCGCTGATGATCGACGGCCGCCAGGCGCGTTTCCTGTTCCTCCCCGAGGGCGAGGACCCGGATACCCTGGTGCGCCGCGAAGGCCCCGAGGCCTTCGAGGATCGCATCACCTGCGCCAGCCCGCTCTCCGAGTTCCTCTTCGAGGAAGCGGGGCGCGGTCGGGACCTGGCCCGGGTGGAGGATCGCGAGCGTTTCGCCACCACGGTGCTCAAGGCCCTGGAGAAGCTCCCCGAGGGGGTGCTCAAGTCGCTGCTGCTGGGCGAGCTGGCCAAGCGCACTGGCGTCGAGGTAGGGCGTTTCCAGGCGCTGATGAAGGCGGCGGAGCCGGCCCCGGCCGAGATGGAGGCCCCGCCGCCGATGCCCGATGCGCCCCCCGGGGAGTGGGGCGAGCCCGAGCCGCCGGCGGCGACGCCGCGGCGCAAGGGCGCGCCGCTGACCCTGCTGGGGCGTGCCCTGCAGCTGCTGGTGCATGAGCCGGCCCTGGTGGCGCGGCTGCCCGAGGAGGGCGGCTGGTGGCCCGCGGATGACCCGGATGCGGCCCTGTGCGGCGAGGTGATTCGCCTGCTGCGGGCCGGCGGCTATCGCAGCGGCCAGGTGTTGCTGGCCCACTTCCATGGGCGCCCCGAGGGGCAGCGCCTGGCGGAACTGGTGCGTCGCGAACTGCCGATTCCCCGGGAGGTGCGCGGCGAGGAACTGGAGGGCCTGGTGGCGCATTTTCGTCACCAGCACCAGCAGCGCTCGCCGCAGAGCGAATTCGAGGCCCTGTTGTCAAAGGAACGAAACGGTGAACGGCTCAGTCGAGAAGAGAAGCAGCGTCTGAATGAGCTGGTGCTGACGCTGAGTCGAGGCCGATAAGGCGGGCGGGGCTTGAAAAGTCGCCGGTCACCTCCATCTAGGGGGCAGCCGGGAATTTCCATCGGGGAAACCGTACAACCTAACACACCTGAACGACGGCGCAAATGGAGCGCTGGCGGATTGGCGGGGTCAGACGCTATACTGTTTGGCTTTATGGATTTTCGACGCCTGAGCGTTCGGGTGCTTCATTCTTCTTCGTCGAGATAGGGTATCTATGGCTGGAAATGCGCAGCAACAGTCGCGTCTGAAGGAGCTGATCGCGCGCGGCAAGGAGCAGGGTTACCTGACCTATGCCGAGGTCAACGATCACCTCCCCGAGGATATCGCCGACCCGGATCAAGTGGAAGACATCATCGGCATGATCAACGACATGGGCATCAGCGTCGTTGAAGTCGCGCCGGATGAAGACACCCTGATGATGTCCGACCACTCCACCGATGAGCATGCGGCGGAAGAGGCCGTGGCCGCGCTGGCTGCCGTGGAAAGCGACGTGGGCCGCACCACCGACCCGGTGCGCATGTATATGCGCGAGATGGGCACCGTGGAACTGCTGACCCGCGAGGGCGAGATCGAGATCGCCAAGCGCATCGAGGAGGGCACCCGCGAGGTGATGTCGGCCCTGGCCTACCTGCCCGGTGCCGTGGAGTCGATCCTCGAGGCCTATGATGCCACCCAGGACGAGGAGGCCCCGGGCCGCCTCTCCGACCTCTTCTCCGGCTTCATCGACCCCGATGAGGGCATCCCCGGCGTGGCCGAGGCGGATGTCCCCGAGGAAGAGGAATCCGCGTCCGTCGACGACGAAGACGAGGACGCCGAGGAAGAAGAGTCCGGCGGTGGCCCGGATCCCGAGGAGGCGCGTGCCCGCTTCGAGCAGATCCGCGAGCAGAATGCCCTGGTCAAGGCCACCGTCGAGAAGCACGGTCACGGCTCCGCCGAGGCCAAGGCCGAGCAGGCCCGCCTGGCCGAGCTGTTCTCGCCGATCAAGCTGGTGCCCAAGCACTTCGAGCGCCTGGTGGGCCAGGTGCGCATCAGCGTCGAGCAGGTGCGGGCCCAGGAGAAGGCGATCATGCAGGTGTTCGTCAAGCGCGGCAAGGTGCCTCGCAAGGCGTTCATCAAGTCCTTCCCCGGCAACGAGTCCCGCGCCGGGTGGATGGACGAGTTCCTCGCCGACAATGCCAAGTACGTCGACCGCCTGGAACCCTTCCGCGGCGACGTGCAGCGCGCCCAGCGCAAGATCGCCTTCGAGGAGGACATGGTCCAGCTGCCGGTCGGCGAGCTCAAGGAGGTCAACCGCCGCCTCTCCATCGGCGAGGCCAAGGCGCGCCGCGCCAAGAAGGAGATGGTCGAGGCCAACCTGCGCCTGGTGATCTCCATCGCCAAGAAGTACACCAACCGTGGCCTGCAGTTCCTGGACCTGATCCAGGAGGGCAATATCGGCCTGATGAAGGCGGTGGACAAGTTCGAGTATCGTCGCGGCTACAAGTTCTCCACCTACGCCACCTGGTGGATTCGCCAGGCGATCACCCGCTCCATCGCCGACCAGGCGCGCACCATCCGTATCCCGGTGCACATGATCGAGACCATCAACAAGCTCAACCGGGTCTCCCGGCAGATGCTTCAGGAGATGGGCCGCGAGCCGACCCCGGAAGAGCTCGGCGAGCGCCTCGAGATGCCCGAGGACAAGGTGCGCAAGGTGTTGAAGATCGCCAAGGAGCCGATCTCCATGGAGACGCCCATCGGCGACGATGACGACTCCCACCTGGGCGACTTCATCGAGGACGGCACCATGCTGCTGCCCATCGATTCCGCCACCGGCGAGGGGCTGATCGAGGCCACCCGCAACGTGCTCGGCGGCCTCACCGCCCGCGAGGCCAAGGTGCTGCGCATGCGCTTCGGCATCGACATGAACACCGACCACACCCTCGAGGAGGTCGGCAAGCAGTTCGACGTGACCCGCGAGCGGATCCGTCAGATCGAGGCCAAGGCGCTGCGCAAGCTGCGTCACCCGTCCCGTTCCGAGCCGCTGCGCTCCTTCCTGGACGAGTAAGGCGGCTCACCCCGCCAACAGAAAACGCCCGCGGCCTTGGCCGCGGGCGTTTTCGTTGGTGCCCGTTACTGCGAAGGGGCTCAGGCCCGGGTGCGCCGCCAGTGGCGGGCCAGGACCACCAGCTCGATCATGGCGATCAGGATCAGCCCGTAGCCGAACAGCTCCACCACCTCCTCGGCGGCGTCCTTGAAGGTGCGCAGGTACTGCTCCTGGAGGATCGCCTGCCAGAAGTCGCTGCGACCGTAGAGCCGCGAGAAGACATAGGTGGTCAGGAAGCCGGCGGCGAACAGGCCGAAGGAGAGGCTATTGGCATAGCCGGCCAGTTCCTCGGCGAAGTCGCGACGCCGATAAATGACCCAGGCGAGGCTGGGCAGGATCACCAGGGACGCCAGCAGCTGCCAGGCGCCGTCGAAGACATAGGTGTCCAGCCAGTAGTCCTGCTCGCGGATAAAGGAGCCGAAGGTGAGGGCGAACAGCAGCAGGGTGACGCCCGGCATGACGCCCAGCCCCTGGCGGGTGTAGAGCAGCAGCAGGGAGGCGATAAGCAGCATGCTCCCCTGGGCCAGCTCGGTGAAGCCGCGCTCGGTGAAGCGCCACTCGGGCAGGTGGCTGGCCTCCCAGAAGGCGCCCTGGGCGAGCAGGGCCACCAGCAGCAGGTAGAGGAAGGCGCGCAGGGCCAGGGGCGGCAGGCGGTAGGGGGATGGCGTGGGCATGGCTCGATCCATCGATGCAAAACCTTAATTATACCTGCGCGGCGATCATTTGGGCAGGCGAGGTCACTCGCCGCGGCCGCGCCGGGCCTCCTCGACCAGCCAGTCATGCACCGCCGCCACCCGGCGGTCGTCCAGGGCCCCCGGCGCGTAGACGATACCGTACTGCTTGCCGGTGGCGACCCGTTCGGCGAAGGGGGCGATCAGGGCGCCGCGCTTGAGCTCGTCGGTGATCAGGGTGCGCCGGGCGATGGCTACCCCCATGCCGGCGATGGCCGCTTCCATGGTCAGCTGGTTGCGGTTGAAGGTATAGCCGCGGCGCACATTGACATGGGGGGCGGCGATGGCCTCCAGGTAGTGCTCCCACTCCGCGTAGTCGTGGCTGCCGCGCCAGGCGGTGACGTCATGCAGCAGCGGATAGTAGGCCAGGTCCTCGGGGCGCCGCAGCGGCGGCTTGCCGCGCAGCAGCGCCGGCGCGCAGACCGGGAAGATCACCTCGTCCATCAGCGCCGTGATGGAAAAGCCCGGGTAGTGGCCGTCGTTGAGGTCGAGGGCCAGGTCGAAGTCGCCGTCACGCAGCGAGATATTGCTGTCCTCGGCGATCACCTGTACCTCGATATCCGGGAAGCGCGCCTGCAGCCGGGGCAGGCGCGGCATCAGCCACTTGGCCAGGAAGGAGGGCACGCTGCGCAGGCGCAGGATGCCGCTCATCACCCCCGAGCGCAGCCGGCGTACCTCCTGGCCCACCGCCTGGTAGGCCTCGTCCACCACCGCCGCCAGGCGCCGCCCCTCGTCGGTCAGCTCCAGGCGCCGCGGCAGGCGGCGGAACAGCTTGAAGCCCAGGCGCTCCTCCAGCTGCTTGATCTGCTGGCTCACCGCCCCGGTGGTCACGTGCAGCTCCTCGGCGGCGCGGGTAAAGGAGAGGTGATGGGCGCTGACCGCGAAGACCTTCAGCCAGGCATGGGTCTGGGCATTGAGGTGTCGGCTCATGATTGAGTTTTACTAAATCCAGGAGAAGATATTTTCGATTGTCTCGCGATTCCATCCCCATGAACATAGCGTAAACACCTCGACGAGGTGGCTCATAATGTCCGATGCTTTAGTTAGATTGATGTGTCGTGACGAGATTGTCTGAATGGCGACGCGCGACGTCGTCCGGGGGTAAGCGAGATGTCCATCAGTGTGTTCGACCTCTTCAAGATCGGCGTGGGGCCGTCCAGCTCGCATACCGTGGGGCCCATGCGCGCCGCCTACGACTTCGTCGAGAGCCTGCGCGCCCAGGACCTGCTGGAGCGGGTGGCCCGGGTCGAGGTGCAGCTGTACGGCTCGCTTTCCGCCACCGGCATCGGTCACGGCACCGACCGGGCGGTGATCATGGGGCTGATGGGCGAGCGTCCCGACCGCATCGACCCCAAGATCATCTCGCCCTGCATCGAGGAGCTGCTGGAGTCCCAGAGCCTGCTGCTGGACGGTCGCCTGGCGATCCCCTTCCTGTGGCCCCGCGACATGCAGCTGCTGGAAGAGAACCTGCCCCATCACCCCAACGCCATGCGCCTGATCGCCCACGGCCATAGCGACGAACTCTACCGCAACACCTACTACTCGGTGGGCGGCGGCTTCGTGATCGACGAGGCCCAGGCCCAGCAGGGCGACCTGGATACCGACACCACGGCGCTGCCCTACGACTTCAACTCCGCCGCCGAGCTGATGGCGCTGTGCCGCATGCACGACATGCGCATCAGCGAACTGATGCTCGAGAACGAGAAGGCCTGGCGCAGCGAGCAGGAGATCCGCGACGGCCTGTGGACCATCTGGCAGGCGATGTGTGACTGCATCGATACCGGCTTCGCTCACGAGGGCGTGCTGCCCGGCGGGCTCAACGTCAAGCGCCGCGCCGCCGCCCTGCATCGCCGCCTGGTGGCCGTGGAGGGCAGCCACAGCCTGATCGCCTCCACCTTCTCCGCCATGGACTGGGTCAATGTCTTCGCCCTGGCGGTGAACGAGGAGAACGCCGCCGGCGGGCGCATGGTCACCGCGCCCACCAATGGCGCCGCGGGGATCATCCCGGCGGTGCTCAGCTACTACATGAAGTTCCAGCCGGGCGCCAGCGAGCGCGACGTGGTGGACTTCCTGCTGGCCGCCGGTGCGGTGGGCATCCTGTGCAAGAAGAACGCCTCCATCTCCGGCGCCGAGGTGGGCTGCCAGGGCGAGGTGGGCTCCGCCTGCGCCATGGCCGCCGCCGGCCTGGCCGAGGTGATGGGCGGCTCGGTGGGCCAGGTGGAGAACGCCGCCGAGATCGGCCTGGAGCACAACCTGGGGCTGACCTGCGACCCGGTCGGCGGACTGGTGCAGGTGCCCTGCATCGAGCGCAACGCCATCGCCTCGGTGAAGGCGATCAACGCCGCCCAGATGGCCCTGCGCGGCGACGGCGAACACTTTATCTCCCTGGACAAGGTGATCCGCACCATGCGCGACACCGGTCGCGACATGCAGGACAAGTACAAGGAGACCTCCCGCGGCGGTCTCGCGGTCAACGCCATCGAGTGCTGACCTAACTCTCTCTCGTGTCAACCCTTTGGGCGCCTCTCTCGGGCGCCTTTTTTTTGGTTCTTCGCACTCTGGCGTGAATGCCGCCGTGGGAGATTCTATGTTGCCCCTCAAGCCGTCACCGCGGTCGGGGGGCGATACTCCACCTCATGCTTCATCAGCGCAAAGGCGATACGAGCCAGCTTCCGGGCGATGATCACCAGTGCTTGGGTTTTCTTGAGTCCGCGGGCCAGATAGCCCTGATAGGCCGCTTGCCAAGCCGGCTGACGGCTGGCGGCCATCGCCGCGTTGTGCAGCAGACGACGCACCTCCGGATCGCCTTGCTTGGTCAGCTTGCGCCGCCCACGTTGTCTTCCCGAGTCACGCACGCGGACATCCAGCCCCAGGAAGGCCACGAAGGCATCACTGTGACGAAACTCCCCGCGCAGGAAGGCCATCACCAGGGCCGTCGCCGTCAGAGAGCCAACCCCCTCCATGGCCTGGCAACGGGCGACGTGCTGGCTGAGCCCTGCCTCGCGAACGATGGCCCGCAGGCGGGCCTGGATGACCTGGTCGATGCGCGTCAGTTGGGCGACCAAGCGCTTGAGCGGAGCCTTCAATTCCGGTAATTCGGCGCAGCTCTGCTGAATCGCCACCCGGGCCCTGACGAGGGTGGCGCGGCGGCGCAGCAGGGTCTGTAGCGCCCGGTAGGCGGGCGGTGGCGGGGTCCAGGGCCGCAGAGCTTCTTGCTCGCGACTGAGGTAGCGGGCCAGCAGACGGGCATCGCTGCTGTCGGTCTTGGCGCGGCCGCCAATGCCTTGCCGGTAATGATTGAGTTGGTAGCCATCGATGACGTAGACCGTATGGCCGTACTGATACGCCAATTTGATCAGCAACACGTGATAGGTACCGGTGGCCTCGATGGCGATGGTGCAGTGAGCGGGTAGATGACGCAGCCAGCCGTTGATGCTGGCCTGGTTATTCTCCAGCACTTCCTCGGTGTCGGTATCCTGCCGATAGATCACCAGTTCGTCTTTGGCGACATCGATGCCGATGATGGTCTGGATTGTCATCTCTCGCCCTCCACGCTAGGTTGAAAAGGCTTGTCGGGGTGCACCCAAGCGCTGGCTTGCCAAGATCGTCGGTCTGAGGGGCGCTCAGCCGATGGATTCCTTATCGGCGCTTGGTGGGTGGGGTGGGGCCATGTCTCCCACTGTCTGTGCCCGACCAGGGCCAGATGCGCGGCTCGTCCCTCCACCCCGACAAGCCTTCTCACTATTGCCCGTTCTGGGTCTCCTTCAAACATACAAGCGCGGGTTTCCCGCGCGATTGGGCGACGGAGTCGCCCTGGCGATATCGCCCGAAGGGCGGGTCTCTACACCCTTGGTCGAGTTCAACGTTTCGGCGGTTGATGGGGCGGGGCAATATGCTCTAGCTTACGTTAACGTAAAGTGATGGCGTCCTCCGCCGTCGCTCGCCAACAACAACAAGAGCCGGGCATGCCAGTGCCCA
Organism: Bisbaumannia salifodinae; assembly: GCF_055388505.1. Next base: position 716,605 of record NZ_AP043781.1, read on the forward strand.
GAGGACACCCTATGACCCAGGAGTTCATCCTCGAGACCCGGGGGTTGACCAAGGAGTTTCGCGGCTTCACCGCCGTGGACGGCGTCGATCTCAAGGTCAGGGAGGGGCATATCCACGCCCTGATCGGCCCCAATGGCGCCGGCAAGACCACCGTCTTCAACCTGCTCACCAAGTTCCTGCCGCCCACCCGCGGCGAGATCCTCTACCGGGGCGAGGCGATCACCGCCATGAAGGCCAACCAGATCGCCCGGATGGGCCTGGTGCGCTCCTTCCAGATCTCCGCGGTGTTCGGCCATATGACCGCCCTCGAAAATGTGCGCGTGGCCCTGCAGCGGCCCATCGGCACCTCCTTCCACTTCTGGAAATCGGCGAAGAGCCTCGATCACCTCAACGACCGCGCCCTGGCGCTGCTCGATGAGGTGGGCCTGGTGGAGTACGCCGACGTGCTCACCGTGGAGATGCCCTACGGGCGCAAGCGCGCCCTGGAGGTGGCCACCACCCTGGCCCTGGAGCCGACCCTGATGCTGCTCGACGAGCCCACCCAGGGCATGGGCGCCGAGGACGTGGATCGCATCGTCGAGCTGATTCGCCGCGTCGCCAAGGGGCGCACCGTGCTGATGGTGGAGCACAACCTCAGCGTGGTCAGCCGACTGTGCGACCGCATCACCGTGCTGGCCCGGGGCGCCGTGCTGGCCGAGGGCGACTACGCCAGCGTCTCCGCCGACCCGCGGGTGCGCGAGGCCTATATGGGCAGCGAAGCCGAAGAGGAGGTCAGCGCATGACACTGCTTGCCGCACCCCTGGAGAGCGCCGACGACCGCGATCATCACCCGGAGCGAGCCGCCGAGGAGGGCAATCCATGACACAGCTTGCCGAGAACCTGGAAACCTCGGGCTACCGCGATCACGACGGCGCGGAGATGCTCCGGATCAGCGACCTGCACGCCTTCTATGGCGAGTCGCATATCCTCCACGGCGTCGACCTCGACGTGAAGCGCGGCGAGCTGGTGACCCTGCTGGGCCGCAACGGCGCCGGGCGCAGCACCACCCTCAAGGCGATCATGAGTCTGGTGGGGCGGCGCACCGGCTCCATCGTCATCAACGGCACCGAGACCCTGGCCTTGAAGCCCCACCGCATCCCGCGCCTGGGGGTCGGCTACTGCCCGGAGGAGCGCGGCATCTTCGCCAGCCTCGACGTGGAGGAGAACCTGCTGCTGCCGCCCACGGTGCGCTCCGGGGGCATGAGCCTCGACGAGATCTACGCGATGTTCCCCAACCTCTACGAGCGGCGCCGCAGCCAGGGCACCCGCCTCTCCGGCGGCGAGCAGCAGATGCTGGCCATGGCGCGCATCCTGCGCACCGGCGCCCGGCTGCTGCTGCTCGACGAGATCACCGAGGGCCTGGCGCCGGTCATCAACCAGGCCCTGGCCGAGGTGCTGCTCAAGCTCAAGGCGCGCGGCATGACCATCGTGCTGGTGGAGCAGAACTTCCGCTTCGCCGCGCCCCTGGCCGACCGCCACTTCGTGATGGAGCACGGTCGCATCATCGAGGAGATCGGCGCCGCCGAGCTGCCCGGCCGCCGCGACCACCTCAACCGCCTGTTGGGGGTCTGACCCCCGTCTTATCCGACCAACAACAATAACGGGCCCAGGCCCATGGAGAATTGCATGACCCTAACCAAGAAGTGCCTCGCCAGCAGCATCGCCTTCGCCACGGCCCTGGCCGCCGGCGGCGCCCAGGCCGAGATCAGCGACGACGCCGTGCGCATCGGCTACCTGGCGGACATGTCCGGCACCTACCGCGACCTGGCCGGCCCCGGCGGCCTGGCCGCCCTGGAGATGGCGGTGGAGGATTTCGGCGGCAGCGTCAACGGCACGCCCATCGAGATCTTCAGCGCCGACGACCGCAACAGCGCCGACGTGGGCGCCAACACCGTCCGCGAGTGGGTCGACCAGCGCAACGTCGACATGGTGGCGGGCATGGTCGCCTCCTCGGTGACCATCGCCGTGACCCAGGTGCTGGAGCAGCACGACAAGCTGGGCCTGGTCTCCGGCTCCGCCGCCTCCAGCATCACCAACGAGCACTGCACCCCCAACCATATCCACTGGGTCTACGACACCTACCCGCTGGCCAACGGCACCGCCCGGGCGGTGGTCGACCAGGGCGGCAGCGACTGGTTCATGCTGACCGCCGACTACGCCTTCGGCCACGCCCTGGAGGGCGACGTGGAGAAGGTGGTCACCGAGAACGGCGGTAACATCGTCGGTCGGGTGCGCCACCCCTTCCCGACCAGCGACTTCTCCTCCTATATCCTTCAGGCTCAGGGCTCCGGGGCGCAGATCGTCGGCCTGGCCAATGCCGGCGCCGACACCGTCAACGCCATCAATACCGCCAGCCAGTTCGGCCTGACCCAGAGCGGCCAGCAGCTCGCCGGCCTGCTGGTGTTCCTCAACGACGTCCATGCCATGGGCCTGGACGCCACCCAGGGCCTGCTGCTGACCACCGGCTGGTACTGGAACATGGACGACGAGGCCCGCGAGTGGTCCGAGCGCTACTACGAGCGGGTCGGGCGCATGCCGACCATGGTCCAGGCGGGCATCTACTCCAGCACCATGCACTACCTCAACGCCGTGGAGGCCACCGGCAGCGACGACACCGCCAGCGTCCGCGAGCACATGATGTCGCAGCCGATCCACGACTTCTTCGCCCGCAACGGCCATATCCGCGCCGACGGCCGCATGGTCCACGACATGTACCTGGCCCAGGTGAAGACCCCGGAGCAGTCCGAGGGCGAGTGGGACCTCTACCATATCCTCGCCACCATTCCCGCCAATCAGGCCTATCGCCCGCTGGCCGAGAGCCAGTGTGACCTGGTGCAGAACTGACCACCGGCCCGGCGGCCCCCGCGGGGCCGCCGCCTTCCCGCTGGCGAGGAGATTCCTACCATGACGATGATATTCGGGGTGCCCCTGGCGGTATTCTCGGGGCAGCTGCTGCTGGGGCTGATCAACGGCGCCTTCTACGCCCTGCTCAGCCTGGGCCTGGCGGTGATCTTCGGCCTGCTGAAGATCGTCAACTTCGCCCATGGCGCCCAGTACATGCTGGGCGCCTTCGTCGCCCTGCTGGGCTCCCGCTACCTGGGGCTCGACTACTGGCTGGCGCTGCTGCTGGTGCCGCTGGTGGTGGGGGGCTTCGGCATGCTGATCGAGCGGCTGCTGCTGCGGCGCATCGCCCACCTGGACCACCTCTACGGGCTGCTGCTGACCTTCGGCCTGGCGCTGATCTTCGAGGGCGCCCTGATCAACCTGTTCGGCGTCTCCGGGGCCAGCTACCCGATTCCCGAGGCGCTGCAGGGCGGCGTCAACCTGGGCTTCATGTTCCTGCCCATCTACCGCGGCTGGGTGCTGGTGGCGGCCCTGGCGGTGTGCCTGTTCACCTGGTTCATGATCGAGCGCACCCGCCTCGGCGCCTATTTGCGCGCCGGCACCGAGAACCCGGCGCTGATGCAGGCCTTCGGCGTCAACGTGCCGCTGCTGATCACCCTCACCTACGGCTTCGGGGTGGCGCTGGCCGCCTTCGCCGGGGTGCTGGCCGCGCCCCTCTACCCGGTGTCGCCGACCATGGGCTCGAGCCTGCTGATCGTGGTCTTCGCAGTGGTGGTGATCGGCGGCATGGGCTCCATCCTCGGTGCGGTGCTCACCGGCCTGGCCATGGGCCTGATCGAGGGGCTCACCAAGGTCTATTACCCCGAGGCCGCCAACACCGTGATCTTCCTGGTGATGATCCTGGTGCTGCTGCTGCGCCCCGCGGGACTCTTCGGTAAGGAGGCATGATGGACACCACCCAGACCCTTTCCCCCACCCGGCAGCGCCAGCGCCGCGCCCAGTGGCGCCGCCAGGCCCTGACCCTGGCGCTGCTGGCCGTGGGCCTCGCGGCGCCCTTCGTCGCCTACCCGGTGTTCCTGATGAAGGTGCTGTGCTTCGCGCTCTTCGCCTGCGCCTTCAACCTGCTGCTCGGCTATGCGGGGCTGCTCTCCTTCGGCCATGCCGCCTTCCTGGCCACCGGCGGCTATGTCACCGGCTACCTGCTGGCCAGCTACCCGGGCCTGACCCCGGAGCTGGGCATCCTCACCGGCACCGCCGCCGCCGTGGCGCTGGGGGCGCTGTTCGGGGTGCTGTCGATCCGCCGCCAGGGCATCTACTTCGCCATGGTGACCCTGGCCCTGGCCCAGCTGATGTTCTTCGTCTTCGTGCAGTCGCCCTTCACCGGCGGCGAGGACGGCCTGCACGGCGTGCCCCGGGGCGAGCTGTTCGGGCTGATCAGCCTCAACAGCAACCTGGCCATGTACTACTTCGTCTTCGCGGTCTTTTTGATCGGCTTCGCCATCATCCAGCGCGCCGTGCACTCACCCTTCGGCCAGGTGCTCAAGGCGATCCGCGAGAACGAACCCCGGGCCGTCTCCCTGGGCTACAACGTCGACGCCTACAAGCTGCTGGCCTTCGTGCTCTCCGCGGGCCTGGCGGGCCTCGCTGGCTCCACCAAGACGCTGGTCTTCCAGCTCGCCTCCCTGACCGACGCCCACTGGCACATGTCCGGCGAGGTGATCCTGATGACCCTGCTGGGCGGCGTCGGCACCCTGTTCGGCCCCCTGGTCGGCGCCGGCCTGGTGGTCAGCCTCCAGCACCTGCTCGCCCAATCGCCGCTGGGCAACTGGGTCAGCGTCATCCTCGGCCTGATCTTCGTCGTCTGCGTCCTCAGCTTCCGCAGCGGCATCGTCGGCGAAATCCTCAAGTCCTACCGCAAGAACTTCAAGTAACACCCCCATGCCTCAAGCTTGGCGCCCCAAGGGCGCCTTTTTTCTGCAACCACCACCGGCCTTCGGGATCGCCACTGGTCTTGGGGGGCTGCTGGTTTCTGTGAGAAGGACTCTGGTTTTGTGGGAGCGCGGATTCCGCGCGATATCGCCCGAAGGGCGATCCTGGCGGCCACCAAGGCTGCAATCGGCACCATCAACTGCTGTTGGAGCCGCCTTCAGCCGGTGATTGACCCGCAGGCCGCCAGGCAATGGCCACCGGCCTTGGGAAAAACCACCATCCCTCTGTAGGAGCCACCTTCAGCCGGCGATATCGCCCGCAGGGCGATCCTAGCTCCTCATGCCACCCTGCCCACCACCCCCTACCAATCTCCAATCCCTTCCCACCACCCCAACCTTTGCATCCCCCACCACCCTTGCTTACTCTGAATTACTAAGACCGCTGAGAGGGTCAGGGACGACAACAAGCACGTAGGGACTACCGCATGGATGGCGGCCGCCATCATAAGACGCAGGGTAGGGGCGGTAGCGTGCCGGGACCCCTCGCCACCTCACCAGCCAGCCTCCCGGGATGATTGAAACCGACAAAAGCAGTAGGCGCGCGAATTCTGCATATGACGCCAAGCTATAATTAATTTCAATGAAAATCAGTGGGTTGGAGTTAAACGGTAGGCTACATTTGTTGGACGAACGTACCGGCACGTTGATCCAATCATAGAGCGCGCCGTCTAATACCTGTTAGCCATCCGGCGCGAAGTGAAACTGAACTATTAAGGGAAATGAATGCTTTTCAACAGAGTAATAATTGAGAGTGTTGGTCCGATATCCAACTTCGAGCTTAAATTCCCCAAAGACGGACAGCAACCCAAGCCGCTCATAATTGTTGGTGAAAATGGATCAGGGAAAAGTATCTTACTGTCCCATCTCGTAAACGCATTGATTGCCGGAAAGCAAGCAGTTTATGACGATGTGGAGGTGGAAAGAGGAAAGGTTTTTAAATATCGCAGCCCCACGTATGTTAAGTCGGGAGAGCACTACTCCTATTCAGCTGTTGAGTTTGACTCTGGAGAAAAGGTTCAGGAGTGGCAACTTCTCCTGTCAAAGAGCCAGTTTGAAGATCAACTAAAGTACACCCCAGTACGTAGAGAATGGAGCCAGATACCAGAAAATGAGCACTCATTCTTTCAGTCTACGTTTAACGAAAATGCAGACGGTACAAAGTCAATATTTAAGAATCAATGTTGTCTATATTTTCCCGTAAATAGGTTTGAAGATCCGGCCTGGCTGAATATTGATAATCTCAACTCCAAAGCTAGCTATTCAGATTTGAAAAGAGTCTCTCGCTATTCAAATCGGGATTTGATTTGCACATCTCCACTAAAAAACAATATAAATTGGCTGCTGGATGTCATACTCGATAGGCAGGCATTTGAGCTTCAGACGAATAATATCCAACTCCCAACACCAGAAGGACAGCCTAGCCCAACGATTCCTGTTTTTGGCGGATTCTCCGGTCAGAGCAGTAGAATATATGAAGCGATAAATAGCGTTCTTAAAATTATTTTGCGTACAGAAGGGAATATTCAACTAGGAATAGGAACCAGGCATAATCGTCAAATATCAGTAATGAGGAATAATCGGCCTTGGATTCCCAATCTTTTCCAGCTCTCTACAGGAGAAGTTCAGCTACTCAATCTATTTCTCTCAATCATTAGAGACTATGATTTATCTGAGGGGAAACTGAATGATCTCAGTGATATAAAAGGTATTGTTGTCATTGATGAAATTGATTCCCATCTTCATTCCTCTCATCAAAGAGAAATACTTCCCGAGCTTATAAAGTCTTTTCCAAATATTCAGTTTGTAATTACCACTCATGCACCGCTATTTCTTATTGGATTGGAGGAAAAGTTCGGTGATCACGGTTTTGACGTTATCAATATGCCAACTGGTGTGAAAGTATCTCCATGTGATTTTTCTGAGTTTACTGCGGCATATGACGCATTTAGGGAGACAACTAGGCACAGAGATGAAATTACTAGAGAGTTAGAGAGTAATTCAAAGCCAGTCGTTTTTGTAGAGGGTGATTATGATATTCGCTACTTAAGAAAAGCAGCTGAATTATTAGATAAGAAAGAGCTATTGGAAAGTGTCCAGTTAAAAGATGCTGTGGGCTTCGGCAATCTAGACAAAATTTGGCGTGCTTATAATAATTCAGTATCTGAAGTCCTGCTGAACAAAATAGTATTGCTCTACGACTGCGATACGAATAAACAGGGCGCTCAAAAAAACAGGGTCTATAAGCGAGTGGTTCCAGCAGTAGAAGAAAACCCAGTTGAAGTTGGTATAGAAAATCTATTCCCTTCATCTACTATCGAAAAAATTGAAAATGAAAATCCTCAATATATCGACTTTCATGAGGCCACGACAACAAGGGTAAGAGGTAGTCTAGTCGAAATTCCCGCATCTAAATCCATAAACAAAGATGAAAAAGGTAATATGTGCAACTGGTTGTGCGAGCATGGCGAAGAGCAGGATTTTATTTTTTTTCAGTCAGCGTTCAATATCATCGAGGAAATTGTTAATGGCTAACAAAGCGCTGCTGACGGACAATTTTCACGCTGCGCTCCAAAATTGCCGCAGAGCTCGGCGTTATGTTTCTAAGGAGATAACATGAGTTCTGAAATTAACATAAACGAACGTATAGAAGCTATAGAGGTTGGTGTTTCTATTGCGCTAACAGCTATAGTTGATCAATTGGTTTCTGGTGGCAAACTTTCTCCGATAGGCATAGGGAAAGCAGTAGAAAGTCAGCTTAAAACTCAGCGTGAAGTTCAAAGCGACTATCCTGAGTATCAAGCTCTATACGACAGCCACAATTACTTCCTAGAGCAAATATCCTTTCACTGCAAAGAACTAATCCAACACCGCGATCCAGACCCCAGCAGCCCGCCTTCAAAAGGTCGTCCTAGTTGGTTTATAGGTATATACACTAATGAAAAGTAAACATAACAAATTGCTGTTGTCGCCGCTGCGCGGCTGGGATCGCCGTTCCGCTGCGCTTCACTTCGGCCCCAAAGCAAGGCGTTAGTTTTTCAGAATGTGGAATTATCGGAGAGATAAGATGCTAGAGAAAAGGCACGTTATTGCACATGAGCCATCCGCAGTAACTAATGGCGAATTCCCGCTCTCTATTGATGAAGCAGATCGTCACCTTGGTTATCTTGAAGCCGATATAGAAAATTACTTTTATGGGAAAGAAATAAGTGTATCAGTTGAAATAAAAGGCCGAGAAGCCTATATATCCTTAAAAACAATCTTAGATCATCTAGATTTGGATAATGAGCTTAATAAGTGCTTGATCGAAATAAATAGCCGTACAAATTGTCTAGCTTTTGTCAAAGTTGGGTAAAGAATAAATGAAACACTAACAAACACACGAAGATCGCCCGCTTCGTGGGCTGGGACCTCCACTGCTACGCAGTTCCGGCCCCTTGTGTGGAGCGTTAAGCTGTAGGAGGAGTTGTGCGAACGAACGTTTTCCGATACGGGATTATTTTGAATGCCCAGAACTATAACGAGTGTGTTGCGTTTTATCGTGACTTGTTCGAATTGCCGGTACTCTTTGAGAAAAATGATGGTGACTTCCAACTCACTTGCTTTGAATATGGCCACGGCTACTTGATGGTTGAGCAAGGTGGTACGGCAAAAATTGATGGTAAAACGATAGAAGAAAGTAGCTTCAAATTAAGATTCAATGTCAGTGATATTGTAAAGGCTTTGGCTGAGATACAGTCGTGGGGCATAAAAGCTTCGATATCCGAGAATCCATGGGGAAGAGTGATCAATATTTATGATCCAGACGGGAACCGAGTTGGAGTTCGGGATGAATCCGGCTTCGTGCAACAGATCACAGCTTAACAAATCGCGCAAGACGAACGGCTTTCAGCCGCCGCTTCGCTCAGCGTTAACTGTAGGAGAGAGATTGGCATCACACGAAACTTTCATGGCGCTTGCTCTATCAGAGTCCAAAAAGGCTCTACCGGGCTGTTTGCCTAATCCTCCGGTTGGCTGTGTGTTGGTCAGAGACGGTTTGGCAGTCTCTACCGGGTACACGAGAGCCCCGGGTGAATATCATGCTGAGGCTGATGCCTTGGAAAAATATTCAGGGCCGTTATCGGAGTTGACCGCCTATGTGACACTCGAGCCCTGTTCTTTCCATGGGAGGACGCCATCATGTGCGGACGCATTGATTGCTAATGGAATTAAGCAGGTAGTTGTTGCGTTGGTCGATCCTGATCCAAGAAACAACGGTCAGGGGCTGGAAAAGTTACGTCAAGCCGGTGTTGAGGTCGTTCAGGGTATTGGTGTGGGAGAAGTCAGTGAGTTTTTGGAGCAGTACTTGGGCAATAGTTAACCAATCGTTCAAGTTCGTTCCCGGCCTGACGGCCGTCCACCGGACGACCTTTTTGGAGCGAAGCGGAGAAAAGGTCGCCGCTTAACATTGGCGTTCTGTAGCTTGAAAGGAGACACATGAATCTGCTTGATATTGTAATTTCTGCTATCGGTTCAGCGGCACTAATTGGTGCTGTGGCATGGTTATCCAAGAATTGGATAAAAGCACGGCTAGAAAACGCTATAAAGTATGAGTACAGCGTAAAATTGGAGAGCCACAAGAACGAATTGAAAGTGAAAACAGATAAGCTCCTCCTTGAGTTAAAGAATCAGGCGGATATTGAATTTGAAAAATATAAAGTAAGAGTTGGCCCATACTCAGAAAAACAATTTGAACGCTACAATGAGTTGTGGGTGAAAATGGTTGAGCTTAAATACGGCATGAGTGAGCTATGGGATCATGCCGGGCAAGACGCGCTTGAGAGGTTTTCGGGGGATCTCAGAGAGCTGGTTAACACGCTAGAGAAAAGCGCGCTTCTGGTTGAGCCAGAACACTACAAGGAGCTAATGGGTTCGATGAATGTATTTGCGCAATATCAGTTTGGTAAGCAAACATTGATAGATTTAAGGAAAATATCAGGTGATAGATATGTCGAAGGTGTTACCGAGCAAATATCTCAGCTTATAAGAGAGAATGAGGAAAGTCGGAGGAGACTGCTTAAAGCCCTGGACAACCTCATGGATCCGATGCGGAAGCAGATAAATGGGGCTATTGGATGACACAGAACAAGGCAATGCACGCGACAAGCGCGTGATTTCGACGTTGAGGCTGTAGCAAAACCCTGTCCACGCCCGGTAGGATGAGGAAAAGGCCACGGAGAGCCGCCGGTATGCCCAGGTTCAAGCCCTATAACTACGATCAGCACGCCCTGGTCGCCATCAACTACCTGGAACAGCTGCAGCCCGGCACGTTCGAGCACGCGGTGCATTACCTGATCGAACACAAGCTGGACCTATCGGTGTTCCACCCGAGGTACCGCAACGACGACACTGGCCGCTCTGCCTATGATCCGGCGATCCTGCTCAAGATCATCCTGTTCGCCTATTCCAAGGGCATCACCTCCAGCCGGGAAATGCAGTGGTGCTGCGAGACCAACATCCTGTTCAAGGCGTTGTCCTGCGATACCGTGCCGCACTTCACCACACTCGCCCGATTCGTCAGCGGTCACGCGGATGAGATCGAAGCCCTGTTCGAGCAGGTTCTGCTGGTCTGCCACGAGCAGGGCCTGCTGGGCAACGAACTCTTCGCCATCGACGGGTGCAAGATGTCGTCCAATGCAGCCAAGGAGTGGTCTGGCACCTTCAAGGAACTCGGCGAGAAACGTGACAAGCTGCGCCGCTTGATTCGCCACCATCTGGAGGAGCACTTCCAGCGCGACAAGGCGGAGACCGAGGCAGAGATGGCACGGGATATCCGCCATGCCAAGATGATCCTCTCCCTCGACAGAGCCATGACCAAGGTAGACCGGTTCCTGAATACGCAGCGCCCCCGGCAGGGGAAGGGCAAGCGCAGCCAGGAGGTGAAGAGCAACCTCACCGACAACGAAAGTGCCAAGATGACGACCGGGAAAGGCACGATTCAGGGCTATAACGGGGTAGCGGCAGTCGACAAGAAACACCAGATCATCATCGATGCCCAGGCCTTTGGCGAAGGCCAGGAGCACCATACGCTCAAGCCGGTGCTGGAAAGCATCGCGCAGCGTTACCGCCGGCTGGGCATCAGCCCGAGCATCTACCAGGACGGCACCGTGGTGACGGCCGATACTGGCTTCGCCAACGAAGCCAACATGCGCTACCTGCACGAACAGCAGATCAATGGCTACATTCCCGACAACCGGTTTCGTAGTCGCGACCCCAAATTCAGCGCCCAGAAAGCCAAATACGGGAAACGTCATCAGGACAGCCGGTCCTCTACTCAGAAGTCGATTATTCCGGCCAGTGAGTTCCAGTTCGATCTCGTGTCGATGACCTGCATCTGTCCGGCCGGTGAGTCCCTCACCTACCGGGGGCTGCGGGAGGCCGAGAACGGAAAGAACCGGGCTCACTTTGAGGGCCGCCTGCTGCAGTGCCGTCACTGCCTGAAGAAACATCAGTGCATGCATAACCCAGCCTCGGCGGACCACCGCAACGGAGCGGGTCGGCAGGTATCATTCACCATCGAGAATAAAGGCTTGCCTAGCTACACTGATTGGATGAAACACCGGGTGGACAGTCAGTATGGCAAAGAGGTCTATAGCCACCGAATGTCGGTGGTGGAGCCGGTGTTTGGCAACATCGGTACGAACAAGGGACTTGATCGATTTAGCCTGAGAGGCCGGAAAAAGGTCCAGGGGCAATGGCAGCTATACTGCCTGGTACATAATATTGAGAAGCTGGTGAATTACGGCAGGTTGGCAGCGTGATGAGGCGGAGGAAGGTGTCTGTCAGGGCGCTACCGATAGAGGGGATGATAGAGATCATCATCGGCATCAGTGGCGTGATTCATGAATGATGGGCCGGACGCTATGCCGGAAGATTTGAATTAATAGGAAGGGTGTAGGATGGCCGGAAATGGTTTTTTCTACAGCCTCGTTGAGGCTGTAGCAAAAGTCCATGTGCTTCAGATGGTCGCGCCCGTACGCGAAATCTGGTCGAGCTTCTGATGAGAACTGGTCTGGATTTTACGAGAGAGCACGAAAATCAGTGCAAAAATTGATCAATTCGAGGCTTTTGAAAGGCTCGTGCCTTTTGCTACAGCCTCGTTGGGTGTCACAAAAAGGAGGGCACAATGCTTAGAGAAATTGGCGATATAGTCACTTGGATAAGCATTGCCTTGTTAGCCGCCGGGTATATTTGGTCATTTATTATCGCATGGCGAGCACATAAAGGTCTGTTCATCCTTGTTCTGCTATTTTGGGTTGTTGGCTATCCAGTACTGCTTGCTAAATATTGGAAACAAACAAAAAATAATTTCTTTGTCATTTTGGCAGGAATTTCCTGTTTCGCACTAGCTTTTGCGATCCTCGCCGCCACAAACCCAAACCGATTAAATGTTTATTCGCTTGAGAAATATGATGGCTACACCCAACAAGTCGCTCAACACGGACACGCCTAGTCGGCGCGCCTGTTAGCTCTATCGTTGAGGCTGTATCAAAACCCTGCCTGTAGAGTGACGGTATTCACCTAACAGATATGGCCTCGCTGTGGGCATCAAACCTCCACCCCCATCTCCCTTCGCCTTGGCAAGCTCCCGGGCAAATACGCCACCAGATGATCGACAAACTGCCGCACCTTGGGGGAGAGGTGGCGGTGGCGGGGGTAGACCGCCCAGACGGCGGTGTCCCGGTGGCGGAAGGTGTCCAGCACCGGGATCAGCTCGCCGCTGGCCAGGTACTCCTCCACGTAGTAGTCGGGCAGTTGGGCCAGGCCCAGCCCCTTGAGGGCGGCGTCCAGCAGGGCGGGGCCGGAGTCGGCCCGCCACTTGCCCTGCACGCGAATTTCCCGGCGCACGCCTTCCACCTCGAACAGCCAGGAGTCGCGGCTGCCGACCAGGCAGCGGTGGTTGCTTAGCTCGGCCAGGCTATGCGGGCGCGAGACCTGTTCGAAGTAGGCCCGGGAGCCCACCACGTATTCGCGGCGTTCGCACAGGCGCCGGGCGATCAGCGTCGAGTCCTTGAGCACCCCCATGCGCACGGCGATATCGTAGCCCTCGTCGATCAGCTCCACTTGGCGGTTGGTGAAGTGCATCTGCACCTCCAGTTGCGGGTGCAGGCGCTGGAAGTCGTTGACCAGGGGCGCCACGAAGCGCTCGCCGAAGGTGGTGGCGGCGGTCAGCTTGAGCACCCCCTTGGGGCGGGCCTGGAAGTCGGTGATCGCCGCCTCGGCCTCGCGGAAGCCGTCGAAGAGGTGGCGGCAGTGTTCGTAGTAGAGGGCGCCGGCATCGGTGAGGCGGATCTGCCGGGTGGTGCGGTAGAGCAGCTGGGTGCCCAACTGGTTCTCGAGCTGGCCCACCAGGCGGCTGACATGGGAGTTGGAGACCTGGAGGTGGCGCGCCGCCGCCGAGAAGGTGCCCAGGCGCACCACCTCGATGAAGGCTTCGATACGGTCCCAACGTTGCATGGTGGACGACCCCTTGGTTGATTGTTGCCCAGTAACAATAATCTTGTGTCGGTGACCCGATTTATCCGCCAGCGACCCATCGCCTAGACTGCAGGTATTCGGCGCCAACCTAGGTTCAGTAAGAAAACTGGCGCCCTTTTACCGTGTCACTCGCTGTCGAGGAACCGCTATGAAATCACGTGCCGCTATTGCCCTGGAAGCCGGCAAGCCGTTGGAATTGGTCGAAATCGACGTGGAGGGCCCCAAGGCCGGCGAGGTGCTGGTGCGTATGGTGGCCACCAGCGTCTGTCATACCGATGCCTTTACCCTCTCCGGCGCCGATCCGGAAGGGCTCTTCCCCTCGGTGCTGGGCCATGAGGGCGCCGGCGTGGTCGAGGCGGTGGGCGAGGGCGTCACCAGCCTGCAGCCGGGCGACCATGTCATCCCGCTCTATACCGCCGAGTGCGGCAAGTGCAAGTTCTGCCTCTCCGGCAAGACCAACCTCTGCCAGTCGGTGCGCGCCACCCAGGGCCAGGGCCTGATGCCGGACGGCACCTCGCGCTTCTCCTTCGAGGGCAAGACCCTGCACCACTACATGGGCTGCTCCACCTTCAGCGAATACACCGTGCTGCCCGAGGTCTCCCTGGCCAAGGTCTCCAAGGAGGCGCCGCTGGACAAGATCTGCCTGCTGGGCTGCGGCGTGACCACCGGTATCGGTGCCGTGCTCAACACCGCCAAGGTCGAGCCGGGCGCCACCGTGGCGGTGTTCGGCCTCGGCGCCATCGGCCTGGCGGTGATCCAGGGCGCGCAGATGGCCAAGGCCAGCCGCATCATCGCCATCGACATCAACCCGGACAAGTTCGAGCTGGCCCGCCAGTTCGGCGCCACCGACTTCGTCAATCCCAAGGACTACTCTGATCCCATCCAGCAGGTGATCGTCGACCTGACCGATGGCGGCGTCGACTACTCCTTCGAGTGCATCGGCAACGTCAACGTGATGCGCTCGGCCTTGGAGTGCTGCCACAAGGGCTGGGGCGAGTCGATCATCATCGGCGTGGCCGGTGCCGGCGAGGAGATCTCCACCCGTCCGTTCCAGCTGGTCACCGGCCGGGTCTGGAAGGGCTCCGCCTTTGGTGGCGTCAAGGGCCGCAGCGAGCTGCCGGGCTACGTGGACCGCTATATGAACGGCGAGCTCAAGATCGACGAGTTCATCACTCAGGATATGCCCTTCGAGAAGATCAACGAGGCCTTCGATCTGTTGCACGCGGGCAAGAGCATCCGTAGCGTACTCCACTTCTAAGGCGACTTTATTCGAGAGGCGGCCCCGCTACGGCGGGGCCCAAGGAGATTGCGGATGACCATGTCTGAAAGCCTGGAACTGGTGTCGGCCACCAAGAGCTTCGGCGGCTGGATCAAGCGCTACAAGCATCGCTCCCGGGCGCTGGATTGCGAGATGATCTTCGCGATCTACCTGCCGCCCCAGGCGGAGAGCGAGCGGGTGCCGCTGCTGTGGTGGCTGTCGGGGCTGACCTGCACCGACGAGAACTTCATGCAGAAGGCCGGCGCCCAGCGCCTGGCCGCGGAGCTGGGCATCGCCATCGTCTGCCCGGACACCAGCCCGCGGGGCACCGACCTGCCCGGCGAGCACGACAGCTACGACTTCGGCTCCGGCGCCGGCTTCTATGTCAACGCCACCCAGGCGCCGTGGAAGAGCCACTACCGCATGTACGACTATGTGGCCGACGAGCTGCCCTCGGTGGTACGTCAGCACTTCCCGGTCAATGGCCGCGAGTCGATCAGCGGCCACTCCATGGGCGGCCATGGCGCCTTGATCCTGGCGCTGCGCCACCCGGGGCGCTTCCGCTCGGTGTCGGCCTTCTCGCCCATCGTCAATCCCAGCGCCTGCCCCTGGGGGCAGAAGGCCTTCCAGGGCTACCTGGGCGACGACGCGGGCAGCTGGACCCAGTACGACGCCTGTGAGCTGGTGGCCAAGGGCGCCTCGCGCCAGCCGCTGTTTATCGACCAGGGCGAGGCGGATAACTTCCTGGAGGAGCAGCTCAAGCCGGAGCGCCTGGAGGCGGTGTGCGCCGAGCATGACCACCCGCTGACCCTGCGCCGTCACCCGGGCTATGACCATAGCTACTTCTTTATCGCCAGCTTTATCGACGACCACCTGCGCTACCACGCGGAGAAGCTGCACAAGAAGAGCTGAGTGGTTGTTGCGGGATCCTTGCTTTCCCTACCGGCGTCGCCTTGTGCGGCGCTTTTTTGTGGGTGGCTGCCCAGGGGCGCCTGCGGCGCCAAATCGCCTAGACGTCGGACCGGCGGAACCGGAGCGCTGGACCGCCGCGCTTGTATGTTTGAAGGGGACTCAGAACGGGCAATAGTGAGAAGGCTTGTCGGGGTGGAGGGAGCTGGTGTTGTGGGAGTTCGGCTGTGCCGAACGATTGGCGCCGGCAGGCGCCCTTGCTTCGCCACCCAAGGATCGCCCTGCGGGCGATATCGCGCGGAACCGGAGCGCCGGACCGCCGCGCTCCCACAAAGGGAGTGCTGAGCACGTCAGCGACGCCGGTTTATCCAAAAACGACGTTATTGTCTGAGTGCAATAACCTATTGCTTCCTGATAGCCAAATTTGTCATGTCAGTACGCGACACAGGAGGTACATTTCACGCAAGGCTTGCCTATACGCGACACCCATGGCGCATTCGGGGCTACTGCCGAACGACTCGACACAAGCATAAAACGATCGCCATGACGATCGTCGGGCCCACCGGGCAGAGGAGACTCGACCATGACTACCAGCACCCCCGTTTCCACCAGCACCCCCCAGACCCTCGGCTTCCTGCTGCTGGACAACTTCACCCTGATTTCCCTGGCCTCGGCCATCGAGCCGCTGCGCATGGCCAATCAGCTGGCCGGTCGCGAGCTTTACCGCTGGTACACCCTGAGTCTGGATGGCGCCCCGGTGCGCGCCAGCGACGGCCTCCAGGTCACCCCGGATGCCGCCACCAATATGCCCCTGGCACTCGACATGGTGATCGTCTGTGGCGGCATCGGCCCCAGCCGCAGCGTGCAGCGCGAGCATATCGCCTGGCTGCAGGGCCAGGCCCGACAGTCCCGGCGCCTGGGCGCGGTGTGCACCGGCAGCTGGGCCCTGGCCCGCGCCGGCCTGCTCGACGGCTACGAGAGCAGCATCCACTGGGAGTGCCTGGCCGCCATGCAGGAGGCCTTCCCGCGGGTGGCCCTGACCACCCGGCTGTTCTCCATCGACCGCGACCGGGCCACCTCTTCCGGCGGCACCGCGCCGCTGGACATGATGCTCAACCTGATCGGCCGCGACCATGGTCGCGAGCTCTCCGCGGGCATCTCCGAGATGTTCATCTATGACCGGGTGCGCGGCGAGCAGGACCAGCAGCGGGTGCCCCTCAAGCATGTGCTGGGCACCACCCAGCCCAAGCTGCTGGAGATCGTCGCCCTGATGGAGGCCAACCTGGAGGAGCCCATCGGCCTCGACGAGCTGGCCCACTACGTGGACGTCTCTCGGCGCCAGCTGGAGCGGCTGTTCCAGAAGTACCTGCACTGCTCGCCGTCCCGCTACTACCTCAAGCTGCGCCTGACCCGGGCCCGCCAGCTGCTCAAGCAGACCCCGATGTCGATCATCGAGGTGGCCTCCGCCTGCGGCTTCGTCTCCACCCCGCACTTCTCCAAGTGCTACCGGGAGTACTTCGGTATCCCGCCCCGGGACGAGCGCCTGGGCATCGGCTCCCGGGCCCCGGCCGCCGAACCCCTGCGCTCCGCGGCCCTGGCCGGCATGGCCCAGGGCGAGGGTGTCGACGCGCCGGTCTCCAGCGCCGTGCTGGCACTGGCCCAGGCTCAGGGCGAGCCCACCTACGCCAGCGTGCCCCTGTAACCCATCCCTTCGCGAAACCGTCAGCGTTAAGCCGCGCCCCTTATCGGGGCGCGGCTTTGCCGTATACTGGGCGCCTGTTTTTCGATGAGACCCGCCATGCTCGCCGACTGGCTTCGCCGCCTGACCCGTTTGCTGCTGCTCGCCCTGCTCGGCTTCGTCGCCGTCTCGGTGCTGCTGGTGCTGCTGTTTCGGGTGGTGCCGGTGTTCGGCTCCATGGTGATGGTGGAGCGCAAGGTGCAGTCGTGGATCGCCCGGGAGCCGATTTCCATCGAGCAGCAGTGGCGCCCCTGGGGCGAGCTCTCCGATCACGCCAAGCTGGCGGTGATCGCCGCCGAGGATCAGCGCTTCCCCGTGCACCGCGGCTTCGACCTGGTGGAGCTGCGCCGCGCCTGGGAGGCCAGCCGCAACGGCGCCCGCCTGCGCGGTGCCAGCACCCTCAGCCAGCAGACCGCCAAGAACCTCTTCCTGTGGAGCGGCCGCAGCTGGGCGCGCAAGGGGCTGGAGGCCTGGTTCACCCTGCTGATCGAGGCGCTCTGGCCCAAGGAGCGCATCCTCGAGGTCTATCTCAATATCGCCGAGTGGGACACCGGGGTGTTCGGCCTGGAGGCCGCCGCCCAGCACTACTTCGGCGTCTCCGCGGCCGGGCTCTCGCCGCACCAGGCCAGCCTGCTGGCCGCCATCCTGCCCAACCCCCGGGGCCGCAACGCGGCGCGCCCCTCGGCCCAGGTCGCCCAGCGCGCCACCTGGATCCGCCAGCAGATGCGCAACCTGGGCGGGGCCGCCTACCTGGAACGGCTGTATTAGGCGCTCCCACCCTGTAAGAGCTGGCTTTAGCCGCGGTCCGACGTCTCGGCGATTTGGCCTTGGCAACCCATCAATCGCCTGCTGAAGCAGGCTCCCACAACACCCGTAGCCACCCAGCCTATTGTGGGAGTCCGGGTTCCCCGGACGATTTGGCGCCGCAGGCGCCTTGATAGCTTCCGGATCGCCCTTCGGGCGATATCGCGCGGAATCCGCGCTTGTATGTTTGAAGGAGACCCAGAACGGGCAATAGTGAGAAGGCTTGTCGGGGTGGAGGGACGAGCCGCGCATCTGGCCCTGGTCGGGCACAGACAGTGGGAGACATGGCCCCACCCCACCCACCAAGCGCCGATAAGGAATCCATCGGCTGAGCGCCCCTCAGACCGACGATCTTGGCAAGCCAGCGCTTGGGTGCACCCCGACAAGCCTTTTCAACCTAGCGTGGAGGGCGAGAGATGACAATCCAGACCATCATCGGCATCGATGTCGCCAAAGACGAACTGGTGATCTATCGGCAGGATACCGACACCGAGGAAGTGCTGGAGAATAACCAGGCCAGCATCAACGGCTGGCTGCGTCATCTACCCGCTCACTGCACCATCGCCATCGAGGCCACCGGTACCTATCACGTGTTGCTGATCAAATTGGCGTATCAGTACGGCCATACGGTCTACGTCATCGATGGCTACCAACTCAATCATTACCGGCAAGGCATTGGCGGCCGCGCCAAGACCGACAGCAGCGATGCCCGTCTGCTGGCCCGCTACCTCAGTCGCGAGCAAGAAGCTCTGCGGCCCTGGACCCCGCCACCGCCCGCCTACCGGGCGCTACAGACCCTGCTGCGCCGCCGCGCCACCCTCGTCAGGGCCCGGGTGGCGATTCAGCAGAGCTGCGCCGAATTACCGGAATTGAAGGCTCCGCTCAAGCGCTTGGTCGCCCAACTGACGCGCATCGACCAGGTCATCCAGGCCCGCCTGCGGGCCATCGTTCGCGAGGCAGGGCTCAGCCAGCACGTCGCCCGTTGCCAGGCCATGGAGGGGGTTGGCTCTCTGACGGCGACGGCCCTGGTGATGGCCTTCCTGCGCGGGGAGTTTCGTCACAGTGATGCCTTCGTGGCCTTCCTGGGGCTGGATGTCCGCGTGCGTGACTCGGGAAGACAACGTGGGCGGCGCAAGCTGACCAAGCAAGGCGATCCGGAGGTGCGTCGTCTGCTGCACAACGCGGCGATGGCCGCCAGCCGTCAGCCGGCTTGGCAAGCGGCCTATCAGGGCTATCTGGCCCGCGGACTCAAGAAAACCCAAGCACTGGTGATCATCGCCCGGAAGCTGGCTCGTATCGCCTTTGCGCTGATGAAGCATGAGGTGGAGTATCGCCCCCCGACCGCGGTGACGGCTTGAGGGGCAACATAGAATCTCCCACGGAAACCAAGGTGGCAGCTTGAGGGGCAACATAGAATCTCCCACAAAACTCGTGGTCACCAGGGCTTCCAATAGACCTTTATCGCGATTGCGACACCTCTGACGTTTTTGGAATTTTGCCGGTCGCTTCCAAGCGCCGGGGGGGAGGGGGGCGGCGCTATGCTGCCGGCAAGTCAACGACAATGCCGGAGTACCTCCCATGACCCCCCGCGAACTGCACGACGACGCCATCGTTATCGACGGCCTGATCATCGCCAAATGGAACCGTGAGCTTTTCGAGGACATGCGTCGTGGCGGTCTCACTGCCGCCAACTGCACCGTCTCGGTATGGGAGGGCTTCCAGGCCACCGTCGATAATATCGTCAAGTCCAACCAGCTGATGGCCGAGTGCGACGACCTGGTGCTTCCGGTGCGCACCACCGCGGACATCACCCGGGCCAAGGAAGAGGGCAAGACCGGCATCATCTACGGCTTCCAGAACGCCCACGCCTTCGAGGACCAGATCGGCTACGTCGAGATCTTCAAGCAGCTGGGCGTGGGCGTGGTGCAGATGTGCTACAACACCCAGAACCTGGTGGGCACCGGCTGCTACGAGCGCGATGGCGGCCTCTCCGGCTTCGGCCGCGAGATCGTCGCCGAGATGAACCGCGTCGGCATCATGTGTGACCTCTCCCACGTGGGCGAGAAGACCTCCACCGAGGTGATCCTCGAGTCCCAGAAGCCGGTCTGCTACTCCCACTGCCTGCCCTCCGGGCTCAAGGAGCACCCGCGCAACAAGTCCGACGAGGAGCTGAAGTTCATCGCCGACCACGGCGGCTTCGTCGGCGTGACCATGTTCACCCCCTTCCTGCGCGCCGGCGTCGACGCCACCGTCGATGACTACGTCGAGGCCATCGAGTACGTGATGAATATCGTCGGCGAAGACGCCATCGGCATCGGTACCGACTTCACCCAGGGCCACGACAAGAACTTCTTCGAGTGGCTGACCCATGACAAGGGCTACGCCCGCCGCCTGACCAACTTCGGCAAGATCATCAACCCCGAGGGCATCCGCACCATCGGCGAGTTCCCCAACCTCACCGAGGCGCTGCTGAAGCGCGGCTTCAGCGAGTCCCAGACCCGCAAGATCATGGGCGACAACTGGGTCCGCGTCCTCAAGGACGTCTGGGGCGCCTGACCGCCGCCCCCACGCGATTTTTCGACACCGAACACTAGTGCCAAGAACAACGATCGAGAGGATAACGCCCGTGACCAAGATGGCCCCCGAACTGCCCATTGAAGTGGATAGCGAAACCGGCGTCTGGACCACCGATGCCCTGCCCATGCTCTATGTGCCGCGCCACTTCTTCATCAACAACCATGTGGCCGTGGAGGAGGCGCTGGGCGCCGAGAAGTACGCCGAGATTCTCTACCACGCCGGCTACAAGAGCGCCTGGCACTGGTGCGAGAAGGAGGCCGAGTGCCATGGCCTCGAGGGCGTGGACGTCTTCGAGCATTACATGAAGCGCCTCTCCCAGCGCGGCTGGGGCCATTTCATCACCGAAGCCATCGACCTGGATGCCGGCACCTGTCGGGTGCGCCTGGAGCACAGCGCCTTCGTCTACCAGTTGGGCAAGGTGGGTCGCAAGGTCGAGTACATGTTCACCGGCTGGTTCGCCGGCGCCATGGACCAGATCCTCGCCGCCCGCGGCAGTGACCTGCGTACCGTCGCCGAGCAGACCCAGAGCGCCGCCGAAGAAGGCTGCGAGGTGGGCTATTTCGAGACCAAGCCGCTGACCGGCGCCGCCCGCTAAGTCCCGGGAACGAGGAGAGAGAACCATGGCATTCGACGCGATCTTCCAGCCGATCGAAATCGGCAAGCTCACCATCCGTAACCGGGTCGTCAGCACCGCCCACGCCGAGGTGCATGCCACCGACGGCGGCATGACCACCGACCGTTACGTCAAGTACTACGAAGAGAAGGCCAAGGGCGGCTGCGGCCTGTGCATCTGCGGCGGCTCCTCGGTGGTCTCCATCGACAGCCCCCAGGGCTGGTGGAGCTCGGTGAACCTCTCCACCGACCGGATCATTCCGCACTTCCAGAACCTCGCCGATGCCGTGCACAAGCACGGCGGCAAGATCATGATCCAGATCACCCATATGGGGCGCCGCTCACGCTGGGACGGCTACGACTGGTCGACCCTGCTGTCGCCCTCCGGCATCCGCGAGCCGGTGCACCGCTCCACCTGCAAGACCATCGAGGAGGAGGAGATCTGGCGCATCATCGGTGACTTCGCCCAGGCCGCGCGCCGGGCCAAGGAAGGCGGCCTCGACGGCGTCGAGCTGTCCGCCGTGCACCAGCACCTGATCGACCAGTTCTGGAGCCCGCGGGTCAACAAGCGCGAAGACCAGTGGGGCGGCAGCTTCGAGAACCGCATGCGTTTCGGCATGGAGGTGCTCAAGGCGGTGCGCGCCGAGGTCGGCGACGACTTCGTGGTGGGCATGCGCATCTGCGGTGACGAGTTCCACCCGGACGGCCTGTCCCACGACGACATGAAGCAGATCGCCGCCTACTACGATGCCACCGGCCAGGTGGACTTCTTCGGCGTGGTCGGCTCCGGCTGCGACACCCATAACACCCTGGCCAACGTCATTCCCAACATGTCCTACCCGCCGGAGCCCTTCCTGCACCTGGCGGCGGGCATCAAGGAAGTGGTCAGCGTGCCGGTGATCCACGCCCAGAATATCAAGGACCCCAACCAGGCCCAGCGCATCCTGGAAGGCGGTTACGTGGACCTGGTGGGCATGACCCGGGCGCATATCGCCGACCCGCACCTGATCGCCAAGATCAAGATGGGCCAGGTGGACCAGATCAAGCAGTGCGTGGGCGCCAACTACTGCATCGACCGCCAGTACCAGGGCCTCGACGTGCTGTGCATCCAGAACGCCGCCACCTCCCGCGAGTACATGGGCCTGCCGCATATCATCGAGAAGAGCGAAGGGCCCAAGCGCAAGGTCGTGGTGGTGGGCGGTGGCCCCGGCGGCATGGAGGCGGCTCGCGTCGCCGCCGAGCGCGGCCATGAGGTGACCCTGTTCGAGGCCGCCGAGGCGCTCGGCGGGCAGATCACCATCGCCGCCCAGGCCCCGCAGCGCGACCAGATCGCCGGCATCACCCGCTGGTATCAGCTGGAGCTGGCGCGCTTGAACGTCGACCTGCGCCTGGGCACCCGCGCCGACGAGGCGACCCTGCTCGACCTGCGCCCGGATATCGTGGTGCTGGCCACCGGCGGTCATCCCTTCCTGGAGCAGGACCCGCAGTGGGGCTACTCCGAGAATCCCGAGGAGAGCCTGGTGGTCAGCACCTGGGACGTGCTGTCCGGCAAGGTCGCCCCGGGCAAGAACGTGCTGATCTACGACACCATCTGCGAGTTCTCCGGGCTCTCGGCGGCGGACTACCTGGCCGACAAGGGCGCCAAGGTCGAGATCGTCACCGACGACATCAAGCCCGGCGCCGCGGTGGGCGGCACCACCTTCCCGACCTACTACCGCAGCCTCTATGAGAAGGAGGTGATCATGTCCTCCGACCTGCTGCTGCATAAGGTCTACCGGGAGGGCGATGGCCTGGTGGCGGTACTCGAGAACGAGTACACCGGTGCCCTGGAAGAGCGCGTGGTCGACCAGGTGGTGGTGGAGAACGGCGTGCGTCCCGACGAGGGCCTCTACTACGCCCTCAAGGAGCAGTCCCGCAACAAGGGGCAGGTGGACCTGGAGGCGCTCTACGCCATTCAGCCCCAGCCCTGCCTGAGCGAGGCGGGGGACGGCTTCCTGCTGTTCCGCCTGGGCGACTGCACGGCGCCGCGTAACACCCACGCGGCCATCTACGACGCCCTGCGGATCTGCAAGGACTTCTGACGGCGCTTGTCGTCCGGTGGGCGGCTCCCGGGCCGCCCGGCCATGAAACCCCGAGGGCCTGGCTTGCGGGCCAGCGATCACGACGCGGAAGGGCCTTCCCTGGCCCCCCGCGTCTCTGCCGAGTCCCTTCGGCAGGATCGCGCCGCATCGCCGGCTCCTCGGCACGGCCGCGAAGGCGCTGAGCCACCGCACCACCGGACGCCTGCCATGGCCGTACCACTATCGATGAGGTGAGTACCATGCTCGAGACGCTCTTGCCGATCCTGATCTTCGCCGCCCTGGGCCTGGCGGTGATCGGCGCCTGGCGGCGTGTCCGCCTGTGGCGCCAGGGGCGGCCCTCCGCCGTGCCGCTGCTCAAGGGCCTGGCGGCCATGCCGCGCCGCTACCTGGTCGATCTGCACCATGTGGTGGGGCGCGACAAGGTGATGTCCAATACCCACGTGGCCACCGCCGGTGGCTTCGTGGCCGCCGCCGTGCTGATGATCCTGGTGCATGGCCTGGGCCTGGCCCAGGGCGTGCTGGGCTGGCTGCTGCTGGCGGCCAGCGCCACCATGTTCGTGGGCAGCCTGTTCGTGGCCCGGCGCCGCCGCAACCCGCCCGCGCGGCTCTCCAAGGGCCCCTGGATGCGCCTGCCCAAGAGCCTGATGGCCTTCTCCCTGAGCGTTTTCGCCATCACCCTGCCGGCGGTGGGCCTGCTGCCCGCCGACTTCGGCCACTGGCTGCTGGCGCTGCTGCTGGCCGCCGTGGTGGTCTGGGGCCTGGGCGAGATGGTCTTCGGCATGACCTGGGGCGGGCCCATGAAACACGCCTTCGCCGGCGCCCTGCACCTGGCCTTCCACCGCCGCGCCGAGCGCTTCGGTGAGGGCAACCGCTCCACCGGCCTCAAGGCACTGGACCTGGACGACGAGGCGGCGCCGCTGGGCGTCGAGAAGCCCGCCGACTTCACCTGGAACCAGCTGCTCGGCTTCGATGCCTGCGTGCAGTGCGGGCGTTGCGAGGCGGTGTGCCCGGCCTTCGCCGCCGGCCAGCCGCTCAACCCCAAGAAGCTGATCCAGGACATGGTGGTGGGCCTGGCCGGGGGCAGCGATGCCAACTACGCCGGCAGCCCCTACCCCGGCAAGCCGGTGGGCGAGCACCACGGCACCCCCCACGGGCCCATCGTGGCGCGTGAGGGCAAGGCTCTGGTGGACGCCGAGACCCTGTGGTCCTGCACCACCTGCCGCGCCTGCGTGGAAGAGTGCCCGATGATGATCGAGCACGTGGACGCCATCGTCGATATGCGCCGCCACCTGACCCTGGAGCGGGGCCAGACCCCCAACAAGGGCGCCGAGGTGCTCGACAACCTGATCGCCACCGACAACCCCGGCGGCTTCGATCCGGGCGCGCGGTTGCACTGGGCGGCGGACCTCAACCTGCCGCTGATGGCCGACGTCAAGCAGGCCGAGGTGCTGCTGTGGCTGGGCGACGGGGCCTTCGATATGCGCAACCAGCGCACCCTGCGCTCCCTGGTCAAGGTGCTGCGTGCCGCCGAGGTGGAGTTCGCGGTGCTGGGCAACGAGGAGCGCGACAGCGGCGACGTGGCGCGGCGCCTGGGCGACGAGGCGACCTTCCAGTCCCTGGCCAAGCGCAATATCGCCACCCTGGCCCAGTACCGCTTCCAGCGCATCGTCACCTGTGACCCCCACAGCTTCCATGTGCTGGGCAACGAGTACGGCGAGCTGGGCGGCAACTACGAGGTGCGCCACCACAGCACCTTTATCGCCGAGCTGTACGACGCCGGCCGGCTGGCCTTCGCACCCTGGAAGGGCGGCAACGTCACCTATCACGACCCCTGCTATCTCGGCCGCTACAACGGCGAGTACGAGGCGCCGCGCAACGTGCTCAAGGCGCTGGGCATCGAGGTCAAGGAGATGGAACGCTCCGGTTTCCGCTCGCGCTGCTGCGGCGGTGGCGGCGGGGCGCCGATCACCGATATTCCCGGCGAGCGGCGGATTCCCGATATGCGCATGAACGACGTCAAGGAGAGCGGCGCCGAGCTGGTAGCGGTGGGCTGTCCCCAGTGCACCGCCATGCTGGAGGGGGTGGTGGATGCCACCGCCGAGGTGCGCGATATCGCCGAGCTGGTGGCCGATGCCCTGGTGGCGCGTCCCGCCGCCGGCGCGACCCACCGGCCCCAGGCCGAGGAGGTGATCTGATGAGCGAGATTCGTCGCCGCGATCCACGCCGCGAGTGGATCGCCCGTAACCGCCTGCATCCCGAGCATCTGGATGTCCTGGCCGAACTGGGGCAGGGAACTGCCGCGGTAGAGTGGATGGGGCCCAACGGGGTGATTCGCAAGAACCCCCATGCCATCGGCTTTATCGGCCCCAATGGCGTCAAGCGCATCGACCGCAGCGGCGCCCAGCAGGGCGGCCAGGCCGCGGGTGGGGCTCGCCAGGCGGCCCAGGACAGCCGTCGCGACGTCACCATCGAGGCCCCGGCCTTCCTGGTGGCGGTGGTGCCGGAACTCTCCGGCGGTCGCCTCTCCGGCCACGACAAGGACCTGCTGGGCCTGGCCCGGCGCCTGGCCGATGCCGACCCCGAGCGCCCCGGCGCCGTGCTGGCCGTGGTCTTCGGCGAGCACAAGGAGGAGGGCTTCGGCGAGGCGGGCATCGATCGCCTGCTGCACCTCGATGACGACGCCTACGCCGGCTTCGCCCCCGAGGCGCGGCTGGCGGCGCTCTCCGCCGTGGAGCGGGAGCTGGCGCCGCGTCACTGGCTGCTGCCCGACTCGCCCCTGGGCGGGGCCGACCTGGGGCGGCGCCTGGCGCTGCGCCTGGGCGAGCGCCCCGCCACCGGCGTCTGGCAGATCGAGGCCGATGGCGAGGCACCGCTGGGCTGGGGCTGCACCGCCCGCGGCGCGGCGGAGAGCCTGGATATCCAGCGCCCCCTGCCGCGGGTCGCTCTGGCCCTGGCCGAGTGCGCCGAGCCGGTGGACGAGACCCGTCATGCCGCCGAGCCGCTGAGCCTGGCGGAGGCGATTCCCAGCGCCTTCTCGCGGATCGAGGACCTGGGCCAGGTGGCGGTGGATCCCGCCGGGGTGGCGCTCGCCGAGGCGGAGTTCATCGTCTCCGCCGGCAACGGCGTCAAGGATTGGGACGGCTTCCATCATGCCGCCAGGGTGCTGGGGGCCACCGAGGGTGCCTCCCGCGTGGCGGTGGACGACGGCTTTATGGCACGGGACCGTCAGGTGGGGGCCACCGGCACCTGGGTCACCGCCCGGGTCTACCTGGCGGTGGGCATCAGTGGGGCCATCCAGCACCTGCAGGGCATCCAGAGCTGCGACAAGGTGGTGGCCATCAACCTCGACCCCGGATGCGACATGATCAAGCGCGCCGACCTGGCGGTGATCGGCGACAGCGGCGAGATCCTCGCCGCCCTGGTGGCCAAGGTGGAACAGCAGCGAGGAGGGCAGCGCGATGCGGCCTGAACAGCAGGGAGTCGAGGTGGCGGTACTGGTCTCGGTGGGTCGCCACCCCATCACCGGGCGCGCCCGCCGCGCCGATCAGGATGCCCGGGGCCTGGAGCTGGCCCTGGGCCTGGAGCGCCAGCTGCCCGGCAGCCGGGTCAGCCTGTTGCATGCCGGCCCGCGCGGCGAGGAGAGCGAAGCGGCGCTGCGCGGCTACCTGGGCATGGGGCTGGAGAGCCTGACGCTGCTGGAGCAGGCCGAGGGCAGCGATGCCATCCCGGCCCTGGCCGAGCACCTGGCCGCGGCGCCGCCGCAGCTGGTGATCACCGGCGCTCGGGCGGAGCGTGGCGAAGGCTCGGGACTCTTGCCCTATGCCCTGGCCGAGCGCCTGGGCTGGCCGCTGGTCAATGGCCTGGCCGCGGTGGAAAAGGTCGAGAACGGCGTGGCGACCCTGTTGCAGGCCCTGCCCCGGGGCCAGCGGCGGCGCCTCAAGGTACGCCTGCCGGCCATCGTCAGCGTGGATGCGGCGGCCCCGGTGGCGCGCCAGAGCGCCTTCGGCCCGGCCCGCCGGGCCGAGCTCGAGGCGACCTCGGTCCCCGCCGAGCCCGATCGGGAGCTGGCCGAGTGGCGGCTGGCCCCGGCCCGTAAGCGCCCCAAGCGCCTGAAGATCGTCAAGGCCGCCTCGGCCCGGGATCGCTTCAAGGCCGCCGCCGCCAAGGCGGAGGGCGGCAGCGGCCAGGTGCTGGAAGGCGTCTCGGCGGAGCAGGGCGCCGAGGCGATCCTCAAGCTGCTCAATGAGGAAGGCGTGCTGCGCTAAGACGAGCTAGTCTCACCCTCCCGGGCCCCCGGCGGAAATTCCGCCGGGGGCTTTTTTTGGTCCATCGCACTCTGGCGTGAATAACATAGTGGGAGATTCTATGTTGCCCCTCAAGCCGCCACCGCGGTTTCCGTGGGAGCGCGGCGGTCCGGCGCTCCAGTTCCGCGCGATATTGCCCGAAGGGCGATCCTTGGGTGACGAAGCAAGGGCGCCTGCCGGCGCAATCGTTCGGCACAGCCGAACTCCCACAACACCAGCTCCCTCCGCCCAGTGGGAGCGCGGATTCCGCGCGATTGGCGCCGCCAGGCGCCTTGATCGCCCACAGGGCGATCAAGGCCGGTACCCAAGGGCGACTTCGTCGCCCAATCGCTCTGACGAAGCAAGGGCGCCTGCCGGCGCAATCGTTCGGCACAGCCGAACTCCCACAACACCAGCTCCCTCCGTCCAGTGGGAGCGCGGATTCCGCGCGATTGGCGCCGCCAGGCGCCTTGATCGCCCACAGGGCGATCAAGGCCGGTACCCAAGGGCGACTTCGTCGCCCAATCGCTCGGCACAGCCAAGCTCCCACAATAGCAAGCCGGAGATCTGCCATGTCGTGGCTTCGCGCTGATCTGCGAAGAACTTTTTTGCGGCTTCGACCGATGTCTTCCGCTGCGATCTATTCTTGTTTGCCATTGGTGAGTTTTCCCTGGTCTGTTCATGGCAGGGTTTCCGGGTTGGTAATGACTCATGCTGTCGCTATATTGCGACTCATGTAATCTTATTCTGACTTTCTGTTTCAACGGGTTACACAAAAGTGGTGAACCCCGCGCCATCATGGCCGTCACACCTTTCGCATACACCGTAAGTTCCTTGGAGGTATTGGATGAAACGCATGACCGCCCTGTTTTCCGCTGCACTGCTGAGCGCCGGCCTGATGGCCGCTTCCAGCGCCATGGCCCAGGAAGACCCGGCTACCCAGCCCGCGCAGCCGCAGGCCCAGGCGGCCCAGAACTTCTCCGACGACCAGCTCCAGCAGTTCGCCGATGCCTCCCAGGAGATCGCCGTGATTTCTCAGGAGTACACCCAGCGCCTGCAGGCGGCCGACGATCAGGCGGCCCAGCAGGAGATTCGCATGGAGGCCAACGAGCGGATGGTCGAGGAAGTCGAGGCCTCCGGTCTCGAGGTCGATACCTTTAACGCCATCGGCCAGGCTATTCAGCAGGATCCTGAGCTGCTCGAGCGCGTGCAGGGCATGGCCGAATAAGGTCACCGGCCTTGCCATGCCATCGGGGCCGCCCATCGGGCGGCCCCGTTGCGTTTGAGGGGCGTCGTTTTCGGAACGCCGCCGGGGGTTTACAGGGCCCCGGGGCCATTGGAGACTGAGAGGCCAAGAGTTGCTGTCGGAGGCCTCGCCCCATGGAAGTGGAACTGCTGGAAATTCGCGAGCATATGGCGCGTTTCGCGCCCTTCGATGGGCTCTCCGATGCCCTGCTCGACGAGCTGGCCGGGCGGGTCGAGGTCAGCTACTTCAAGGCCGGCAGCGAGATCCTGACCCTCGACGAGCCCCTCCATGAGCTGCTCTTTATCCGCAGCGGCGCCGTGGAGATCTATCGCCGCAACGGCGATCTCTACAACTGCCTGGGCGAGGGGGATATCTTCGGCCAGTTCAGCCTGTTGCGGAACCATCGGGTGCGCTTTCCCGCCACCGCCATCGAAGACACCCTGATCTACTTTATCCCCGACGAGATCTTCCAGCGCCTCTGCGAGGTGGACGATCACTTCGCCGACTTCGTGGAGCTGGGGCGCTCGCGGCTCAAGGCGGTGGTGGAGGAGCAGCACAAGAGCAACGACATGATGATCACCCGGGTGCGCAAGCTGCTCACCCGCAAGCCGCTGATGATCGATGTGCAGGCCAGTATCCAGGAGGCGGCGCGGCGCATGCACGAGGAGAACGTCTCCTCGGTGCTGGTGATCGCCGACCCCGGGGGCGAGGAGGATCCGCGACGCACCTTCGAGGACCGCCAGGGGGCGTCCCATACCCTGGTGGGGATCCTCACCGACCAGGACATGCGCAACCGGGTGCTGGCGGAGGGGCTCAGCGCCAGCATCCCGGTGGGGCAGGTGGTCACCGAGCGGGTGATCACCATCCAGTCCGACGAATCGGTGCACGAGGCGATGCTCAGCATGCTGCGCAACAACGTGCACCATCTGCCGGTGCTGCATCGCCGGCGTCCCCTGGGGGTGCTGCACCTCTCCGATATCATCCGCTACGAGACCCATTCGAGCCTCTACCTGGTCAGCAATATCTTCAGCCAGCCGGGCCCCAAGGGGCTGGCGCGGCTGGAGCCGGACGTGCGTGCCGCCTTCGTGCGCATGGTCCACGAGGGAGCCAATTCCCAGATGGTGGGCAGCGCCCTTTCCACCATCGGGCGCAGCTTTACCCGGCGCCTGCTGGAGCTGGCCGAGGAAGAACTGGGGCCGCCGCCGGTGCCCTACTGTTTCATGGCCATGGGCTCCATGGCGCGCAACGAGCAGAGCATCGTCACCGACCAGGACAATGCCCTGGTGCTCGACGACGCCTTCGACCCGGCGCAGCACGACGCCTACTTCCTGGCCCTGGCTCAGCGGGTCTCCGACGGCCTGGATACCTGCGGTTATACCTACTGCAAGGGCGAGATCATGGCCACCAACCCCAAGTGGCGCCAGCCCCTGGCGGTGTGGAAACGCTACTTCAGCGACTGGATCGACAATCCCAACCCGGAGCACCTGCTGCACAGCTCGATCTTCTTCGACCTGGACAGCGTCTGTGGCGAGGAGGCCTTCGTCGAGCAGCTCCAGGACCTGGTGGCGGAGAAGGCGGCCAAGAGCCCGCTGTTCCTGGCCGCCATGGCCCGCAATGCGCTGAATCGCACGCCGCCCCTGGGCTTCTTCCGCACCTTCGTGATGGAGAAGGACGGCAAGCAGAACAACTCCATCAACCTCAAGCGGCGCGGCACCGCGCCCCTGGTGGACCTGATTCGGGTGCATGCCCTGGCCTGCGGCTCCCGGGCCCAGAACTCCTTCGATCGCCTCGATGATATCGCCAAGACCCAGCTGCTGGCCGCCGGTACCGGTGACAAGATTCGCTATGCCCTGGAGTTCATCGCCATGGTGCGCATTCGCCATCAGGTGATCGATATCGAGGAGGAGCGGGAGCCGGACAACAATATCGAGCCGGGCAATGTCTCCGACAGCGAGCGACACAACCTCAAGGAGGCCTTCCAGGTGCTCAGCAATGCCCAGAAGTTCATGAAGTTCCGTTACCCCATTCCCTCCCGGGGGCGCTAGGCGATGCTCTCCCTGCGCGGGGCCGAGCCCGATCGCCAGCGTTGGCCCGACTACCTGAGGGCGCGGGCCTCCCGTAGCCAGGATCCGCGCCTGGCGCGCTTCTTCGCCGCCGGCACCCTGGATCCCCAGACCCCCATCGGTGACGCCACCCTGGTGGCCCTGGACATGGAGACTACGGGGCTGGACGTCAATCGCCATGCCATCGTCAGCATCGGCCTGGTGCCCTTTACCCTGAATCGCATCTGTCTGGCCGAACGCCGCTACTGGGTGGTACATCCGACCCGCCCGCTGAGTCGCGAGTCGGTGGCCCTGCACCGTATCACCGACTCCGAGGTGGCCGAGGCGCCGGACCTGGAGGCGATCCTCGATGAGCTCCTGGCCGAACTCAGCGGGCGCCTGGCGGTGGTGCACTTCCGGCATATCGAGCGCCCCTTCTTCAATACCGCGATCCAGGCCCGGCTCGGGGAGGAGTTCAAGTTTCCGGTGATCGACACCATGTCCCTGGAGGCGCGGATCCACCGCCAGTCGCCATGGGCGCGCTTTCGCCGCTGGCTGGGGCGGCCGCCGGTGTCGATTCGCCTGCACAACAGCCGCGAGCGCTACGGCCTGCCCCCCTACCAGGGCCACCATGCCCTGACCGATGCCCTGGCCACCGCCGAGCTGCTCCAGGCGCAGATCGCCAACCACTACCGCCCGGAGACCCCGATCGGCAGTCTGTGGAGCTAACCCCCTTCCTATAAAAAGGTTCTTTACACTACGGCGTGAATACCAAGGTGGGAGCGCGGATTCCGCGCGATATCGCCCGAAGGGCGATCTAGAAGCTATCAAGGCGCCTGCGGCGCCAATCGTTCAGCGGAGCTGAACTCCCACAAGGCAAGACCACACTCAGTGGCTTCACACTGATTTTCAATGAAGCATAAAAAACCAGGGCGGCCCGAAGGCCGCCCTGGTCGTTTTGCCGTGCTCGTCGAGCAGCGATCAGCCGCGAGGCTCGCTCATCAGCCCCTTGACGATGGCATAGCAGGCCGCCAGCAGCACCAGGGTGAAGGGCAGGCCGGTGGTGATTACCGCGGTCTGCAGGGCGGTCAGGCCGCCACCCAGCAGCAGGGCGATGGCGATGGCACCCTCGATCAGGCACCAGAAGACGCGCTGGGGCTTGGGCGCATCGACCTTGCCGCCGGCGGTGATGGAGTCGATCACCAGGGAGCCGGAGTCGGAGGAGGTGATAAAGAACACCATCACCAGCACGATACCGACGAAGGAGGTAATGGCGGTGAGCGGCAGCTGGCCCAGCATCTCGAACAGCTGGATCTCCAGGGCGGCCTCGGTGACGCCTTCGAAGCCGTCGGTGACGAACTGGTCGATGGCGGTGCCGCCGAAGGCGGTCATCCACAGCACCGAGACCACGGAGGGCACCAGCAGCACGGCGATCAGGAACTCACGCACGCTGCGACCGCGGGAAACGCGGGCGATAAACATGCCGACGAACGGTGACCAGGAGATCCACCAGGCCCAGTAGAAGGCGGTCCAGCCCTGGCTGAAGTTGGCGTCCTCGCGACCGAAGGGGTTGGAGAGCGCCGGCAGGTTCACCACATAGGCGGCCAGGTTCTCGAAGAAGCCGGTGGCGATCAGCAGGGTCGGGCCGACGGCGACCACGAAGGCCAGCAGCAGGAAGGCCAGCACCATATTGATCTGCGACAGGCGCTGCACGCCCTTGTCGACGCCCAGCATCACCGAGCCCAGGGCCACGATGGTGATGCCCATGATCAGCAGCACCATGGTGGCATTGGTATCGGGTACCCCGAACAGATAGCCGAGGCCGGCGGAGGCCTGGGAGGCCCCGAGGCCCAGGGAGGTGGCCAGGCCGAAGAGGGTGGCGAACACCGCCAGGATATCGATCACATGGCCCGGCCAGCCCCACACCCGCTCACCCAGGATCGGGTAGAAGATGGAGCGCATGGTCAGCGGCAGGCCCTTGTTATAGGAGAACAGGGCCAGGGCCAGGGCCACCACGGCGTAGATCCCCCAGGGGTGCAGGCCCCAGTGGAAGATGGTCGCGGCCATGCCCAGGCTGATGGCGCCTTCGGTATCACCGGCGGCGGCGCCCAGCGGCGACCAGTCGGTGCGCACGCCATCCTCGCCCACGCTGATGCCGTCCATAGCGGTGCCGAAGTGGGTCAGCGGCTCGGAGACGCCGTAGAACATCAGGCCGATGCCCATCCCCGCCGCGAACAGCATGGCGAACCAGCCCGCGTAGGAGAAGTCGGGGGTGGCATGGGCCCCGCCGATGCGCACCTTGCCCAGGGGCGTGAAGATCAGCGCCACCGACAGCACCACGAAGATATTGGCCGCCAGCAGGAAGAACCAGGAGAGGTTGCCGGTCAGCACGCCGAAGATGGCGTCGAAGATCGGCGATACCTGGTCCTGCAGGGCCAGGGTGATGATCACGAAGAACAGGATCACCAGCGACGAGACCGTGAAGACCTTGCCGTGGAGATCGAAGTCGATGCCGAATTTGGATGAGGTGATATTGTCCTGGCCGATCACATAGTCAGTATCGATCAGGTTCGCCGGCCCTTCCGGAGCCGGGATGCCTTCGGAGCCTTGGCTCCCTTCCCTGGCATTGGGATCGTTGGAATGTGTAGCCACAGGTTTTCTCCGTCTTGAGGACTTCGAAGCTTAAGCGCGTACCAAGAAGATGGACGCTCGAGTATGGGTCGCGACCTTGCCGCCATGCGCTGGCAGAAGGGCGTCCAGATGGCGGGGCAGGTGAGTGCCCATCACCACCAGATCGGCACCGACATCCTCGATCGCCTGGACCAGGACATCGTCGAGATCGACGGCGGGGTCGTGACTGATCACCACCTGAGCGCTGACCGGCTGGCCATGCTCGGCGGTGTGTTGTTTGGCGAAGGCATTGAGTTTTTGTTGGTACTCTTCCGGCGTCCTGGCCAGGCTGCCCGGGGTTGAGGCAGTGACCCCCACATAGCAGACCTCGGCCTGGTAGAAGTTGGCGAGATCGGCTACGACCTGCAGGGTCTTGGGCAACTGGTCGAGGTGAGCCAGATCCACCGGAACCATGATTTTCTTGTACATCATTACCCTCCTGGGTTGGCGCCTGTTGTGATTGTGCGCTGGACGCCATGACACCCTAATATTGTGACGCTTTATACAGGGAATGCCAGGGGAGGAGCCAACGCTCTTCCCCTGGCAAGGCGTCAATGATGATGACGAAACGTCAGGCCGTGGCCGGACGCTGGTTGCGCTGCTCCTGTCGCAGTCCCAGGGTGAGGCTCACGCACATCACCAGCAGTACCAGGGTAAAGGGCAGGCCGGTGGCCACGGCGCCGGCCTGGAGGGCGCTGAGTGCCGTGCTGCCGCCGCCATACAGCAGGACCCCGGCGATCACCCCTTCCAGGGTGGCCCAGAAGACGCGCTGGCTCTTGGGGGCGTCGGTCTTGCCGCCGGCGGTGATGTTGTCGATCACCAGGGAGCCGGAGTCCGAGGAGGTGATGAAGAAGATCAACACCAGCAGGATGGCCAGGGAGGAAGTGACGGTGGTCAGCGGCAGCTGCTCGAGCATATGGAACATCGCCAGGGAGACATCACCGATGCCATTGGCCAGCTCGCCGACGCCCTCGGCGGACTGGCGCAGGGCGGTGCCGCCGAAGGCGCTCATCCAGACGATGGTGACCAGGGTCGGTACCAGCAGCACGGCGGTGAGGAATTCCCGTACGGTGCGGCCGCGGGAGACGCGGGCGATAAACATGCCGACGAAGGGCGACCAGGAGATCCACCAGGCCCAGTAGAAGACGGTCCAGCCGTGGTACCAGGTGCTGTCATCGCGGCCGATCCAGTTGGAGAGCGGCACGATATGCGACACATAATCCAGGGTGGTGGTGGCCAGGCCATTGACGAACAGCAGGGTGCCACCGGTGAACACCACGAACAGCAGCAGGACCAGGGCGATGACCATATTGATATTGGAAAACAGCTTCACGCCGCCATCGATGCCGCGCCATACGGAGAACAGCGCCACGGCGGTGACCAGCACGATAATCGCGATCTGGGTGCCCAGGGTATTGGGAATATCGAACAGATAGGCCAGTCCGCCGGCGGCCTGGGAGGCCCCGAAGCCCAGCGAGGTGGCCAGGCCGAAGATGGTGGCCAGTACCGCCAGGATATCGATGGTATGGCCGATCCAGCCCCGGGTGTACTCGCCCAGCAGCGGCGTGAAGGCGGAGCGCAGGGTCAGCGGCAGGCCGCGGTTATAGGCGAAGAAGGCCAGCGACAGGCCCACCACCCCATAGATGGCCCAGGGGTGCAGGCCCCAGTGGAACATGGTGGCGCCCATGGCGGCGCTGGCGCCCTCGGCGGTGCCGGCGGCGGCGTTCAGCGGCGTGCCGTACCAGTCGGTGTAGTAGGCCACCGGCTCGGCCACGCTCCAGAACATCAGGCCGATGCCCATCCCCGCGGCGAACAGCATGGCGAACCAGGAGAGTCGCGAATACTCCGGCTTGGCCTGGGCGCCGCCCAGGCGGATCCTGCCCAGGGGCAGCAGGATCAGCGCCAGGCAGAAGAGCACGAAGAAGTTGCCGGCGATCATGAATAGCCAATCGAAATGCTCGATGGACCAGCCGCGGGCGGCGCCCAACTGGCTGTTGGCGGCATCGGGATAGACCAGCGCGTAGAGGATAAAGGCCAGGATGGCCAGGGCGGAGAGGGGAAAGACGGGGTTGTGGAAGTCCAGCCCCATGATCTGTTTATTGTCTTGGCCGGGGGTCAAGACCGGCGAGTCGTCTTGCTGCATGTGAGGCCCTCGTTGTTATTGTCACGATCTCCCCGGGCGAGCCCGGGGAGCCTTTGTATTCTTGGGGTTGGCCGGCAAGGAGGGTGTCGTGAAAACGACCTCCGGCTATCCACCGGGCCCCTGGCGGGGAAAGCGGCGTGTCTCGATCAGGCACGATAACGGCGCATAGACAACCGATGGCGAGGCGCCAAGTGGCTAAGGTCGTAGGGCGGAGTGTCCGCCCCACACAATAAACGCGAAGGAAGCCAGCCATGAATGCAGCCAACCGCGGCGTCGTCTACAAGGGTCCGGGTGAAGTCGCCGTCGAATCCATCCCCTATCCGGAACTCGCCATCGGCAATCGCAAGTGCGATCACGGCGTGATCCTCAAGGTCGTCACCACCAATATCTGCGGCAGCGACCAGCACATGGTACGGGGCCGCACCACCGCGCCCTCCGGCCTGGTGCTGGGCCACGAGATCACCGGCCTGGTCGTCGAGTGCGGCCGCGACGTCGAGTTCATCCAGCCGGGTGACCTGGTCTCGGTGCCCTTCAATATCGCCTGCGGCCGCTGCCGCAACTGCAAGGAAGGCAAGACCGGCATCTGCCTCAACGTCAATCCGGCGCGCCCCGGCGCGGCCTACGGCTACGTCGACATGGGCGGCTGGGTCGGCGGCCAGACCGAGTACGTCATGGTCCCCTATGCGGACTTCAACCTGCTGAAGTTCCCGGATGCCGACCAGGCCATGGACAAGATCCGTGACCTGACCCTGCTCTCCGATATCTTCCCCACCGGCTTCCACGGCTGCGTCACCGCCGGCGTCGGTCCGGGTTCCACCGTCTATATCGCCGGTGCCGGCCCGGTGGGCCTGGCCGCGGCGGTCTCCGCCCAACTGTTGGGGGCGGCCTGCGTGATCGTCGGCGACATGATCGAGGATCGCCTGGCCCAGGCCCGCAGCTTCGGTTGCGAGACCATCGACCTGACCCAGGACGGCGACATGGCCGACAAGATCGAGGTGATCCTCGGCGAGCGTGAGGTCGATGCCTTCGTCGACTGCGTCGGCTTCGAGGCCCATGCCTGCGGTTGCAACCATGGCAAGGAGGCGCCCGCCACCGTACTCAACTCGGCCATGTCGCTGACCCGCGCCGGCGGCCAGATCGGCATTCCGGGCCTCTACGTGACCGAAGACCCGGGTGCCGCCGACGACGCCGCCAAGCAGGGCGCCCTGAGCATGCGCTTCGGCCTCGGCTGGGCCAAGTCTCACAGCTTCCACACCGGCCAGTGCCCGGTGATGCAGTACCATCGCCCGCTGATGCAGGCGATCCTGTTCGGCAAGGTCAAGATCGCCGATGCGGTCAACGTCCAGATGATCACCCTGGACCAGGCCCCCCAGGGCTATGCCGACTTCGATGGCGGTGCCGCCAAGAAGTTTGTTATCGACCCCCACGGTAGCGTCGCCGCTTAACGTCGCGGCCTAGGGAGCTTCTGAACTGGCCGCACCAAAGGGCGGCGCCGCCAGCTAGTTCGGGGTATCGATCCCCACGGTAGCGTCGCCGCCTAAGCTCTCTTGCCTTTGTGGGAGCTCAGCTTCGCTGAGCGATGGGCGCCGAAAGGCGCCCCTCAAACGGCGCCCTGCGGGGCGCCGTCGTCGTTGATTCTCCGGCTCACCCTAGCTGAGGGCGACATCCACATGCCTATCGCTTCATGGACGGCTCATGATGGCGTTGTCAGCCCGCGGGGGGAGTGCCAACATTCGGTAAGATGCCGATCAAGACAATAACGAGTGCCCAATGACCGTCCAGACCGTGACCCCCAAGCGCCGCTTTCGCGGCAAGCCCCGCGGCCGTGAGCTCGACCCCAATCGTCTCGAGGGGTTGCGTGAACTGCTGGGCGACGAGCGCCAGGATGCCTCGCTGCGCCGCCGCGATCTGCTGATCGAACACCTGCACGTCATCCAGGACGCCCGGGGCCATCTCGCCCTGGTGGACCTGCGCGCCCTGGCCACCTATATGAACCTGCCCATGGCGGCGGTCTACGAGACCGCCACCTTCTATGCTCACTTCGACGTGGTGCATGACGACCAGGTGGCGCCCCCCGAGCTGACCATCCGCGTCTGCGATTCGCTCTCCTGCCAGCTGGCCGGCGCCGAGGCGCTGCGCGCCGAGCTGGAAGCGGGCGTGGATGCCGAGCGGGTGCGGGTGCTGCGGGCCCCCTGCATGGGGCGCTGCGACACGGCGCCGGTGGTGGAGGTGGGCCATCGCCACCTGGGCCGGGCCGATGCGGCCCGGGTCCGGGCGGCCATCGAGGCCGACGAGACCCATCCCGAGCCCATCGACTGGCAGCGCCTCGACGCCTACCGCTGCGAGGGCGGCTTCGAGCTGCTGCAGGCCTGCCACGACGGCGAGGTGACGGTGGAGGCGCTGATGGAGGCGATGCAGCAGGCCAACCTGCGCGGCCTGGGCGGCGCCGGCTTCCCCACCTTCAAGAAGTGGTATTTCGTGCGTCAGGAGGCGGGCCCCCGCTACTGCGCCATCAATGCCGACGAGGGCGAGCCCGGCACCTTCAAGGATCGCTACTACCTGGAGCGGGCCCCGCACCGCTTCCTGGAGGGGGCCCTGGTCAGCGCCTGGGCGGTGGAGGCCGAGGCCCTGTATATCTACCTGCGCGATGAATACCCGGGCCTGCACGCCGTGTTGCACGAGGCCATCGCCGAGCTCGAGGCCGCCGGCCTGGTGGCGCCGGGCTATATCGTGATGCGGCGTGGCGCCGGCGCCTATATCTGTGGCGAGGAGTCGGCGATGATCGAGTCCCTGGAGGGCAAGCCGGGCAAGCCCCGCCACCGTCCTCCCTTCGTCGCCCAGAAGGGCCTCTTCGACCGTCCGACCCTGGTCAATAACGTGGAGACCGTCTACTGGATTCCGCTGATCTGGCAGCGCGGCGCCGAGGCCTTCTCCAGCCAGGGCCGCCATGGCCGGGTGGGGCTGCGCAGCTTCTCGGTCTCCGGCCGGGTCAAGCGCCCGGGGGTCTACCTGGCTCCGGCGGGCATCACCCTCAATGAGCTGATCGAGGAACACTGCGGCGGCATGGTCGAGGGGCACCGCCTGGCCGCCTACCTGCCCGGCGGCGCCTCCGGGGGCATCCTGCCGGCCTCCAAGGCGGATATTCCGCTGGACTTCGACACCCTCCAGGAGCACGGCTGCTTTATCGGCTCGGCGGCGGTGATGGTGCTCTCCGACCAGGACGACCTGCGCGCCGTGGCCACCAACCTGCTGGCCTTCTTCGCCGACGAGTCTTGCGGCCAGTGCACCCCCTGCCGGGTGGGCACCGAGAAGATGCTGACCCTGCTCGAGGGCGACGAATGGGACGCCGAAACCCTGACGCGGTTGTCTCAGGTGATGATGGATGCGTCCATCTGCGGCCTCGGCCAGGCGGCCCCCAATCCGGTGCTGGGGCTGCTCAAGGATTTCCGCGGCGAACTCGCCGCCCAGAACGTGATCGTCAAGGGGTAAGGGAGAATGAGCATGACCGAACCGAGCTCAAACAACGGCTTTACCCTGACCCTGGATGGCGTGGAAGTGAGCGCTTACCGGGGCGAGACCCTCTGGCAGGTGGCCAAGCGCGCCGGCGAGACCATTCCCCACCTGTGCTTCAAGGACGCCAGCGGCTACCGTGCCGACGGCAACTGCCGCGCCTGCATGGTGGAGATCGAGGGCGAGCGTGCCCTGGCCGCCAGCTGCCTGCGCGAGGCGGCCCCGGGCATGGTGGTCAAGAGCGCCGACTCCGAGCGGGCGCGCACGGCCCGGGAAGGGGTGATGGAGCTGCTGCTGGTCGATCAGCCGGAGCGCGACGATAGCCCCGACCGCTCCAGCCACTTCTGGGCCATGGCCGACCAGCTGGCCATCGATGCCACGGCGGTGCGCAGCAAACTGCCGACCCGTCGGGAGGGCGTGGTGCACCATGTGGCCCCCCGTGAGGACTCACTCACCCATGCCCAGGGCCATGACGACAGTCACTCCGCCATGCGCGTCAATCTCGACGCCTGCATCGAGTGCAACCTCTGCGTGCGCGCCTGCCGCGAGGTGCAGGTCAACGACGTCATCGGCCTGGCCCACCGCGGCTCGGCCTCGAAGATCGTCTTCGACTTCGACGACCCCATGGGCGAGAGCACCTGCGTGGCCTGCGGCGAGTGCGTCCAGGCCTGCCCCACCGGCGCCCTGATGCCCGCCACCCTGGTCGACCAGGCGGGCCATGGCGACTCCGCCGCGGCCGACCGCCAGGTCGATTCCGTGTGTCCCTACTGCGGGGTGGGCTGTCAGCTTACCTACCATATCAAGGACGACGAGATCCTCTTCGTGGAGGGCCGCGACGGCCCCTCCAACCAGAACCGCTTGTGCGTCAAGGGGCGCTTCGGCTACGACTACCCGCGCCACCCCTCGCGGCTGACCACGCCGCTGATTCGCAAGCCCGGGGTGGCCAAGGGCATCGATCCGGACTTCGACCCCGCGAATCCCTTGACCCACTTCCGCGAGGCGAGCTGGGAAGAGGCCCTGGACTTCGCGGCCCAGGGGCTCGTCGGCCTCAAGGCGGCCCATGGCCCGGCGGCGCTGGCCGGCTTCGGCAGCGCCAAGTGCTCCAACGAGGAGGCCTGGCTGTTCCAGAAGCTGGTGCGCGTGGGCTTCGGCTCCAACCATGTGGACCACTGCACCCGGCTGTGTCACGCCAGCTCGGTGGCGGCGCTGATGGAGTGCATCGGCTCCGGCGCCGTGACCGCCTCCTTTATGCAGGCCAGTGAGGCCGACGTGGTGATCCTCACCGGGTGCAACCCGGCGGTGAACCATCCGGTGGCGGCGACCTTCTTCAAGCAGGCCGCCAAGCGCGGCACCAAGATCCTGATCCTCGACCCCCGCGGCCAGGCCCTGGATGCCTACGCTCATCGGAGCGTGCGCTTCTCGCCGGGGGCCGACGTGGCGCTGTTCAACGCCATGCTCAACGTGGTCGTCACCGAGGGGCTCTATGACGAGGCCTATATCGCCCAGCACACCGAGGGCTTCGAGGCGCTGAAGACCCATGTGGTGGACATGACCCCCGAGGCCATGAGCGGCCTGTGCGGCGTCGAGCCCGAGACCATCCGCGAGGTGGCGCGACTCTACGCCACCGCCGAGCGGGCGATGATCTTCTGGGGCATGGGCATCTCCCAGCATACCCATGGCACCGACAACGCCCGCTGCCTGATCTCTCTGGCCCTGGCCTGCGGCCAGACCGGGCGTCCCGGCACCGGCCTGCACCCCCTGCGCGGCCAGAACAACGTTCAGGGCGCCTCCGATGCGGGCCTGATCCCCATGGTGTTGCCGGACTATCAGCCGGTCAGCGATGCCCAGGTGCGTACCGCCTTCGAGGAGCTGTGGAATACCGAGCTCGACCCGGAGCCGGGCCTCACCGTGGTGGAGATCATGGACGCCATCCATGCCGGCACCATCAAGGGCATGTATATCCAGGGCGAGAACCCGGCCATGTCCGATCCGGACCTGGAGCACGCCCGGCAGGCGCTCGGCGAGCTCGAGCACCTGGTGGTGCAGGATCTCTTCGTCACCGAGACCGCCCAGTTCGCCGATGTCATCCTGCCCGCCTCGGCCTGGCCGGAGAAGGACGGCAGCGTCACCAACACCAACCGTCAGGTGCAGCTGGGTCGCGCGGCCCTGCCGCTGCCCGGCCAGGCCAAGCCGGACTGGTGGATCATCCAGGAAATGGCCAAGCGCTTCGGCCTGGACTGGAACTACCAGCACCCGCGGGACGTCTTCGCCGAGATGAAGCGCGGCATGCCGTCGCTGGATCATATCTCCTGGGAGCGCCTGGAGCGGGAGCAGTCGGTCACCTATCCCTGCCCGGCGGATGACGCCCCGGGGGCGGACGTGGTCTTCTCCGACGCCTTCCCCACCGACAGCGGCCGGGCGAAATTCTCGCCCACCCGGCCGCTGCCGCCGGACGAGCCGGTGGACGACGCCTTCCCCACGGTGCTGACCACCGGACGCCAGCTGGAGCACTGGCATACCGGTTCGATGACCCGCCGCGCCACGGTCCTCGACGACCTGGAGCCGGAGGCGGTGGCCAGCCTGGCCCCCGCCGAGCTGGTCAGGCTGGGGCTGGCGCCGGGGGATGCGCTGACCATCACCACCCGCCGGGGGGCCATCACCCTCCGGGCGCGGGTCGACCCGGCGATGCCGGAGGGCATGGTCTTCGTGCCCTTCTGCTACGGGGAGGCCGCCGCCAACCTGCTGACCAATCCGGCGCTGGATCCTGATGGGAAGATTCCGGAGTTCAAGTACGCCGCCTGCCGCCTGAGTCCGGCGGAGGCGGCCTGATCGCCGGGCGGGGAGTGCCCCGCCCGGTCTCGCTCCACTATTTGCCCCACGACTGGAGGGCCAGTTTATGATGATCGCCGACCTGATCGATGGCGACGACTTCCGTAGCCGCCTGGTGGCCTTGGGGATTCGCATCCCCGAGGGGGCCTGTCCCGAGACCTGCGCGCGCATGGCGCTGCTCAAGCATGCGGAGGTGGGCGTGCCCGGGCTCCAGGACCTGGTGCGGGAGCTCAGCGAACAGACCGATGTGATGCTGCCCTCAGTGCGCCAGGCGCTGGAGCGCTATCTGCTGCCGGGATTGCGTTAGGCTCATCGCCGATCAGCGTGAAGCCACGACATGGCTGATCTCCGCCTAGCTCCTGTGGGAGATTCTATGTTGCCCCTCAAGCCGCCACCGTGGTTGGGGGGCGATAATCCTCCTCATGCTTCATCAGCGAAAACGCGATGCGGGCCAGTTTCCGAGCGATGATCACCAGCGCTTGGGTAGTCTTGAGCCCGCGGGCCAGATAGCCCTGATAGGTCGCTTGCCAAGCCGGCTGACGGCTGGCCGACATGGCCGCGTTATACAGCAGACGGCGCACTTCGGGATCGCCTTGCTTGGTCAATTTACGTCGACCGCGTTGCGTTCCCGAGTCACGCACGCGGACATCCAGCCCCAGGAACGCCACGAAGGCATCGCTGTGACGAAACTCCCCGCGCAGGAAGGCCATTACCAGGGCCGTCGCCGTCAGAGAGCCAACTCCCTCCATGGCCTGGCAACGGGCGACGTGCTGGCTGAGCCCAGCCTCGCGTACGATGGCCCGCAGGCGGGCCTGGATGACCTGGTCGATGCGCGTCAGTTGGGCGACCAGGCGCTTGAGCGGGGCCTTCAATTCCGGTAATTCGGCGCAGCTCTGCTGAATCGCCACCCGGGCCCTGACGAGGGTAGCGCGGCGGCGCAGCAGAACCTGCAGCGCCCGGTAGGCGGGCGGTGGCGGGGTCCAGGGCCGCAGGGCTTCTTGCTCACGACTGAGGTAACGGGCCAACAGGCGGGCATCGCTGCTGTCGGTCTTGGCGCGACCGCCAATGCCTTGCCGGTAATGCTTGAGTTGGTAGCCATCGATGACGTAGACCGTATGGCCGTACTGGTACGCCAGCTTGATCAGCAACACGTGATAGGTACCGGTGGCCTCGATGGCAATGGCGCAGTGAGCGGGTAGACAGCGCAGCCAGCGCTTGATGCTGGCCTGGTTATTCTCCAGCACTTCCTCGGTGTCGGTATCCTGCCGATAGCTCACCAGTTCGTCCTTGGCGACGTCGATGCCGATGATAGTCTGGATTGTCATCTCGCGCCCTCCACGCTAGGTTGAAAAGGCTTGTCGGGGTGCACCCAAGCGCTGGCTTGCCAAGATCGTCGGTCTGAGAGGCACTCAGCCGATGGATTCCTTATCGGCGCTTGGTGGGTGGGGTGGGGCCATGTCTCCCACTGTCTGTGCCCGACCAGGGCCAGATGCGCAGCTCGTCCCTCCACCCCGACAAGCCTTCTCACTATTGCCCGTTCTGAGTCTCTTTCAAACATACAAGCTCAGCTCCGCTGAGCGATTGGCGCCGCCAGGCGCCCTGGCCTATCACTCGGCATAGCCGAGTTCCCACAACACCACCACTGCTGAGCCATCCGGCTTAGTGAGAGCGCGGCGCCCACTCGGGCGCCGCGCCTGTTTCGGCCCTCCCTGTGGCGTCTGGCCAGCGTCTCCCCCTGACCCATGTGTCATTTTTCCCCACCCCCGGCGGGGTCACTGGCGCCTTGGGTGGCGGATGACTGGCATGTTTAATTTCTTATAATTTATTGATTTTAATGATCTTTATGTTTTTGTGGCATGCCTTGGCATAGCCGCTGCCATAGGTTGGATGCCACTCAACGATTTCCAGGAGGAAGGGCATGAAAGGTCACCCCGCCCGCCAACTCAAGGCCCTGGCCGCTATCGCCGCCCTCGCGTTGGGCTCCCTGGCCCTGGCCGGCTGCGGCAACGACGACGACGACCTGCCGCCCATGGAAGAACCGGCCATGGAACAGCCCGAGACCATGGAACCTGCCCAGGATCCTGGCATGCAGGATCCCGGTATGCAGGATCCGGCCGCTCCCATGGAAGAAAACCCCATGGGCAGCCAGGAGCCGATGCCGGAGCCTGAGGATGGCTTCGACGATAGCGGTTTCGACGACGAAGGTTTCTAGGCCTTCCCGGTAAATGGCGCTTGCGCCATGGGGCCTATGCCCCGGTTTCTCCCACACCCAGCAAGACGTGCAATCCGCAAAGGAGGTAGTAATGCTCTCCAAGAAGGCACTCAAGCAAGTCGGTATTCTCGGTGTTTCCTTCGGCCTGATCGCCAGCCCCCTGGCCTTCGGCTTCGAGGATGAGCCCAAGGCGGATCCCGCCCAGGATCCGTATCAGGAGCCCGCCCAGCCGCAGGAACCCATGGGCGGCGAGCCCCAAGGTACCCAGCCGCAGGGCACCCAGGGCGATGGCTTCG
This sequence comes from Bisbaumannia salifodinae, assembly GCF_055388505.1. The sequence continues at coordinate 761,200 of NZ_AP043781.1, forward strand.
GCGGCGGTACCGACCCCATGCCCGGCGAGGCCCAGGGGCAGGGGGCCGAGGCCGAGCCGCTGCCCGAGCCGGACGGCGGGGAGCCCTATGAAGAGTATGAGTACGAGGAGGAAGAGGAGGAGACTCCCTGGGAAGAGGAAGAAGAGGGGGAGGATAACGGCAGCTGGTAAGGTCTTTCTCCCCGAGGCATGACGTTTCGAACGGACGCACTTGCCCCCGGCACCCGCCGGGGGTTTTTTGTGGTTATTCCTCCTCCAGCCGTCGATAGAGGGTCTTGCGGGCGATGCCGAGGATCTCGGCGGTGCGCCGCTTGTTGCCGCCGGTGGCCTCCAGCACCTTCTGGATATAGCGCTTCTCCACGTCTTCCAGACGCGGCCAGGGGGCGCCTTCACCACGGGGCAGGGGAGAGGCGGGGACGGCGCGGTGCCGGCGGATGCGCTCCGGCAGGTCGCCATGGCTGAGCCGCTCCCCCTCGGCCAGGGTCACGGCACGCATGATGGCGTTCTCCAGCTCGCGCACATTGCCGGGGTAGGGGTAGCCGAGCAGCGCCTCCAGGGCCTGGGGCTCGACGCCGAGGATGCGTTTTCCCTGAGCCTCGGCGTGCTTGTCGATCAGCGCCGCGACCAACGGCTGCAGGTCGCCGTGGCGCTCGCGCAGCGGCGGCAGGCGTAGCGAGAAGGTCTCCAGGCGGTAGAAGAGGTCGCTTCTGAAATCGCCCTCGGTGATGGCCTGCTCCAGGTCCCGGTGGGTGGCGGCGATGATGCGCACGTCCACCGGCAGCTCCCGCTCGCCCCCTACCGGGCGTACCCGCTTCTCCTGCAGGGCACGCAGCAGCTTGGCCTGCAGGGCCACCGGCATCTCGCCGATCTCGTCGAGGAAGAGGCTGCCTCCCTGGGCGGCCTGGAAGAGGCCGCCGCGGGCCTCGTGGGCCCCGGTGAAGGCGCCCTTGGTATGACCGAAGAACTCGCTCTCCATCAGCTCCGCCGGCACGCTGGCGCAGTTCACCGCCACGACGGGCCCCGCGGCACGGGGCGATTCGGCATGGATGGCCCGGGCCAGCAGCTCCTTGCCGGTGCCGCTCTCGCCGAGCAGCAGGATGGGCGCCTCGCTGTTGGCCAGCCGCGCCGCGTCGTGGAAGAGGGCCTGCATGGCGTCGCTGGCGCCGACGATGCCGTGGAAGTGGGCCGGTGACTCCTGCTGCCCGCGGGCCGCCAGGCGGCGGTGTTCCAGGACCCGGAACACCGCGTCATGGAGCGCCGCCAGGTCCAGGGGCTTGGTCAGGAAGTCGTCGGCGCCGAGCTTGAGGGCCTCCACCGCCTGTTCGATGGTGCCGAAGGCGGTGATCACGATAAAGCCGCACTCATGGCCCTCGCCGCGCACTTGCTCCAGCCAGGCCATGCCGCTGATGCCGGGCAGGCGCACGTCGCTGATGATCAGGTCCGCCGGGGCCTGGCTGAGGGTGGCCATGGCGTCTTCGGCGCTGTCGCAGGCCGTTACCCGATGGCCGGCCTCGCTCAGTTCCTCCACCAGCAGTTCCTGAAGGGCCGGGTCATCCTCGACGATCAGCAGGCGGTGGCCGGTGTCATCCATGCTCGGGTCTCGTTATCCAGGGGAGGGGAGGTATCGATGGTGGTGCCCCAGGTTTGCGTCCCGGTCGGCCCGCTCGAGGAAGGAGGACTGTCACCATGTGGCGTTCTCCATGGACAGGGCCGCGCTGTGGCGTCAAACGGTCATGGCCATAGTCGACTTTGCCGCCCCTGGGGCTTGCCGACGTTCAACGCTGCTTGTCCCCGGCGGGGATTGCGATGCTTATATGCAGCTCTTATGGTCGACGCTAGGCATTGAATCACAAGAATAAACCATACAGGCCCCGTGATGCGACCGCGTGCCAGGCCGGGTCGCTCGCGTTATCCCAGGGGCCTTCCCAGGGAGTGTTCATGAACGAGACCCTCGAAGCCGATGAGGAAGCGCTGGCGGCGTCGTGCTTTGCCCGCTTCGTCAATGTCCAGAAGAGTTATGACGGCGTCGAACTGGTCGTCAAGGGGTTCGACCTGGACATTCGCCAAGGCGAATTCGTCACCCTGCTGGGGCCCTCGGGCTCGGGCAAGACCACCTGCCTGATGATGATGGCGGGGTTCGAGACCCCGACCCACGGCGAGATCCTGCTCAAGGGCGAACCGATCAGCGGCCTGCCACCCCACAAGCGGGGCATCGGCATGGTCTTCCAGAACTACGCCCTCTTTCCCCATATGACGGTGGCCGAGAACCTGGCCTTCCCGCTGGAAGTGCGCCACCTCCCCAAGGAGGAGGTCAAGCGCAAGGTGGCCCGCGCCCTGGCGATGGTGCGCCTGGAGGAGTTCGGTGACCGGCGCCCGGCCCAGCTCTCCGGCGGTCAGCAGCAGCGGGTCGCCCTGGCCCGGGCCCTGGTCTTCGAGCCCGAGCTGGTGCTGATGGACGAGCCGCTGGGGGCGCTGGACAAGAACCTGCGCGAGGAGATGCAGTACGAGATCAAGCGCATTCACGCCAGCCTCGGGGTGACCATGATCTACGTCACCCACGATCAGACCGAGGCGTTGACCATGTCGGACCGCATCGCGGTGTTCAACGACGGCGTCGTGCAGCAGCTGGCTTCCCCCGAGACCCTCTACGAGGCGCCCGAGAACGCCTTCGTCGCCTATTTCATCGGCGAGAACAATCGCCTCCACGGCGAGGTGGTGGAGAACAGCGGCGAGCGCTGCCGGGTGCGCCTCGACAGCGGCGACACGGTGCAGGCCAGGGCCGTGGCCGCGGGGGAGACGGGATCGCGCACCACGCTCTCGCTGCGCCCGGAACGGGTCACGATCCTCGTCGGGGACGAGGCCTCGGGCTGTGACAACCGCTTCCACGGCGAGGTGATGGAGGTGATCTATCTCGGCGACCACCTGCGCACGCGCCTGCGGGTCTGCGGCAACGACGAATTCATCATCAAGACGCCCAACGCCATGGGACACCCGGCACTGGCGCCGGGGCAGACCATCGAGGTCGGCTGGTCCTGGGGCGATTGTCGCGCCCTGGATGCCTGACTCCTCGTGTGCCCGGGAAGGCGGCTCCGAGCAGGCGGTTTAGGGAAGAAGACCGGGGCGTGGCCCCGGGCCGGCAGGAGTGCCGGACGATCGACGATACCGCGAGCATGACAACAACAAGTGGAGAATCCAATGAAGCAACGGGAAGTCATCAGTCGCAAGGGCCGTCTCGGCATCGCCATTGCCGTGGCCGGCGTCACCACCCTCGGCCTGACGGCCACGGCCCAGGCTCAGCAGACGCTCAATATCGTCTCCTGGGGTGGGGCCTACAGCATGAGCCAGCAGAGGGCCTACCACGAGCCCTGGATGGAGATGAGCGGCGACGAGATCGTCAATATCGACCGCAGCGGTAACGCCCTGGCCGGGCTGCGTGCCCAGAGCCAGGCCGGCAACGTCACCTGGGACCTGGTCGACATGCTGCCGGCGGATGCCATGATCGCCTGCGCCGAGGGCCTGATCGAGCCGCTGGACCATGACGAGCTGCTCGCCGACGCCCCCGATGGCACCCCGCCCAGCGAGGATTTCGTCGACGGCGCCCTGGGTGAATGCTTCGTGGCCTCGATCGTCTACTCCAATATCGTTGCCTTCAATACCGAGATGTTTCCCGAGGACAACCAGCCGAGCACCATCGCCGACGTCTTCGACCTGGAGAACTTCCCGGGCAAGCGGACCCTGATGCGCAAGCCGATCAACAACCTCGAGTGGGCCCTGGTCGCCGATGGCGTGGCCCCGGAGGACGTCTACGACGTGCTCGAGACCGAGGAGGGCATCCAGCGCGCCTTCGCCAAGCTCGACACCATCAAGGACGAGGTGATCTGGTGGGAGGAGGGCGCCCAGCCGCCGCAATTGCTCGCCGACCAGGAGGTGGCCTTCGCGTCCGCCTACAACGGCCGCATCTTCAACGCCATGGTCACCGAGGACCAGCCCTTCGAGATCATCTGGGATGCCCAGGTGTTCGAGCTCGACGGCTGGGTGGTGCCCACCGGCAGGCTCGACAAGGTCAGGGATTACCTCCGCTTCGCCACCGACACCCAGCGCCTCGCCGACCAGGCCCAGTACATCTCCTACGGCCCGGCGCGCGAGTCCTCCTCGGCGATGGTCTCGACCCACGCCGAGACCGGCATCGAGATGACGGAGCACATGCCGACCTATGGCCCCAACTTCGCCACCGCCATCCAGAAGGATGACGAGTTCTGGGCCGACTACAACGACGAGCTGACCCAGCGCTTCGACGCCTGGCTGGCCCAGTGAGGTCGCGCCGCCACCCGCCCCGCGGGTGGCGGCGCCGTCGCTCCCGCCCTTATCCCGATCGCTTTCTTCGTCCGATGGAGAGGCCCGCGTGTCCGATTCGCCCTCTGTTCCCCTGACCACCGCCGATGGCGTGCCGCTCAAGGTCAGCCTGCGCCGCGCCGTGCGCCGTTCCAAGGTCAAGGCCTTCCTGCTGGTGTCGCCGTTGCTGCTGTTCCTGGTGGTCGCCTTCGTCATGCCGATCTTCGACATGCTGTGGCGCAGCGTCGACAACCCCGAGGTCTCCACCCACCTGTCGCGTACCGTCGCGTCCCTGGAGGGATGGGACGGCGAGTCGCTACCCGACGAAGCGGTCTTCGCCGCCCTGGTGGAGGACCTGCGCGAAGGCCAGGAGGTCCGCAACCTGGGGCTGCTGTCGAGCCGCTTGAACTACGAGAAATCGGGCATGCGCTCGACGATCAGCCGCACGGCCCGCCGCCTGGGCAGAATCGAGCCGCCCTATCGCGAGGCGCTGATCGAGATCAACGACACCTGGGGAGAGCTCGACACCTGGAAGCTGATCCGGCGTGAGGCCTCGCCCTATACGCCCTCCTATTACCTGGCGGCGGTGGATCGCCAACTGACGCCGGACGGCGAGCTCGCCAAGGTGCCGGCCCACCTCGAGATCCACGTCTCGCTGTTCTGGCGCACCTTCTGGATGAGTGCGGTGATCACCGGCCTGACCCTGTTGCTCGGTTACCCGGTGGCCTTCCTGCTCGCCAACCTGCCGCTGCGCCACTCCAACCTGCTGATGATCCTGGTGCTGCTGCCGTTCTGGACCTCGCTGCTGGTGCGCACCACCACCTGGATCGCCATCCTGCAGTCCCAGGGGGTGCTCAACGACATGATGGTGGCCATCGGGGTGATCGCCGACGAGGCCCGCTGGCAGATGATCCACAACAAGACCGGCACCATCATCGCCATGACGCATATCCTGCTGCCGTTCATGATCCTGCCGCTCTACTCGGTGATGAAGACCATCCCGCCGAGCTACATGCGCGCGGCCCGCTCGCTGGGTGGCCGGCCCTTCCTCAGCTTCCGGCGGGTCTACTTCCCGCTGACCATCCCGGGCATCGCCGCCGGCGCCATCCTGGTATTCATCCTGTCGATCGGCTACTACATCACCCCGGCGCTGGTGGGGGGCCAGTCCGGTCGCTTTATCACCAACTACATCGCCTACCATATGCAGACCTCGCTGAACTGGGGGCTCGCCGCGGCGATCGCCTCGATCCTGCTGTTCGTGGTGGTGGCCTTCTATCTGGTCTTCAATCGCCTGGTCGGTGTCGACAAGGTCAAGCTGGGGTAATCCGATGGCGCTTCCTTCCTACGCCACCCGTGGCGAACGTATCTGGCACTACGTCTTCCTGGGCCTCTGTGCACTGATCTTCCTGTTCCTGGTGGGACCGCTGCTGATCATCATCCCGCTGTCGTTCAACGCCGAGCCCTACTTCACCTTCTCGGAGGCGATGCTGCGGCTCGATCCGGCGGGCTACTCGCTGCGCTGGTATCAGGACTTCTTCACCTCCAGCGCCTGGCTGCATGCGATCAAGAACAGCTTCATCATCGGCATCGCCTCGACGATCCTCGCCACGGTGCTCGGGACCATCGCCGCCCTGGGACTCTCCAGCCGTCATATGCCGGCCCGGGGAGCCATCATGGCGCTGCTGATCTCGCCGATGATCGTGCCGCTGATCATCTCCGCCGCGGCGATGTTCTTCTTCTTCTCCAAGATCAACCTGGCCCAGACCTACCCGGGAGTGATCCTGGCGCACACCGCCCTGGGCATCCCCTTCGTGGTGATCACGGTCACCGCGACCCTGTCGAGTTTCGACACCACCCTGATTCGCGCCGCCCACAGCCTGGGCGCCAACCCCACCCGGACCTTCTTCAAGGTGGTGCTGCCGCTGGTCACCCCCGGCGTGGTGTCGGGGGCGCTGTTCGCCTTTATCACCTCCTTCGACGAGGTGGTGGTGGTGCTGTTTATCGCCGGCCCCGAGCAGCGCACCATGCCGATCCAGATGTGGTCGGGCATCCGCGAGCAGATCAGCCCCACCATCCTGGCCGTGGCGACCCTGCTGGTGCTGCTCTCGATGCTGCTGCTCACCACCCTCGAGCTGCTGCGCCGCCGCGGCGAACGGCTGCGGGGGCTCAGCCCCGGCTAAGCCCGTCAGGGGGGCGTCAAGCCTCCTGCCCCATGGGTCGGGTCTCGTTATCCAGGGGCAGGGTCACCTCGAAGGCGGCGCCGCCCAGGTCGGTGTCGCCGAGGGTGATACTGCCACCGTGGTCGCTGACGATACGATGGGCCATGGCCAGCCCCAGGCCGCTGCCCTGGCCCGCCGGCTTGGTGGTGAAGAAGGGATCGAAGACCCGGCCCTGGTGCTCGTCGGGAATGCCGGGGCCGTCGTCCTCCACCCGCAGGCACAGCTCGGCGTCGATGACCCGGGCCGAGAGGCGCACCCGCCCCTCGGGGCTGGCCTGGCGGGCATTCTGCAGCAGGTTGGTGAGCACCTGGGTGAGCTGCTGCTCGTCGGCCCGTAGGGTCGGCGGCGGCTCGGGAAGCCTCACCTCGATGCCATCGCCGCCCTCCACCAGGGCCAGGGCGCCCTGCACCAGGTCGTCGAGGCGGCAGGGGGCGACCTCCAGGTTGTGCCGGCGGCCCAGGTCCATCAGCTGGCGCACGATGCCGACGATGCGCGCCACCTCGCCGCGGATGCGCGTCAGCCGGCGTTGCTCGTCCTCGTCCGTGGCGCGGCGCTCCAGGCGCTGGGCCTGGCCGTCGATCACCGACAGCGGCGCCCCCAGCTCATGGGCCACGCCGGCGGCCAGCACGCCCAGCTCGGCGAGCTTCTTGGACTTGCGCAAGCGCCGCTCCAGGGCGATCTCCTTGCGCCGCCGCGCCTCGATATCGGCATCCTTCGCGGCCAGGGCGTCGAGCATGCCGTTGAGGGCCAGCGACAGGCGACGGTATTCGTCGGGTCCCTCCAGGCTGGCGCGGCGCTGGCGCTCGCCGCCGCCGACCCGCTCCATGACCTCCAGCAGTCGCTCCAGGGGGCGCTCGATATGGCGCCGGAAGCCCCACCAGATCAGCGCCACGATGCCCACGGCGGCGATCACGAAGCCGCCCAGGACCACCAGGCTGAGGAAGCCGATATAGTTCTCCACCCCGGTGTTGAGGCGATTGACCTGGAGCACGCCGCGGGGCTCGCCGCCCGGGGTGGTCAGGGGCACCAGGGCCGAGTAGTAGCTCCAGCGCTCGTGCCGGCGATAGGCCCCCAGCTCCTCGCCGCTGTCGGCCACGGCGCGGATCTCCTCGGGGTCGAACAGGGTCTCGCCGAGGCCCAGGCCATAGATCTTGTTGCCCCGGGTATCGAAGACATAGGCGCCGTAGATGCGGTGGAAGGAGAAGGCGGCGTGCAGCGACTCCTGCAGCGCCTCCCGGGGGGCCTCCTGGGTGAGGGCATAGCCCAGGGAGGTGCCGATGGCCTGACTGAGGACCTGTACCTCGCTCTGCAGCTTGGTGCGCAGGTTGTCCTCGAGGGAAACGATGGCCACCAGGCTGACCACCAGCAGCACCAGGAAGAGGGGAGTCAGGACGGTGGCGATAATCAGGTTGCGCAGGCGCATAGGGGCTCGTCGGGGTAGTGGGCCGGCACGGCGGGAGCCGCGCCGCTCTATCCCACCATGGGCCCCGGGGAAAATCCAGCCTGGGGCCCAAACGCCACAGGCCCGCCGATGGCGGGCCTGTGGGGCCTAAGCGATGGACTCAGGCGATACGAGAGGGCTTAGCCCTTGACGACCTGGAGTTCCGGGGCGGTATGGCCCAGGTTCTCCAGCAGGCGCTCGCCATACCAGTTGATGAAGTCGATCACGCCGAACTCATAGGTCTCGGAGTAGGGACCCGGCTGGTAGGCCTGGGAGTTGATGCCGCGCTGGTTCTCCTCGGCCAGGCGACGATCCTGGTCGTTGGTGGCGTCCCACACCTTGCGCATCTCGGCGGGATCGTAGTCGACCCCTTCCACGGCATCCTTGTGCACCAGCCACTTGGTGGTCACCAGGGTCTGCTGGGGCCCCAGCGGCAGCACCCGGAAGACGAGGGCGTGATCGCCCATGAAGTGGTTCCAGGAGTTGGGCAGGTGGAGGATGCGCAGCGAGCCCAGGTCGGGGCTCTGGAGGCGTCCCATCAGCTTCTGGCAGGCGGGCTTGCCGTCCATGGTCATGGACACGGCGCCGTCCAGTAGCGGGGTGCGGGTCAGGCGGTTGCGCTTGCCGAAGCGCTGGAGCTGCCAGGGCACCTGCAGGGCGTCCCAGTCGGCCTGCTTCTTGGCCACCAGGGCCTTGTAGGCGGGGGTGGCGCGGGGATCGTCGGTGTCGTCGAACTCCTGCAGGGAGTTGAGCAGCTCCGGGTGGGAGCCGTTGCAGTGGTAGCACTCGCGGTTGTTCTCGATCACCAGCTTCCAGTTGCACTGCTCGACGATGGAGGACTCCACCGCTACCTTGGTGTTCTCCATGTCGTAGGGCGCCAGGTAATGCTCCAGGGTGGCCAGGAAGTCGTCGATGGCCGGCGGCTCGTCGGCCAGGCTGACGAAGATAAAACCGCCGCCGGTCTTCACCTGCACCGGCTTGAGGCCGTACTGGTTGAGGTCGAAGTTCTCGCCCATGTCGGAGCCGGCGAACAGCAGGCGGCCGTCCAGCTCATAGGTCCACTGATGGTAGGGGCAGACCAGCTTGGCGACCTTACCCTTCTCCTTGACGCACAGCCGCGAGCCGCGGTGACGGCAGACGTTGTAGAAGCCGTGCACCTGCCCGTCGTTGCCGCGCACCAGGATCACCGGGTTGTCGCCGATCTCCACGGTCATGAAGTTGCCCTTGGTGGGAATCTCGCTGGTCATGCCGGCGAAGAGCCACTCCTTGCCGAAGATCTCCTGCATGTCCAGGGCGAAGACGCGCTCGTCGTTGTAGAAGGGCTGGGGCAGGGAGAAATTCCGCTGACGACTGCGCAGCATCTCCGCGGCGGCCTCCCGGGCGGGGGCCAGGGGATCATCCAGACGAGCGAGGGGCTTGGATTCCATGGGGCACTTCCTCATTACAGGCGGCGGGTCAGGCCGAGTCATTGTCGATTGTGAGCTTCGTCAGCGGCTGGGGGCAGGGGTCGCGCTACATCGACGCGACCCTGATTTGCGGCGAGTGTGGGGCAGAGTCGCAGAACGCAATTATCTGCCGACGACAGAAGGTGATACGCCGGCGACGCCGGGCGAAATTTCGCTGTGGGTGGCTGGATGCCAGGGATATGCCCGTGTCGCGAACAGGCATGTGATGACGCTATCGCTTGGCGCAAAATTCGCACAACGACGAGCGGTGGCACCGCGGTCGGAGACAGCCCCCATGGTGCAGCCCAGGCGAACCGACAATGACAATGAACTTCCTCAACCCCGTCACCACCCAGACCTGGACCAACGGCCGCCACCTGGTGCGCTGCGTCAAGGTGATCCAGGAGACCTGGGACGTGCGTACCTTCTGCTTCATGGCCGAGCAGCCGGTGATGTTCTTCTTCAAGCCGGGGCAGTTCGTGACCCTGGAGCTGGAGATCGACGGCGAGCAGGTGATGCGCTCCTACACCATCTCCAGCTCCCCCTCGGTGCCCTACAGCTTCTCCATCACCGTCAAGCGGATGCCCGGCGGCAAGGTCTCCAACTGGCTCCACGACAACCTCAAGGTCAACGACGAGCTGGCGGTGCATGGCCCGGTGGGCAACTTCAACTGCATCGACTACCCGGCGGAGAAGATCCTGATGCTCTCCGGCGGCGTCGGCGTGACCCCGCTGATGTCCATGGCGCGCTGGTTCTTCGATACCAACTCCCTGGTGGACATCGAGTTTATTCACAGTGCCCGCTCGCCCAAGGACATCATCTTCCACCGCGAGCTGGAGCACATCTTCTCGCGGATTCCCGAGTTCAAGCTGCATATCGTCTGCGAGCGCAGCGACGAGCTGGGCGAGGCCTGGGCCGGCTTCCGCGGCTACCTGAGCCAGGCCATGCTGGAGCTGATGGCCCCCGACTTCATGGAGCGGGAGATCTACTGCTGCGGCCCCACTCCCTATATGAACGCCGTCAAGAACCTGCTCAAGAACAACGGCTTCGACATGGCCCACTACCACGAGGAGTCCTTCGGGGAGACCCCGGCCGATGTGCAGGAGGAGGCCCTCGAGCATGCCGAGCAGGCCGAGGTGGAGGCCGAGGAAATGGATGTCGCCGAGATGCTCAGCGTGGAGTTTGCCTCCACCGGCAAGAGCGTGCGCATCCAGCCCGGCGAGACCGTGCATACCGCCGCCGCCAAGCTGGGGCTGCATATTCCCAAGGCCTGCGGTATGGGGATCTGTGGCACCTGCCGCGTCCCCCTGACCTCCGGCCAGGTGGACATGGAGCACAACGGCGGTATCACCGACGAAGACGTGGCCGAGGGCTATATCCTCTCCTGCTGCAGCAAGCCGCTGGGCGACGTGGTGGTCGATTACTGATCGCCCCCCGATGATCCGGAAAGCTCCCTACCACGAGGGTTGAACGAGCCCCATGCCGCCGAAGTGGCATGGGGCTTTTTGCAACCTGACTGACGAAGCCAAGACGAGGGCGAACGCCTCTGCTGCTGTTCTTGGCTTCCCAACCCGGCGCCGAAATCCAGGTCTCCTGGGCCCGGCACCGGATCGCAAGACCGTAATAACCACAACAAAGAGGTAAGTCATGATATCGAACCGCAGGAAATCCTTGCTGACCGCCCTGGCGCTGGGCACCGCCGCCCTGACGCCGCTGCACGCCCTGGCCGAGGCGCGGCCCGGGGAAGGCGTGAGCGTCACTCCCATCTTCCCGTCCATCGCCGAGGAGCACTTCCGCGGCCAGATCGCCATCATGGGGCTGGAGGAACTGGGCTACGCGGTGGAGGCGCCCCGGGAAACCGAATACGCCGGCATCCTCCTGGGCCTGGCCCATGGCGATGCGGATTTCACCGTGCATATGTGGGACAAGCTTCACGACGACTTCTACCAGCAGGTCGGCGGCGACGAGGCGCTGGTCAAGGCCGGCGATATGATCCCCGGGGTGCTACAGGGCTACCTGATCGATCGCGCCACCGCCGAGGCGTACGGCATCACCTCCCTGGAGGACCTGCGTGACCCGGAGATCGCCGCGCTCTTCGACGCCGATGGCGATGGCTGGGCCGACCTCACCGGCTGCGACCCCGGCTGGGGCTGCGAACAGGTGATCGATTATCACCTGCTCTCCTACGGCCTGGCGAATACCGTCAGCCATCACCGCGGTCCCTACTTCTCGCTGATGGACGACACCATCGCCCGCCACGAGCGAGGCGAGCCGATCCTCTACTACACCTGGGTGCCGCAGTGGATCTCCGGGGTGCTGGTACCGGGCGAGGACGTGGTCTGGCTGGAGGTACCGCATACCTCGCTGCCGGATGGCAACAACGACGTGGACACCCACTTCAACGGCCAGAACCTGGGCTTCGCGGTGGATACCATCCAGTCGCTGCTCAATCGTGACTTCGCCGAGCAGAACCCCGCCGCCCGCGAATTCCTCGCCCGGGTGCAGATCACCACCGAGGACGAGAGCGCCCAGAACCTGCGCATGCAGGAGGGCGAGGCCAGTCCCGAGGACATTCGGCGTCACGCCGCCGAATGGGTGGAGGAACACCGGGAGCAATTCGACGCCTGGCTCGATGAGGCCCGTGCCGCCTCCTGACCAGGGCTGGCCATCGCCTTGAGCCTTCGGTGAACCAAAAAGCCCCCTGTCGCGATGGCGGCAGGGGGCGTTGTCGTTGGTCACTGCCGATCGCCCGGGGGGAGGCGCCGAGGCCTGACGGCTCAGCCCGTCGGGCTGGCATTGTCCCGCTCTGCCCGGTCGAAGGCGGGGGCGAGGCGGACCACCACGGCCAGTGCGGCCAGTAGCACGCCTCCGGCGAGTAAAAAGGTCAGGGTAAAGCCGACTAGCTCTGCGATCATGCCGAGTACCAGGGGCGCCATCACCTGGGCGCCTCGATTGCCCATCAGGCGCATGCCCAGGGCGCTGGAACGCTGCTCGGCGGGTACGTGCTCTGCCAGGATCACCATCGATAACGGCTGGGAGAGGCCCGAGCCCAATCCCACCAGAACGGCCAGGATCGCCAGCAGCGCCACGTTGCCGGTGGTGCCGGTGAACATCAGTCCCAGGGACACGGCGGCCACCGAGGCGACCATGGTACGGGAGCGGCCTCCCATGACCTCGATGACCCGGGACATGATCGGGCGGATCAGCATGGCCGACAGGGCACGCAGGCTGACCAGGGCGCCGATCAGCGTGGCCGAGAAGGTCAGTTCCTCGAGATAGACCGGCAGGAAGGCGGCGTGGGCGCCGAGGGCGAACAGCACCGCCACGGTCACGGCAAGGGACATCTGGACGCCGCTGTTGTGGCGCAGCAGGCTGGCCTGGGCGCGATAGCCGAGCAGCGAGCGTGGGGTTCTGGGGGCGCGCCGGGTGTTATCGACGAGGAAGCAGGCGCTCACCAGGCCGATCACGGGAAGGCCGCCGATCGTGGCGAATACCCAGCTCATGCTCAGGGTGTCGATCATGTGTCCGGCCATCAGCGGACCGATCAACTGGCCGCCCGAGAGGCACATGGTGTACCAGCCGAAATAGCGTTCCAGGGTACGGCCCCGACCCAGCCCGGCGACGACCGACTGGGCGGCGATGACCATCACCACCTGGGCCAGTCCGACCACCACCTGGGTGGCGACCAGGCCGCCGAAGGTGGGCGACACCATGCTCAGCCAGGGGCCGAGCATCATGCCGCTGGCGCCGATGAAGAAAATCCGCTGTGGCCCCAGGCGAGTGACCACTCCGCCCAGTGGGATGGCGAACACCAGCGGCAGCAGGTAAGGCGCGGAAAGCACGAATCCGACCAGTGAGGGGCTGGCCCCCAGCTCCAGGGCTCGCAGCGGCACGGCGAGTAGCAGCATGGTCTGGGCGATAAAGACGCTGGTCAGCCCCAGGCACACCATGACCAGGTTGCGAAGCGCCCCAGGCGCTTGCTGCGACGCATTATCGTGGACGTCCTCTCTCATCCGCCTCCCATCTTTGCCTTCCTCCTTCCCGGTGACGCCATCGCTGCCATCGCATGACACCAAGGTAAGACTTTGGTCGTGATTATCGAGTGGTCTGCTCTGCTTCGGACTTTCCTGGGATCGCTCAGCCATGCCTGCGGGCTGCGACCTACAGGCCTATTGCCGGAGGGTATCCGAGAGATCCGACAATATAGCAGCAAACTGACGGCATGGCATTTTGTTGAATGCATTTGAATCCATATGCATACTTTGGGACACAGTCAGCCATGGCTGTGTCCTTTCTTACAAAAAATGTGGGATTCGCCTCGTCGATGCCACGCCGAAGCCAATAGAGGAGTCACAATCATGAACAACGCCAGCCTCACCCGCGGTAAGCCCATGCGTCGGGCCATGGTGCTACTTGCTGCCACCGGTTTGACCCTCGGTATGGTTGCGAAGAGCCAGGCGGAGGTTACGGGCTTCTATGAAGGCAAGACCCTCGAGGTGCTGATTCCGTGGGCCCCGGGTGGCGGTGCCGACCAGTGGGGACGCTATGTGGCGGCGACCCTCGGGCCCTATCTCGGGGAAAATGCCAGCGTACAGGCGGTCAATCGGCCTGGGGCGGGGGGAGTGCAGGGCTCCAACGAATTCCACCTGCGTACGCGAAGCGATGGCAGAACCGTGCTGCTGCAGAGTGCTGGCCAGGTCTTCGGCTACATGTATGGCTCGCAGGGGGTTCGCTACGATTTTCGTGACTACGAGCCGATCGTGGCCATGGCCCAGGGGGGCGCCGTCTATGCCCGCTCCGACCTGGGGGTGGAAACGCCCCAGGACCTCTGGGAGGTGGATGAGCTGATTTACGGCGAGGTATCCCCCCAGGCGATAGGTTCCATGGCCCTGGCCGCCTTCGTCCTGCTGGATCTTCCTCACCAGGTGGTCTTCGGATACGAGAGCCGAGGGCCGGCGCGCCTGGCCCTGGAGCAGGGCGAGACCAACCTCGATTTCCAGACCACCACGCCATACGTCGCCAGCGTGGTGCCGCTGATCGAAGAGGGGCTAGCGGTGCCGCTCTTCAGCTTGGGCATCTTCGATGCCAATGGCGAGCTGGTTCGCGATCCGGCGTTTCCTGAGCTTCCCACCGTGGCGGAAGTCTACGAGGAACGCTATGGCGAGACCCCTTCGGGCGTGGCCTGGGATGCCTATCGGGCGGTGCTCTCCGCGGGCACGATCAAGATGCTCTGGGCCAAGCCCGATGCGCCGCAAGCGTCCATCGAGGAGCTGCGAGGCGCCTTTCGACTGGCGTCACAGGACGAGGAATTCATGGCGGATTCCGTCACGGCGAATGGTCCCTATGACTGGCTGGTCGGCCAGGAGGCCTATCGCGCGATGAGTGCCAGTCTCGAGGTGTCCGAAGAAACCCTCGATTTCCTGCGCACGACCTTCAAGGCGCGCTATGGCGCCGACCTCTGAGTGTTGGTGATGAGCGCTATCGACTGCCACCTCGGTGTCTTTCCGTCTCTGAGAGGAGTAAGCCGTCTTGTTAACCGCTGCTTTTGACGCCTTGGCGTTGATTCTCGATCCTTCCCGATTGGTGTTCATGCTGCTGGGTGTGGGCGTGGGCCTGGTCGTGGGGGTGATTCCCGGTCTCGGCGGGGTAGTGGGGATGTCGTTGCTGCTGCCGTTTGTCTACGGCATGGATCCCCATGCGGCCATTGCCATGCTGATCGGCATGGCGGCGGTCATCGCCACCTCCGACACCTTCCCCAGCATATTGATCGGCGTGCCCGGTTCCGCCGGCTCCCAGGCCACGATTCTCGATGGCTACCCCATGGCTCAGCAGGGGCAGGCTGGGCGGGCGCTCAGCGCCGCCTTCAGCGCATCGCTTGTCGGAGGCTTGATCGGTGCCCTGGTGCTCTTCGCGATCCTGCCGATCGCCCGCCCGCTGGTGCTCGCCTTCCAGTCTCCCCACTTGTTCATGTTCACCGTGCTCGGCCTGTGCTTCGTGGGGCTGCTGTCCGGCAAATACCCGTTTCGCGGCATCCTGGCCACCCTGTTGGGCATGATGATCGCCATGCTCGGTTCGGCGCCGACCACGGTGACCTTCCGTTATGTGGGCGACAGCCTCTACCTCATGGATGGCATCCCCTTGGCGATTCTCGCCATGGGGCTCTTCGCGTTGCCTGAAATCCTCGATCTGCTGGCCGACAACCGTGCCGTCTCCCGGGTCAAGACGCTCTCCTCGGGCTGGAAGGAGGGGATCAAGGATACGGTCAGGAATCGCTGGCTGGTGCTACGGTCATCAGCCCTGGGGGTGACGATCGGGGCCATTCCTGGCTTGGGGGGCTCGGTGGTCGATTGGCTCTCCTATGGCCAGGCGGTACAGAGCGCCAAGGACAAGACGCGCTTCGGTCAGGGGGACGTGCGTGGGGTAATCGCCCCGGAAAGTTCCAACAATGCCAAGGAGGGGGGCTCGCTCATCCCGACGATGCTGTTTGGTATCCCCGGGAGTGGCACGACGGCGGTGCTGCTCGGTGGCTTGATCCTGCTGGGCATTCAGCCGGGGCCCTCGATGCTGACGAGCGAGCTCTCCATCACCCTGACCATCGTCTGGACCCTGGCCTTGGCCAATGTCTTCGGGGCGCTGGCCTGCTTCGCGTTGTCACGTCCCATCTCCCGCCTGAGCACCGTCCCGGCCAGCAAGTTCGCTCCCTTCCTGCTGGTCATCATGCTGGTCGGGGCCTATCAGAACACCCAGCAATGGGGGGATCTGATCGCCTTCGGCGTCATCGGGCTGATCGGCTGGCTGTTCAAGGCATATGACTGGCCACGGGCGCCGGTGCTGATCGGCTTCGTCCTGGCGCCCAGCATCGAGAGGTACCTGACCATCTCCTCGTCACGCTATGGGTGGTCCTGGCTGATGGATCCCCTCGTGATCTTGATCGGCATCATCGCCGTGGCCGTCCTGATCGCAGGCATCAGAGCCAAGCAGAAAGGCCTGGGAGGGGCGTCATGACCCAACGACTGAGAGAAGAACTCCTTTTCATCCTAGTTATCGCTGCGGCCATGGTCACCGCCCTGGCGCTATCGGCTGAGTTTCCCTTCATTGCCCGCCTGATGCCGCAGGTGGTGGCGATATCGGCACTCATCCTGCTGGCCGTCGAGCTGATCAACACCTGGCGCCGGCGAAGCGCGACGATGGCAGGTGGGCCGGTATGGGGCAGCAAGCTCAGGCGAACGGCTCCCTACTTCGCCTGGCTGGCCGCCCTCTATACGGGCATCGCCCTGGTCGGGATGCTGTCGGCGGCCTTGCTGTTCACCTTCCTCTTCGCCTGGCGGGTCGGAGGCATGCGCTGGTGGGTTGCGGCGCTGGGGGCGGCCGCCTTGATCGTGGCGCTGATGGGCTTCGGCGAGGCGTTCAACCTGCGTTGGCCCGAGGGCTTTTTTCTCGACCCCTATCGCTGAGCCGGGTGCCGGGGGAAGGCTTCGCCACGTTGCTTCGAGGCCTAGTCGTAGGCCTCGAAGAAGGCCTCCAGCCGCACCTTGTAGGCTTCGCGGATGTGGTGGCGAGCCAGGCTCTCGGCGCTTTCCGAATCGCGCCGCTCCAGGGCGTCGATGATGGCACCGTGCTCGCGGCGGGCGGTTTCGGCGCGACCCGGCTTGGAAAGGGTGCTGGGGCCCAGCAGCATCATCGACTCCTGTAGCGAGTGCAGCATCTTGAGCAGGTAGCGGTTGTGTGCACAGCGATACAGGGTGCCGTGGAACAGCTTGTTGTTCTTGACCAGATCCAGGGTCTCGGTGAGCTGGGCGTCACGCTCGTTAATCTCCCGTAGAAAGGCGATTTCTACTTCGGAAGCATGGCGCGCCGCCAGTCCGGCGGCGGTGCCTTCCAGCACCTCACGCATGGCATACAGCTCACTGACCATGCCGTGGTCGAGTTCGGTGATGATGGTGCCACGGCCGGGATCATTGGCGACCAGCCCCTCCAGTTGCAGACGATTGAGTGCCTCGCGAACCGGGGTGCGGCTCAGGCCCATGCGCTCGGCGAGGTCGACCTCGCGCACCCGGGTGCCGGGGGGCAGGGTGCCTTGCTTGATGGCATCGACGATATAGCGATATGCCTGCTCGCTGCGCGGTTCACCACGTTCATTAGTCGCCGGAGAGGTGGTCTTGCGTGCCTTGCGCTCTGCCATGGGCTTTAGGTCTCGGTTGTGGCTGTCGGTGGGTCTCATGGTAATCAACGAGACAGATCTTGTCATAGTGAGCTCTGTTGGATACATTTGTATCCACTTGGATTCAGTTGGGTGGTGCCCGCTGTGAGGATCACAACGAACTGAGGAAGCAACAACGATGCTGTCATCGACGGGAAAGCGGCTGAGCGAGGATGACCTGCGCAACCATGATGTGCTGGTCATCGGGGGCGGCAATGCGGCGCTCTGTGCCGCCCTGAGTGCGCGGGAGCGGGGGGCCCGCGTGCTGCTGCTGGAAAGCGCCCCGCGCAAGTGGCGGGGGGGCAACAGCAGTCATACCCGCAATCTGCGCTGCATGCACCGCGAGCCGACGGACGTGCTCAGCGATGCCTACCTGGAGGAGGAGTTTTTCGAGGATGTGTGGCGTGTCACGGGGGGACAGACCAACGAGGCGCTGGCCCGCCATGTGATCCGGGCCTCCGAGAGCTGCACGGAGTGGATGAAGGGGTATGGGGTGCGTTTCCAGCCCTCTCTGGGCGGTACCCTGCACCTCGGGCGCACCAATGCCTTCTTCCTGGGCGGAGGCAAGGCGCTGGTCAATACCTACTACCAGGCGGCGGAACGGCTGGGGGTCACCATCCTCTATGAGGCCGAGGCCGAGCGGTTGGTCTTCGATGGCAAGCGTTTCGATCACGCCCTGGTCAACATCAACGGCTCGCTGCGCCAGATCCGTGCCAAAGCGGTGGTGGTGGCCTCGGGGGGCTTCGAGTCCAACCAGGCGTGGCTCGAGGAGGCCTGGGGGGAGGTGTCACGCAACTTCCGGATCCGTGGCACCCGCTTCAACCAGGGCAAGATGCTGCGCTCGCTGATCGACAACGGCGCCAAGGTGATCGGTGATCCGACCCAGGGACATGCCGTGGCTATCGATGCCCGGGCGCCCAAGTACGATGGTGGAATCGTCACCCGGGTGGATTGTGTCTCCCTGGGCATCGTGGTCAATCGGGATGGCAAGCGATTCTACGACGAGGGTGAGGACTTCTGGCCCAAGCGCTATGCCATCTGGGGGCGCTTGATTGCCAAGCAGCCGGGGCAGGTGGGCTATTCGATCACCGATGCCAAGGCCCAGGGCCGTTTCATGCCATCGGTATTTCCACCCGAGCAGGCCGACACCCTCGAGGAGCTGGCGGTCAAGCTCGACCTGCCGGTGGAGACGCTGCTCGAGACCGTCGCCACCTTCAACGCCGCCGTCCAGCCCGGCACCTTCGACCATAGCGTGCTCGACGACTGCCGCACCCAGGGGGCTACGCCGGAAAAGACCCATTGGGCGCAGGCTATCGATCGACCGCCCTTCTACGGCTATCCGCTGCGTACCGGCATCACCTTCACCTACCTGGGCGGCGAAGTGGACGAGAAAGCACGATTGACGATGACGGATGGCAGTCAGGCCGACAACGTCTTCCTGGCCGGCGAGATCATGGCCGGCAACATTCTGGGGCAGGGCTATGTGGCGGGATTCGGCATGACCATCGGTACCGTATTTGGGCGAATTGCAGGAGAGGAGGCGGCACGCCATGCAGAAAATTGAGATTTACGATGCCTTGGTCGACGAGGCGCGCAACAACATGACCATCTGCAATGCCTGCCGCTATTGCGAAGGGTTCTGTCCGGTCTTTCCGGCCATGGAGCGGCGCCAGACCTTCAGTGAGGAAGACCTGAAGTACCTGGCGAACCTTTGCCACAACTGCGGTGAGTGCTACTACGCCTGCCAGTATGCGCCGCCCCATGAGTTCTCGGTCAACGTGCCCCAGTCCTTGGCCAAGCTGCGCGCCGAGTCCTATCGCCAGTATGCCTGGCCCGGGCCGCTGGCCAGGCTGTTCGATCGCAATGGCCTGATCGGTGCCCTGGCCCTGGCCTTCGGGGTGACGCTGCTGCTGTTCATTGCCATTGCCCTGAATGGCGGAGCCGCTCCCCTGGTCGGCGGCCAGCACGGCGGCGACTTCTATGCACTGTTGCCACACAACGTGATGGCCGTCACCTTCGGCTCCGTGGCGCTATTCGTGCTGCTGGCCCTGGTCATGGGGATGGCGCGTTTCTGGCGCGAGAGCGGGGAGCCGTTCGCCGCCCTGGGCGACCGCCAGAGCTGGAAGGAGGCGCTGCAGGAAACCTTTACCATGAAGCACCTGCACGGCCATGGCGAAGTGGGGTGCACCTACCCGGATGCCTACCACTCCCACTGGCGTCGTCGCTTTCATCACTTCACCTTCTACGGTTTCATGCTGGCCTTTGCCGCGACCCTGACCGGTACCCTCTATCACTACGTCTTCGGCTGGGCCGCACCCTATGACTTTCTCAGCCTGCCCAAGCTGCTGGGCACCCTGGGCGGAATCGGACTGATGATCGGGCCGGCCGGGCTGCTCTACCTCAAGCTGGTGCGTGACCGGAACACCGCCGATGTTCGCCAGATGGGCATGGATGTGGCCTTCATTGTCCTGCTGTGGCTCACCGGTACCACCGGGCTTGCGCTGATGCTGCTGCGCGAGACCTCGGCCATGGGCGTCATGCTGGTGGTTCACCTGGGCTGCGTCATGGCGCTGTTCCTGACCATGCCCTATGGCAAGTTCGTCCACGGCTTCTATCGCCTGCTGGCCGTCTATCGCAACGCCCTGGAGCGACGGCGCCACGGTGCCTGACGGCGAATGAACGACAGGGATGGGATCGCGGCCATTATGGGAGGGGACATGATCCGATGTCGTCTAGCAGGTGGATGGCGCCTCGTACCAAAGAACGAACCGCCGCTCGATGAGCGGCGGTTCGCTGGTGGAGGGCTTTCCGATGGCCCTCAGCCGAGCATCAGCCGAACAGCCAGGGATCGATGAGTCCGCTCGGGTAGGTCAGGGTCAGCAGTGTCGCCATGCCGGCCAGGAAGGCCGTCACCCCGGCCGACATGCCGAGGGCCAGCCAGGGCTTGAGGCGGGCGATGCCCAGCAGGAAGGCCAGGCAGAAAAGCGTCGCGGTGGTGATAAAGCCGAGCATCAGGATGGCGCCGACCAGGACGAAGAAACCCACCAGCCAAACGATCTGTTGACCCAGGGGTTGGCCTTGCCACGTTGGCCGATGAATCAGGCTGCGCAGGATTTCCAGTAGGCAGGCGATGCCCATGATCGCAAGGGCCAGGCGCGGCATCAGGCCTCCGAGCAGGGTGAGATCGCCGAGGCTGAACCAACCGAAGACGGCGGTTCCCAGCAGGGTGGTGAAGAGCACCAGATCGAGGGCACCCATGGTGACCGGGGGCTTGGCGTCTGCCGGGGCCGCTTCCTCGGTGGCCACCGTACGACGCTTGCGCCACAGCAGACGCAGCATGGGCAGGAACAGGGCGGCGAGGATCATGGCGCCGATGATCAGCACACCCGGGCGCAGGAAGGCATCGCTGCCCTGGAACTGCACGGCCTGATAGAAATAGGCCTCGGCACCGGGGGCCAGGACGAAACCGATCAGGAAGGCGGGACGTGACCAGCCGGCCTGCTTGAACAGGACGCCGAGGACCCCGATCGCACCGAGGGCCAGCAGGTCGCCCGGGGAGCGCGTGGCCTGGAAGGCCGCGAACATGATCAGCACCGTGATCAGGGGCGCCAGGATGACGAAGGGCACACGGGTCAGGCTGGCGACCGGTCGGGCCAGGCCCAGGCAGAGCGCCGCGCCGAGGATGTTGGCCAGGGCCAGTGACCAGATGATGGTGTAGGTCAGGTCGAGATTGGTCTCGATCATGCTGACACCGGGCTGCAGGCCGAGCAGCAGCAGGCCCCCGAGGAAGACGGCGGCGGTACCCGAGCCGGGCACGCCGAACAGCAGGGTGGGCACCATGGCGCCACAGGCGCAGGCGTTGTTGGCGGACTCCGGGGCGATCACGCCGCGGATGTCGCCCTGGCCGAACTCGGACTTGTCCTTGGCGCTCTGCACGGCATGACCATAGGTCATCCAGTCCACCACCGAGCCGGCCAGGCCGGGGATCGTGCCCAGCAGGCTGCCGATGCCCGCGCAGCGCGCGACCAGCCCACGATTCTTGCCGACATCCTGGATACCTTGCCGCCAGCCCGTGCCGAGCCGGGCGGACTCGCCGGCGATGGCGCCACGCTTGACCAGCAGATCGATGATCTCCGGGAGCGCGAAGATCCCCAGGCCGATGACCACCAGTGGCAGGCCATCGTAGAGGTAGTCGATGTCGAAGTTGAGACGGAACTCTCCCGTGGCGGGTGCCATGCCGATGGTACCGACCAGCAGGCCCAGGCCGCAGGCGGCGAGCCCTTTGAAGAGGTCGCGTCCGGAGAGCACCGCTACCATCGATAGCCCCAGCAGGGTCAGCATGAAGAGCTCTGAGGAAGAGAATGACAGTACCACTGGCCGGGCGACCAGGATAAAGCCCGTCAGCACGGCGGCGCCGATCAGGCCGCCGATCATCGAGGAGAGAAAGGCACTGGACAGGGCCCGTGCGGCCTGGCCGCGCTTGGCCAGGGAGAAGCCGTCGATGACGGTGGCCTGGGAAGCGCTGGAGCCGGGGATGCCCAGCAACACCGAGGCGAAGGTATCGCCGGTGGGAATCACGGCGACCAGGCCCATCAGCATGCCGAGGGCGACGCTTGGCTCCATGCCGTAGAGGAAGGGCAACAGCAGCGCCATCCCCGCGATGCCGCCAAGACCGGGAATGATCCCGACCACCAGGCCGACCAGTACGCCGAGGACCATGTAGAGCAAGTGATGCAGGGTAAACAGCTGCCCCAGACTGGAGAGAAGGATATCGAACATGGGGTGCGGCTCTCGCGTTATTCGGTGAGTTGAGCCCGGAAGTCTCGGCGCCTTACTACAGGAGCGATGCTTCCGGGCTCAGGTGTCAGATACGGGCGCCGTGCGTCGTTTCCAGCCAGTCCACGAGCCACTCGCGGGTCGCGTCATCCAGGGACATGGCGTCCTCGAGATGTTGCTGGACGGTATCGCCAACGATCGGGGGGTAGGGCCCTAGCTGGGCGTCGGCTTCCCGCTTGAACTCCTCGCTGTCGATAAAGCTGCGGGCCGCTTCCCGGTAAGTCTCGATGAGTGCCTCGGGGGCGTCACTGGGTACCATGATCAGCTTCTGAAGCGTAAAGCCCGAGGCGAAGAACTTCCGGAAGGCCTCATTGGCGGGGCCGCTGGGGGCTTCGCCATGGAGTTCCTGATAGACCTCGTAAAAGGTGGGCAGGTCGGGAAAGGCCGGGTCGCGTACGATCTCCCCCTCGTCATTCAGCAGGCCGAGCGAAAAGAGGGGGACGGCGCGGCCCGATTCCACCAGGGGTGCCACATTACTCAGATAGGCGGAAGTGGTCTGGAAATCGATGTCCGCTTCGCCGCGCTCGAAGGCCAGGCGGCCCTCGCCACGGCTGCGCAGGCCGGAGACGGCCTGAACCTCGACCCCCAGCATGTCCAGGGCGATCAGTACCGGCAGCTCGAGTCCGGTATGGCTCTGGGCCGCCAACATGACTGGCTGCTCCAGCAGGGCGGCCAGGGCGCTGTCGGCGTCGTCACTCAGGCCGGGTTGGGCATAGACGACCCCCCCGGTCGGGGTGGCCAGGATCGGTGTCCAGTCGGCGTAGTCGTAGCGTACCCGGCGATCGCCTAGCATGGCGGGATATTGGGTCGAAGCGGAGGTGCCCAGCCACTCGCTCCCGTCGGTCCGGGCACGCATGGCAAAGAGGTTGGCGCCATTGATGGAACCACCGCCCGGCACATTATCGATCATGATGGTCGGCTGGCCAGGAATATGCTCGCTGAGCCAGGGGGCGAAGAAGCGCGCCCAGACATCGGTGCCACCACCGACGCCGAAGGGAATGACCCACCTGATGCTCTCGGGGACGTCCACGTCCTGTGCCTGTACGGGGGCGGTGACTGTCAAACCGAGCCCGGCGATTGCCAAGCCGAGTGCGGCTGCCTTTTTCAGGCGATCGAGCGAAGTGCGAGATGTCGTGGTCTTGTGAATGGTCATGGCATGCTCCTGGGTTGTTGTCGTTAGTGGGTGGCAAAGATACTCGATGGTAGCGATGATCAGTTGGCCTGCAATGCAGGCATTGCCTCATCGGGTGTCGTGGAGGCGGTGTAGAAGATCGTGCCGCTCATGATCTTCCTGGCGGTACGAATCAGCGACACGCGCGCGATATCGCAGGCGTTGTCCTGGCGGTGCTCGACGTCGAGGTCGATGAAGCCGGAGGGATGTTCCAACCTCACCTGTGCCAGACGCTCCCCTTCGGCAACCCGCCCGCTTTCCACCGCGATGCGGTGGGCGATGGTGCCGGGAACGCTGACCGCCGAGGCGACGGCAATGGCCCCCGTGACGGCGATGGCTTTGTGGCAGCGGTGGGGCACGAAGTACCTTGTGCACAGGGTGCTGGCGCTATCTCTCGGTGCGGAGACCAGCACCGGCTTGGGCAGGACACTCTGGCTGACGTCGCCCAGGCCCATGCGCTGTCCCGCCTCGCGGCGAATGCTTTCGAGCCGCTCGAGCAGGGCACGATCGGCATCCAGTTCGGCGGGGGGCTCATCGCCGCGCAGGCCGAGATCCGCCGCATCGAGCATGATGATCGGGGTCGCCGCGTCGAGGCAGGTGACATCGACGCCCTGGATCGCGTCGCAGGCCTTACCGGTCGGCAGCAAGGCGCCGGTCTTGGCGCCGATAATGTCCAGGAAACTGAGTTGAATGCCGGCGGCACTTCCGGGCACCCCGCTGATGGAAGTGTCACCCTCATAGCAAACCTGACGGCTCGGCGTCGGTACATGGCATTCGATCAGGCGCTGGGTGTTGAGGTTGCGTACCCGCACCACGGTCTTGCCGTCTTGGGGCTCGACCAGGCCCGTCTCGATCGCATAGGGGCCGACCGCCGAGAGCATGTTGCCGCAGTTCGGGGTGAAGTCGACGCGCCGCTTGAAGACATCCACCTGGGCAAAGAGGTAGTCGACATCGGCATCCGCATGGGAAGAGCGCTCCACGATGGCGATCTTGCTGGTCAGGGGGTCTCCGCCACCGATGCCATCGATCTGCAGGGCGTGACCCGACCCCATCAGGCTGAGGAGGATCTCGGCCTGGGCGTCCTGGCCGCTGGGAAGGTCACTCATGCGCAGGAAGGGGCCTCGGGAGGTACCGCCGCGCATGATCATGCAGGGAATGCTGTTTATCATCGTCATGCCACATCGCGTTGGGAAGTCGTGATATGAGCATGTCAGTGGCCAACTCATGCTTCAAATGCAAATAAACAGAATGATTGATTCGTTTAGTGGATTAATGTGTTATGTTTATCAATGCCAATCGCGTCATGCAAGAGTGCCGATATGCTACATCGCCTGGAATTCCTTGATCTTCAAGCCTTTATACTGGTCGCCGAGCTGGGCTCTTTCCATGAGGCCGCGCAGCGCTTGCATCTTTCTCAGCCGGCGCTATCGCGACGCATCCAGAAGCTCGAGGAACTCCTGGAAATCGAGTTGCTGGAACGAACCACTCGAAGAACGCAACTGACGCCGATCGGGGCGGATTTCCTGCCACGCGCCAGGCGTATGATCGAGGAATATGAGTCATCGATTCTGAACATCCGCGAACTGGCAACGCACCAGAAAGGCACGGTGACGATTGCCTGTCTTCCCACCGCGGCCTTCTACTTTCTCCCCAGCGTGATCCGTGGCTTTAGCGAAGCTTGGCCGGGTATCCGTATCCGCATCCTCGATGTGAGCGCCAAGGAGGGATTGGAGCGCGTCATAAGCGGTGAGGCCGACTTCGGCATCAACATGTTCAGCGCACAGAGCCCGGAGGTCTCCTTTACCCCATTGTTACGGGATCCCTTCGTACTGGCCCTGAGGTCGGATCATCCACTGGCGGCCAAGGAGAGCATCGAATGGGCGGATCTCGAGCAGGTACGGTTGATCACCGTGAGTCGCGACAGTGGCAATCGTACCTTGCTGGACAATGCCCTCTCCGCCGAAGGCCTCCGGCTGAACAGCTTTTACGAAGTCCAGCACCTGTCCACCTCGCTTGGCCTGGTCGAGTCCGGATTGGGGGTGGCAATCCTGCCCAGGATGACGATGCCCGGCCCGGATCATGACACCCTCTGTGCACGCGAACTTCCCGAACCCCACATTCAGCGAACCATCGGCCTGGTCAGAAGCAATTCCCACAGTATTTCCAGCACCGCGCAACTGTTTATTGATTTGCTCCTCGAGCATTGGGGAAATTCCATGCACTCATGACTCTCTATGAGTGATTGGTGCCGATTCTCAACGCCGTATGGGCGAGCGCAGGCAGTGTGCGCAGTGGCATCAGACCCGTTCGCCACGGGGGAAATACTGCCCTGGCGCAGCATTTTCCTCGGGCCGGTGTGTCCTCTCGACAAGCACCGGCAGGGGGGCTTGCCCCCACCACGATGGTGGTAAGGGGCTGTCTCGTGGCTTGGGGGGGCGTTTCCTAGCCGTCGGCAGATGGCTCGCTCTGGCGCAGGAACCAGTCACGGAAGCGGCTCAACGCCTCATCGTCGGCCTTGTCCTCGCGATAGGCAAGGTAGTGGCGGGTTTCCTCCAGCACCACTTCCTGTTCCACCGGCCTGATCAAGCGCCCCTGCTCGACGAGGGGGGCTACCAGGTGATGCCAGCCCAGGGCCACGCCCTGATCATTGAGCACCATCTGGATCAGCAGGCTGTAATCATTGGCATTGAAGAAGTGGGGGCCCTGGGCGGGACGGTCCTCGATATCCAACTGATGAATGGCCAGCCAGACCCCCCAGTCCACGTGCTCGGACACCTGGGAGCGTCCATAGGGGCTCAGGTTGAGCAGCAGGCCATCCCTCAGGCCCTCCAGGGTGCGGATCTCGGGGTGCGTCTCCAGGTAGCTGGGCGTGCATACCGGATAGATGCGGTCATGGAAGATCGGCGTGCTCACATAGCCGTCGCGGATGCGTGACATCTTGGTGATAAAGATATCGGGATTGACCCCCGGTTCCATGGAGAGGAAGTTCTGGGTGGTGACCAGGTTGAGGTCGATATCCGGATTGTCGCTGAAGAAGCTGGGCAGCCGGGGGGATATCCATAGTGCAGAAAACGCCGGGGAGCAGCACAGGGTCAGGGTGCGCCTGGCGTTGCTGCCATGGTTTTTCTGAATGCGCTCTGCGGCCTGGGCGATATTAATAAAGGATAACTGCGCCGCATCGAAGAAGATCGAGCCGGCGGTGGTCAATTCCACCGAGCGTCCGGCTCTCTTGAACAGGGCGGTGCCGAGGTGGCTCTCGAGCTCACGGATCTGGCGGCTGATGGCGGCCTGGGTCACGCACAATGCCTCGGCGGCGCGGGTGAAGTTCTGGTAGCGGGCCGCGGCGACGAAGGATTTCACGGCCCGCAGGGAAGGCATCTTGAGCAGTGTCTGATCGGGGTCGGTGTGCTTGGTCATAACATGAAGTCATCATTAGTCGGACAAAAAAGTCAATTTCACCCGGGTAGCCGCGTCACTAGACTCGAGATACGGAAAATAAATCAGGCAGTCTTGCTAGGCTAACCGAATCTCCATGCCAGCAACAGCCACCCCTATGCCACTCGACCGTCGACCTCTCAACGAGGGAGCCCATCCTCTATCGCTCCTGGTGGCGAACGCCTCGCTAGACCGTGTTCCCTGTGAAGGTTGATCCTGAGTCATCAGCCATGATGCCCATAAGACGATGAGCACTTCATTCAAGAGTTTGCTGAAACGCAAGAACCTGGCCCATTTGCCTCGGGATCCGTCGGGTGACGCCTCCGCGGGGGCTCGGCGGGCCACTTTCGTGCTGCTGGAACACTTTTCGCTGATGGCCTTTACCGGGGCGGTGGATGCCCTGGTCACCTCCAATCTGGTGACCCGGGAGCCCTTGACCGACGTCAGGACGCTCAGTCTCGGCGGCGAGGTAGTGGTCAGTGATCTGGGGATCGCCATTTCGGTGGATGGTGAGCTGGCGGAGCTCGAGATGCGCCGGGATGACCTCCTGATCCTCTGTGGTGGGCTTCGGGTTCACCTGGATGAGTCGCCGGCACTCCGCGCTCCGCTGGTGGCGGCTCAGCGAGCCGGGGTGACACTGGGCGCGCTGTGGAACGGGGCCTACTTCCTCGCCGATGCCGGCCTGCTGGATGATCATGAGTGCGCCATTCATCCCGACTCCCGCGCCCTGATGATCGAGCGCTTCCCGCGGGTCAAGGTCTCCCGCCATTCCCATGTCCTGGATGGCCAGCGGATCAGTTGTGCCGGGGCCAACAGCTCGCTGAACATGATGCTGGGATGGCTGCGACACAACTACGACGCCATCATCGTCGACTCGGTGGAAGAGATCCTCAGCTGTGACAAGAGTCATGAGCTCTTGGGGGCCTCGGTGCTATCCGTCGATAGTGACCCGACCCTGCCGCAGCCCCTCAAGCTGGCGCTGGAGCTGATGCACAGCAATATCGAGGAGCCGCTGTCTCTGGACGAGGTGGCGCGCTGGGCCGGTCTGTCGCGTCGACAGCTGGAGCGCCTGTTCAGTCGCCATGTCGATGCCTCGCCCTCCCGCTACTACCTGGAACTGCGCCTGACCCGTGCGCGACAGTTGCTGCAGCAGACCAACCGGCCCATTGCCGAAATTGCCGTGGCCAGCGGCTTCGTCAGTATCACGCACTTCCGTCATTGCTTCCGCAAGTTCTTTCATGTCGCTCCGGGGCGATTCCGCCGCCGACATTACGCCAAGTAATTCAATCGCCCTACTTATGATAATAAGGCAGGCGCATTGCTTCGCTTGTGCTCTGTTATAGGGAGGGTTTCTTGAGTGACGACAGGTGAGGTGCGGGGCGGGGGGCGCCATTTTTCATGAGTTGACTGATAACACCCGTTAATGGTTAGCCGGAAGGAAATGTTAATTGTCCCGTTGTCGGGGTGAAATTACGCTTTATTTGTCGAGAAACCCCCAACAATATTCGCAAGGTGATTGTATGAACTTCGATGGCATCTGGACACCCGTAGTAACTCCCTTCGCCGAGGATGGCAGCATCCAGTTCGAGACCCTGGCCAAGGTGCTCGATACCCTGATCGATCAGGGCGTGCATGGCCTGATCATCGGTGGTACCACCGGTGAGTACTATGCGCTGAGCAAGGACGAGCGCAAGCGCGTCTTCGATGTGGTTGCCGCTCATGCCAAGGGCCGTATCCCGCTGATGGCCGGCGTCAATGCCACCACCACCGAAGACAGCCTGGAGCTGGGCCAGCATGCCAAGGCCGCCGGCTTCGATGCCATCCTGGTGGCGGCGCCTTACTACTGCCAGCCGGCCCAGGATGAGCTGCTGACGCATATCCGGAGTGTCGATGATGCCCTCGATATGCCGATCATGCTCTACAACTTCCCCGACCGCACCGGTGTACCGATGACGCTCGAGTTGATCGAGGCGTTGCGTGATCGCCCGAATATCCAGGCGATCAAGGAGAGCACCGGCTCGATCGAGCGTATGCATGCTCTGGCGACCGAGTTCAGCGATCAGATTCAGCTCAGCTGTGGCATGGATGACCAGGTGCTGGAGTTCTTCGTCTGGGGCGCCCGCAGCTGGGTGGGGGGGGCTTCCAACTTCCTGGCGCCGGAGCATGTGGCGCTGTACCAGGCCTGCGTCGTCGAGCGGGATTTCGTCGCCGGTCGCGAACTGGCCGCCCGCGTGCTGCCGATGCTCAACCTGCTGGAGCAGGGCGGCAAGTTCTGTCAGTACATCAAGTACGGCTGCGAACTGGCCGGTCTGCCGGTGGGGCCGGCGCGTCGTCCGCTGCTGCCCCTGAACGAGGCCGAGAAAGCGGCCTTCAAGCGTACCTACGATGCCCTGGTCGCCCAGCGCGGCTGATCCTCGGGCGGTGGAGGCCCTGCCATGCGGCTGAAATGCAAACACTTGCCCCAGGGTGATGGCCGGTGTGGCTGGTACGAGATGCTGCCGCCGCTGCCCCCCGCGACGCCGCTCAAGGGCGAGGTCAAGGCCGACTGGGTGGTGCTGGGGGCGGGCCTGGCCGGACTGGCGGCGGCCCGCCGCTTGGCCGAGCTGTGTCCCGATGCCTCCATCGCCCTGGTGGATGCCCGGCGGGTGGGCTTCGGTTCGGCCGGGCGTAACTCCGGATTCATGATCGATCTGCCCCACGACCTGAACTCCCACGATTACACCGGGGATCGCAACCGGGATCTCCAGCAGATCTGCCTCAATCGCGGGGCGATCGACTATATGCGCGAGATCGTCCAGCGCCATGCCATCGACTGCGACTGGCGCGAGCAGGGCAAGCTGCACGGCGCGGTGGAGGATCACGGCATCCGCGCCCTGGAGGCCTTCGCCAAGGGGCTCTCGGGCCTGGGCGAGCCTTATCGCGTGCTCGACGCCGAGGAGATGCGGGCGATCACCGGCACCGGCTTCTACCGCTCGGGCCTGCATACTCCCGGCTGCGTGCTGGTCCAGCCCGCCGCCCTGGTCCGTGGCCTGGGCGCCACCCTGCCCGAGAACGTGCGGCTCTTCGAGGACACGCCGGTACACGAGATTCGCCTCGGTAGGCCCCATGAGCTGGTCACCGACCGGGGGCGGATCGCCGCGCCACGGCTGATCCTCGCCAATAACGCCTACGCGGCCCAGTTCGGCGGGCTAGGGCTCAAGGGGCGCATCCTGCCGGTCTACACCTACGGCAGCCTGACCCGTCAACTGAGCCCCGAGGAGCTCGCCACCCTGGGCGGCGAGGAGAACTGGGGGCTGATCCCCGCCGATCCCATGGGCACCACGGTGCGGCGGATGGCGAGCGGGCGTATCTGCATCCGCAACGCCTTTACCTATAACCCGAGGGTCGCCGCGAGTGCCGGGCATCTGACGCAGGCGCTCGCCGTCCACCGGCGCTCCTTCGAGCGGCGTTTCCCGATGCTCTCGGACGTCGGGCTGGAGTACACCTGGGGCGGTGCCCTCTGCGTCTCCCGCAACGGCGGCACGCCCTTCGGCGAGCTGGCACCCGGCGTGTTCAGCGCCGTCTGCCAGAACGGCCTGGGCCTGACCCGCGGCACCATCGCCGGGAAGCTGATCGCCGAACATGCCCTCGGCGAGGAGAGTGAGCTGCTCGACATCATGCTCAACCAACCCAAGCCGGTCGCCAACCCCCCCGAGCCGCTGCTCGGGATCGGGGTGCGCTCCACCCTCGCCTGGAAAGAGTGGAAGGCCGGCACCGAACGCTGAATTCCTGCACAAGAGGAGAACAACAATGTCCGATAGCCTCACCCCGAATGCCATCGCACAACAGGTCGAGCGGCTCGAATACCGCAACCAGGCCTTTATCGATGGTCAGTTCGTCCCGGCACAGTCCGGTGCCACCTACGAGACCCTCAATCCGGCCACCGGCGAGGTGCTGACCGAGGTCGCCGCCTGCACCGCCGAGGACGTGGACCGGGCCGTCCAGGCCGCCCGCCGTGCCTTCGAGGCCGGCGTCTGGTCGGGGCTGGCTCCCGCCGAACGCAAGGCCATCCTGCAACGCTTCGCCGACCTGATCGAGGCCAACTGCCTGGAGCTGGCGGTGCTGGAGGCCCTGGAGGCCGGCAAGCCGATCGGCGAATGCTTCAACGTCGATATCCCCGATACCGCCAACACCATCCGCTGGCACGCCGAGGCCATCGACAAGCTCTACGACGCCGTGGCGCCCACCGAGAAGGGCGTGGTGGCCACCGTGACCCGCGAGCCCATCGGCGTGGTGGGGGCGGTGCTGCCGTGGAACTTCCCCGCCATGATGGCCGGTTGGAAGCTGGGCCCGGCGCTCGCCACCGGCAACAGCGTGGTGCTCAAGCCCGCCGAACTGACCTCGCTGAGTACCCTGCGCCTGGCCGAGCTGGCCCATGAGGCGGGGATTCCCGCCGGGGTGCTCAACGTGGTGCCGGGCCTGGGCCACGAGGCGGGCAAGGCCATCGGCCTGCATGCGGATATCGACCTGGCCGCCTTTACCGGTTCCACCGAGGTGGGCAGGAAGTTCCTCGAGTACTCGGCGGCCAGTAACCTCAAGCGGGTGGTGCTGGAGTGTGGCGGCAAGAACCCCCAGGTGGTAATGCCCGACGTCAGCGACCTCAAGACCGTGGCCAGCAACGTCCTCGCCGCCGCCTTCTGGAACATGGGCGAGAACTGCTCGGCGGGCTCGCGGCTGATCGTCCACCGTTCCATCAAGGACGATCTGGTCGATGAGATGCAGCGCCAACTGGAGAACGACTGGAAGACCGGCGATCCCCTGGACCCGGAGGTGCAACTGGGCGCCCTGGTCGAGCGGGCCCATATGGAAAAGGTGCTGGGGCATATCGAGCGGGCCAAGGCCGAAGGGCTCAGGGTGGTCTCCGGCGGCGAGCGGCTGCGCGAGGAGAGCGGTGGCTATTTCGTCGCCCCGACCATCTTCGACGACGTTACCCCCGAGGCGGGAATCGCCCGCGAGGAGATCTTCGGCCCGGTGCTGGCGGTGATTCCCTTCGATACCGAGGAAGAGGCCATCGCCATCGCCAACGACACCTGCTACGGCCTGGCGGCCTCGCTGTGGAGCGAGGACCTGAATACCGTGCACCGCATGGCGGCGGCGATCAAGGCCGGCACCATTGCCGTCAACTGCTTCTCGGAAGGCGATATCACCACGCCCTTCGGCGGTTACAAGCAGTCCGGTTTCGGTGGGCGGGACAAGTCCGTGTATGCCCATGATCAGTATTGCGAGCTCAAGACCACCTGGATCCAGCTGTCCTGAGCCATTATCCAGCGTGTCCCACCATCCGCGGGATCGCGGATGGTGGCTGACTCACCGCCAGAGAACATCAGCATATGGCGATGAGTGTTATTCCCCCGACGCCTAGCAACCATAACCTCAGGTTTTGTTTTGCACGGAAGAAAAGTCGTTTCCCTTACCTCTGCCACAGTACTAGCTTAAATACACGCTGGAACACATGCTTGGCCATGGCCAGGCAAGAGATGCACCCCAACTACAATAGCTCGTCTGGAGAAAGCGTTATGACATTTAAAAGCTCAATAAAGGTTGCCTCAAGCATAGCCGCAGTATCGGTCGTCGCGACCCTCGGTTTCTCGGCTTCCACCTGGGCAAGCGATGAGGAGTTGCGGTTTACGATAGCAACGGAGGCAGGCGACCGAGAATCGCCCCATGGCCTGGCAGTAAAGAGAATCGCTGATATTGTCGAAGAGCAGTCCGATGGAAGAATCACCATGAATGTCTTCTATCAGGATGAGATCGGTGGTCCCCAGGAACTTTTCGACCAATTGATCAGAGGTAATATCGACCTCTTCCTGGGCTGGCCTCAGACTTCCTATGATGAGCGACTTGGCGTACTACAGCTGCCTTATCTGACCCTGGGGTGGGATGAAGCGCTAGAGGCCTATGGAACAGATGGCTGGGTCTCCGAGGTAGTCGGGCCCATCCTTTCGGATATCGGCCTGGAATACCTGGGACCCTTCCCGGAAGGTTTCGGCGGTATCGCGACAGCGGAAACCTACGCTACCAACTATGAAGATGCGCGGGGAATCAAACTCCGCTCGCAGCCCATCTTTCCGCTGCCCCAAACGATACAGGCCATGGGATTCCAGGCCGTGCCTATCGACTGGTCCGAGGTCTATACGTCCATTCAGACCGGGGTCGTCGATGGCGACTCGAGTAATGTGATCTACTGGGACTACACCTATTTCAACGACCTGCTTGATTACTTCGTCCACTCCAAGCACAACTTTTCCTTCTATACCTTCCTGATGAATCAGGGTTCCTGGAACGCCCTCGATGAAGAAGACCGCGGGATCATCGCGGGTGCCGTGGAAGTCGTCGTCAATGAGCAGTTCGAGAATGCCAGGGAAGAGGATGAACGGTGGATCCAGACGGCCCAGGAAGAAGGTATGGAATATATCGTGCCGTCCGATGAAGAGATGGCAGCCTGGATCGAGCGTGTCCGTGAGACAGTCTGGGTCGAGGCGGAGGAGTCCCTGGGCGAGGATGTCATGAACGCCGTCCGCGAGCATGCATCGGAACCGCAGTAACGACTTGCCGGAGCAATGGAGTGGCACCTCTCAGCAGGGCCACTCCATGTTCGATTCCTTTCTGGGTAACACTGGGGAAGTCATTATGGATTATTTCTCCCGCATCGATAATGTGGTCGCATTTATTATGAAGGCTGCCGTTACGGTCCTGGGCCTTTTCGTTTCCTTCGCCATGGTGGTCGGCATCGTTTCCAGGGCCTTGCTCGACGCTCCGGTCTTTGGCCTGGAGGAGCTGGTGCTGATGGCTGCCATGTGGCTGTATATGCTCGGAGCCGCCCTGGCCTCGCGGGAGAGATCCCACCTCAGTGCGGACTTCATTCAGGCCTTCTCCAAGAATGAGACTCTGAATAATGTCACGAAGCTGATTGCCACTATCCTCTCGGTCGTATTGGCGGCCTTCTTCGTCAGCTGGAGCTACAGCCTGTTCTCCTGGGGCTTCGAGAGAGGGCAAGTCACACCGGTATTCAGTATTCCGCAATATATTTCACAGGGGAGCCTCCTGGTCGCGAGTATCTTTCTGTTGCTCTATGCAGTTAGAGACCTGGTTAATGATGTTGGGCAGCTATTTAAAAAAGAAGCCGTATCTCATTGAAAAGCTGAAACCCAGTAAGAGGCCTCTTCTCAAGGGGCTTCCTGACAATAATTGGAGAAACACATGGGTGCCTTGTTAGCGATAGGTGCAGTCATAATTCTAATGATCATAGGCGTTCCGGTCGTTTTCTCGTTCGCCGCCATGACGCTGGTACTTTCTCTCGCTTACGACGTCGATATCTCGTCGCTGATGACAACAGGGTTCTGGTCTATCAACTCCATTATCCTGCTCGCCCTCCCGTTGTTTATCATGACAGGATATTTGATGCAATCAGGGGGGATTGCGGCCAGGCTCATACGCTTCGTCGAGGCCATCGTTGGTTCGTCCCGCAGTGGGATGGGCACTTCGATGGTGGTGGGCTGTGGTGTCTTCGGGGCCATTTCAGGGACGGCCTCGGCCGCGGTAGCCGCGATTGGCACCATCATGATCGGCCCGATGGAAAAACATGGCTATAGCCGCCCGTATTCCACCGCCCTGGTCGGGATCTCTTCGCTGCTCGGCCTGCTGATTCCGCCCAGCATCACCATGATCCTGTACGCGGTGGTGACTCGGCAATCCGTCGCGGCGGTGTTCCTGGCGACCATCGGGCCGGGTATTCTGCTGATCATTTTCCTGTGTGTGATCAACGCCATCAAGACGCGCAAGAACCCCGACTACAGCCCGGAAACATTCACACTGAGTGAACGATTTCGGAATATTGGCAGCACCGGCTGGAAGGCCTTTCCTGCCTTGATGCTCCCGGTCATCATCCTGGGCGGTATCTATGGTGGCATCTTTACTCCTACCGAGGCGGCCGCTATTGCCGTCGTCTATGCCATTCCCGTCGGACTGTTCGTCTATCGCGATCTTAACCTGAAGGCCCTGGCACGGTGTTTCGTCCAAGCCGCCACGACCACTGGCGTCATCATGATCATCCTGCTGTTTTCCTTCGTGGCCAGTCGTATCTTTACCTTCGAGCGTGTACCCCAGGAACTCACCACGTTCTTGCTCGAGGTGTTCGAGAACAAGCTGCTGATTCTTCTCATGGTCAATATCTTCTTGATCCTGATGGGCATGATCATGGATGACGTGAGTGTCGTGGCCATCCTCAGCCCGCTGCTGTTGCCGGTCATGGAGAGTATCGGGATTCACCCGGTGCATTTTGCCGCCATCGTCGGTACCAGCGTCGTTATCGGCTGCAATAGCCCTCCCATGGCGCCCATCCTGTTCATGAGTTGTCGAATCGGCCAGGTCGGGATGTCACAGGTCATTCGGCCCGCCTTCAGCTTCATGCTGCTGGCTGCTCTGCCTGTGATGTTGATCACGACCTACTGGCCGGCACTGTCGCTCTTCCTGCCTAAGCTGCTCGGTTATGTGAACTAATATTGGTCCCTCCATAGGCCACCACCAACAATATTCAAAGGGGGTAGAAATGGCATTCAAGAGAACCATACATGCCGTAGATACGCATGCAGGCGAACCGATGCGCGTTGTCACTGGCGGTGTTCCCAACGTACCCGGGAAGACTGTGCATGAGAAAATGGTATGGCTGAGAGAAAATGATGACCAGTTGCGTAAGCTGATGCTACGTGAGCCTCGTGGTTACCCACCTCTCTGCTGTAACGTCATCGTGCCCCCCTGTCATCCCGATGCCGATGCCGGCTATGTGATCATGGAACAGATCGAGTATCCGGTCATGTCTGGTGGCAACACCATTTCCGTGGTGACGGTGCTGCTTGAAATGGGCATGCTGCCGATGCAGGAGCCCGTGACGGAGCTTGTTCTCGAGGCGCCGGCCGGGCTGATTCGCATCAGGGCCGAATGCAAGGATGGCAAGGTAAAGAGCGTCACTTTCAAGAATGTTCCCGCGTTTGCCGCCTACCTTGATGCAGAAATCGACGTTCCCCATCTCGGCAAGGTAAAGGTCGACGTGGGATGGGGGGGGATGTTCTATGTCATTGCCGATGTCCGACAGTTTCCCTGGATAGAGCTCACACCCGAGCATGGCGCGGAGATAGCGAGGGTCTCCGCCATGATCAGGCAAGCAGCAATTGAACAGCTGCCTGTCGAACACCCGGATTACCCAGGGGTTGGCATCACGATATCACAGCTTTCTGGGCCGGCGAGTAGCCCGGATGCCGATTGGAAGAATGTCGTGACGGTGGCATCCGGTGACTTTGACTGGGATAACCCTAGCACCTGGACAGGTGCCATCGACCGATGCCCATGCGGAACGGGGACATGCGCAAAGATGGCGGTCCTTCATGCCAAGGGCGAATTGCCGTTGAACCAAGACTTTCGCCATCAGGGCATCCTGGGTAATGTATTCACGGGGCGGCTGGTCGAGGAAACGACAATCGGTGAAAGGGAAGCGGTAATTCCTACCATTTCCGGAAAGAGCTGGATCTATGGGATCAATACCTACGTACTGGATAATGATGACCCGTTCACGGAAGGGTTCTGCGTGAAGGATATCTGGGCGTAAGGATAAGGGACCCACTCTTTTCGGGAATGGTTATCAATCAGGGTCAACATCAACAGCATGAGAGGTGTGTTTTCTCTTGGATCAGCAAACCCTTTCGGCCGGTGAGGCCCTGCGGTTAGCCGAGCGAGCTTGCCTTTCCGCGGGGGCCAATCAGGCTACCGCGTACGCTTTGGCAAAGGCAACGACTTCGGCCGCTCTGTTCGGTCGTTCCGGCGTTGGCTTCCCGCATCTGCTGGATTATCTCTCCGGCTTCCGCGCGGGACGCATTAATGGTGAAGCCGAACCGACCCTGAGCTCGCCCCTCCCCGCCGTCCTCCATTCGGATGCCGATGGCGGTGTGGCACAACTCGGCTTCGATCGTGCCCTGCCAACCCTGGTCGAGAGAACTCGCACGCTGGGCGTGGCCCTCTTGACCCAAAGCAATAGCTATCCCCCTGGCGAGCTGGGTTACTATGCCCGCCGCCTTGCCCTGGAAGGTCTCATCGCCCTTGCCGTGTCCAACAGCCCGGCCGCGGTCGCGGGCTCCCCCGGTGGCAAGATCGCTTTTGGCACCAATCCGATGGCTTTTGCCGCCCCCTTGGCCGAGGCTGATGCGCCACTCGTCATTGACCAGGCGTCGAGTGCGACGGCCTTCGTCAGCCTGGTAAAAGCCGCAGAAAGTGGGAGCAAGATCCCCGAGGGATGGGCAATCGACGAGAAGGGCGAAATGACCACCGATGCGGCGGCCGGCCTGCGCGGTGCCCTCTTGGCATTCGGCGGAGCGAAAGGCGCAAACGTGGCCATGATGATCGAGTGCCTGGCCGCCGGATTATCCGGTGCATCATGGTCGCTCGATATGCCGGATTTCCAGAGCGGGAGCCGGCCGATCGACGCGGGAATGACGATCATCGCGATCCAGCCCACGGTGATCGACAAGGAGTTTTCTTCCCGGCTCACCCGACAGCTTGACCGGATCGCCGAGCGTGGTGTCTATGTACCCGGTCGCCGCCAGGTACGAAGCGATATTTCGGAAGAGGACCACATTGCAATCGATTCTATAGTACTTGAAAAGATCCGCCGCTCCTTGTGAGCGGCGGGTATGTACTGGAAAAGTGGCCTGTATGGCTATATCGAAAAGATCAGAAGAATCAAGGCGCCCTCATCACTTCCGGCGATATGGTTGGCTTCTGGTTCTCGAACGATGAAATCCCCGGCCGTGTAGCGGTGATTCTGGTCGTAAAAGTCACCCTCGATCACGTAGAGCTATTCGCGCCTGTCATGAGCGTGATTATCCGATAGGGCCCCAGGCGCCATCTTGATCAGCATGGTCTCGATGGCACCCGTATCGTCACGGTACAGGACCTTGTGCTCGAAGCCCTCTATCCCGCTGTCCTGCCAATCGATCGAATGCGTATGGGTGACCAGGAAATTTTCCTTGTCGGGTCGATCCGGTCTGGCTGACTGAAAGATTTCATTCATGTTCGCCTCCATCTCGAGAGTGAAAGTGCGCGATTTGGACGACTGGTCCGGTGTACTCTCGGCACCCTGGGATCAAATGTCCTTGACCAGCCGCAGGGCGTCATAGATGGCGGCATGGGTGTTCCGGGACTCGATGGCATCGCCGATCCGGAATAGCTGGAATCCACCGTCCGCATTGCGGATGACTGCCTGGGGCTTGCCCGCGATCAGGTCCTCGTAGTTCACCTCGCCACCATTGCTGGAATGCGGCTTCAGCTCGAAATAGATATCGGCCATCGGCGTGATGCCGTAATTGACCACCACCTGGTCGATGTGCCGCTCATGATCCAAGTCCGGCTGATCTTGAGATACATAGTCACTGGTGATCTTGGCGAGCAGCTCATCGCCATCCCGCTGCACGGACTTCAGCCGATAGGTGGGCGTGAAGGTGACGTTGGGTCGCTGCAGGGCGCGCATGTACGGCACCAGGTTCATGGCCATGATCTCCGCCGAGAAGGTACGGTCGGGTGTCATGATCTCGAGTTGGGCCCCGGTGGCGGCGATGATCTCCGCGGCCTGCATGGCGGCATGATCGCCGGCACCATCGAACAGCAACACCCGGCTGCCCGGCGCCACGTGACCGGAGAGGATATCCCAGGTGTTGACCACCAGGTCGTGCCCGACCCCTGGCTGGTCTTCCGCGGGGTAGCCGCCGGTCGCCACGATTACCACATCCGGCTTCTCGGCGAGCACGTCCTCGACCTCGGCCCAGACGTTGTAGCGAATCTCGATGCCGAGTGCCTCGCAGCGCGCCAGGCGCCAGTCGATGATGCCCAGCATCTCGCGACGGCGTTCGCTCTGGGCGGTGAGACGTACCTGGCCGCCGGCATCGCTGGCGGCTTCCAGCACCACCACCGCATGGCCCCGCTCGCCGGCGACCCGGGCGGCCTCCAGCCCCGCTGGCCCGGCACCGATGACCACCACCCGGCGCTGTTGCGATGCCTTGGGGATGCTGTGGGGCATGGTGGTTTCCCGCCCGGTGGCGGCGTTGTGGATGCAGTAGGCGGCACCGCCCTGGTAGATGCGATCGAGGCAGTAGTTGGCGCCCACGCAGGGCCGGATCGCATCCTCGCGCCCTTCGATGATCTTGCGCACGATATGCGGGTCGGCCATATGGGCGCGGGTCATGCCGACCATGTCGACCTTGCCCGAGGCGATGGCATGGCGGGCGGTGGCGACGTCCTGGATCTTGGCGCCATGGAAGGTGGGGAAGTCCACCTGGCGACGTATCTCGCCGGCGAAATCCAGGTGCGGGGCACTGGGCATGCCCTGGATGGGGATGACGTCGGTCAGCCCCGGGTCGGTGTCGATATGCCCACGGACCACGTTGAGGAAATCGACCAGGCCGCTGTCTTTCAGGCGCCGTGAGATCTCCAGCCCATCACTGGCCGTCAGCCCGCCCGGCAGCATCTCGTCGCCGGTATAGCGCACGCCGACGATAAACGCTTCGCCGACCCGCTGGCGAATGGCACGCAGCACCTCGAAGGTGAAACGCAGCCGGTTGTCGAGATCGCCGCCATAGGGCGCCTCGAGGGTATTGGTCAGCGGCGACCAGAACTGGTCCATCAGGTGGCCATAGGCCTGCAGCTCGATGCCATCGAGGCCGGCGGCGTGCATGCGCTCGGCGGCATCGGCGTAGTCACGGATCAGGCGTTCGATATCCCAGTCTTCGACCTGCTTGGGGAAGGCCCGGTGGGAGGCTTCGCGACGGTGCGAGGCCGATACCGCCGGCAACCAGTCCCCCTTGTCCCAGCGGGTACGTCGGCCCAGGTGGGTCAACTGGATCATCACCGCGGTGCCGTGCTCGTGACAGGCGTCGGTCAGCTCCTTCATCCAGGGTACCACCTCGTCCCGGTAGGCCAGGATATTGTTGAACACCGGCGGGCTGTCCTTGGCCACCGCCGCGGACCCGGCGGTCATGGTCAGGCCGATGCCGGCCCTGGCTCGCTCGACGTGATAGGCGCGATAGAGCGCCTTGGGCATGCCATCTTCGGGGTAGGCGGGCTCATGGGCCGTCATCATAAGCCGATTCTTCAGGGTCAGGTGCTTGAGTCGAAAGGGTTGCAGCAGAGGGTCGTTCGCCATGGTCGGGCCTCTCTTGTTGTTATACGCCTGCCTGGTAGAACAGATGGACATAGCGTTGACGGTCTGTACATATATGTACATCCTGTAGGGCATCGTTGCTAGGCCGATGTCGCTGCCTGGACCAGAGGAGGACGCAACTATGCATAACGATGTCGTGGTGGGAATCACCGGGGGGCAGGGCAGTACTGGCGTCGCCGCCAGGCCTGGAGGAGGGCGCGATCATGGCTAATATATCGAAGGATGTCGTGGTGGGAATCATCGGGGGGCAGGGCTGGATGGGCCGCTCCCTGGGGCTGGCCTGGCTGGAGCAGGGGGTGCTAGCCCCCGAGCGGCTGGTGATCTCCTCGCGCTCTGATGGCGAGGCCTACCGAGACTGGCCCGGGGTGCGCTGCGTCAAAGATAACCGTGAGCTGGCCGCCCTGGCGGATGTCATCGTGTTGTCTATTCGTCCGCAAGATCTCGCCAGCCTCGATATCGAGGCACATGACAAATTGGTCATTTCCCTGTTGGCGATGGCTTCCTCGCAGGAGGTCTCCCGCCGGGTGGGAAGCCGCCGAGTCGTGCGCGCCATGCCGAACGCGGCGGCGGAAATCCGTCGCGGCTACTTTCCGTGGTATGCCTTACAACAGGTTACCGAGGCCGACAAAGGGCTCATTCAGACCTTGCTGGAGAGTTGTGGCGCAACACGGGAGCTTCCCGCGGAACGCGACCTCGACTACCTGACGGCCCTGAGCGGGGCCGGCCCGGCCTACCCGGCCTTGCTGGCTCAGTCGATGCTGGAGCATGCCAGGCAGATGGGGATCGCCGACAACATCGCCCGCGAGGCCGTCATGCAGACCCTGGTGGGCGGCAGCCTGTTGCTGGAAAGTCTAGGAGACGATCCCGGCGACATGGTGGAACGGCTGATTTCTTATGATGGCACCACGGCCAAGGGACTGCGCACGATGATCGACGAGGGAATTCACCAGACCATTCACCGTGGTCTTGCGGCGGCCCACCGAGCTGCGAGTGGCTCAGCGTAGGAGGGATGGTAGGTACGACTGCGGCAATGCGCATTCCTGGTCATCGCCCCCGGTAGCAACTTAGCCAGTGATATAGCCCCGCCCAAACGGGCGGGGAACCATCATATAAGGCCAAATAGCCTTGGGATGAAGAGTGCCAGCTCGGGAACGAAGGTGGTAACGAGCATAACAGGAATGCCTGCGAGGGCAATAAATGTTAACGCTGGAATTATCATCTTATGGACCGAGACCTGCCCAATACTTGAAGCCATATATAAAATTGGAGCCACAGGTGGGCTGTTGGCACCTATGACAACAGAGCATGCGACGATAGCACCATAGTGAATGGGATCGACCCCCTGCTGCACCATAAGAGGGAGAAAGAGAGGTGCAATTACCACGGTTACCGTCACATCATCGAGAATGGCTCCAGCCACAATCAGGAAGGCGTTAACAAGCAGCAGGATCATTATTGGATCAGACAGGAGCGAACTGATGTACTGCGTAAGCTCTTGCGGGATTCGTTCCATGGACAAAATCCTGCCGATCATAAATGAGAAGAGCAGAATCATGATGATTGACCCAGTAGTCTGGGATGCCTCTACCAAGCTTCTTGAAAACTTTGAAAAAGTCATCTCTCGGTAGAAAAACACTCCTACAATCAATGCGGCGACAGCCGCAACGGCGGCCGCTTCCGTCGGCGTGAAAATGCCACCGTAAATCCCTCCTAAAATTAAAAAAGGAAGGAAGAGCGCAGGCAAGGCTCGCGTGGTTGCTTTCCCGCGAGAAATGCTGCTCGAGTCGTCATAAGAGCCGACTGCTTCAGTAAACACCCTGGAGCAGAAAACTCGATTGATTATTGATAAAAGAATAATCAGAAATATGGCGGGTGCAATTGAAGCGGCAAATAGTGCTGCTACGGATTGGCGAGTAACAACGCCAAAGAGTATCATTATGATAGATGGAGGGATCAATATCCCAAGAAGAGAAGATATCCCAAGAAGTGCGGAAGAGTAGCCCCTGGGATACCCACGTTCCTCAAGGGCAGGAATCATGGTCTTTCCAATTGAGGCAACCGCGGCTGTAGATGTCCCGGCAATTGCACCAAAAACACCTGAGGCAAGCACCATTGCGGTCCCCATTCCACCTTTTCTTCTACCTACTAAAACCTCCATGAACTGTATCAGCCGTGCGGCTATTCCACCTGTTTGCATAAGATAGCCGGTGATTACAAATATAGGAAGCGCAATCAAAACAACCGAATTGATGGATCTGAAGCCCTGCATCATTAGCGTGTTTAGGTTCGCATCATACATGAATGCAAAATAACCTAATGCGCCCGCGAAGGCCCAAGCGATAGGGATGCCGGTGACCAACAGAAAAACCAATAGCCCTAGCCCAATCAATGCTTCCATACTGACATCCCCTTAGGATTTGGTTGTTGAAGTTATGGATAAATACAGGTCGCGTAGGGCAAAGGATAAACATGCCAATGCCGCAAACAAAATGGCTGAGCTAGGTAATGTGAGCGGGATGGAAAGTGCTGGGGTTGATTGAGGAAGCTTTACTCCCCACGCTATCATCCTGTATGACCAATACACGAAGAGTGAGGTAACAATCACCGTCACCAAACTTACATAGATTTTATGGTAAGCAAGTGCTTTTGAGCCTTTGAGGCTCAAGGCCAAGAGGTCGACTTCGAGATGTGTGTTATTTTTGCTGGCCAGGATCGCTCCCAGCATATATAGCCATATTGCAAAAAGCATGACAATCTCAAGGGTGCCAATAAAAGACATCCCCAAGAACCGTGAGGCAACTAGGATGACCATCAGTGCCACTATGCATATACTGCAAAGGACTACCAGTGACTCCAGTGCTAAAGTGATTAAGTTTTTCCTGGGTGCTGTCATTACTACCTCCTGAGCTGCCCTACCTCTTCGGCAGGGCAGCTGGCTATCTGTCAAAATTCTCCAGCATTTTCCTCAATGACATCCATCAAGTCAGCACCAACTTGGGACCTCATTGTCGGCCAAATAGCCTCACGTACAATTTCTGCATTGTTTCGCAGGCTGTCGGAGTCAAGCTCAACATACTCCATTCCATAATCAATAGCCCTTTCTACATAGAGCTCATCTGTCATTAGTCCATCATTGAACTGCTTGGCAACGGCATCCTCAGATGCTCTATAGACGGCTTGCTGCTGCTCTTCTGATAGCTCACTGAAAGAGTCGTTATGCATCAAGAACATGGCCGTCATGAACATGTGTTTGGTTCTGACGTAGCAGTCCAGGATGTCGCGGAAATATTCGTAATCATGATAGATAACGTTCCCCGCATCACCAGAGACTACGCCAGTTTGAAGAGCGGTATATAGCTCT
This sequence comes from Bisbaumannia salifodinae, assembly GCF_055388505.1. The sequence goes on from NZ_AP043781.1 coordinate 804,879, forward strand.
GTCCAGTCGATGGCTGCAGTTTGATACCCAAGTGCTTGAACAACTTGAGGGAATGGATATACGGGAATGGTCCTGATATTCAGGTTGCTGTTGTCTTCAATGTCAGTGATACACTGCCCAGCGGTCGCGATACCATTAAAGCCTTCTGGCCAGGGCCCAAGGAACTTTAGGTCATTCTCATTCATGACATCATTGAGCAATGAGTAAAGCCAGCCGTCAGGAGAATAAGCCTCTAGGGCATCCTCCCAGTCTGTCAGCATATAAGGAGTATATACAATCCCGATGCGCCGATCATAGTTGGTCATAGGCCATGTCAGCATTCCATCAATGGCCCCACCCATCAGCAGGTCAAAAACTTCTTGTTGAGTACCTAGCTCGTTTTGAAAATACAGCTCTACTTCAATCTCGTTATTTGAATACTCCTCGATTCTTTCACCCCAATAAACCAGTGACTCTCCTGTTGGAGAATCCCTGTTTGCTGAGTCAGTCGCCAGTTTCAAGGTGGCGCCATGAGCAATGCCATTCAATCCAATTGCTAACGAAGAGGCAATGATAAACTTCAAAATTTTTTGGTGCTTGCTTTTATTTGTCATTGGAGTTTCCTTTTTTCTTGAAATGAAGTTGATTTATAGCCAATCAATAAACGTATTTTATGTCTCGACGCCCCCATGGTTTAAGAAGTATGAGAATGGCTGGAGCAAGTTTTTCGGATGGTCAGAAAATGGCTGGAAACTTCCTTGAGGTACTCTTCACACTCATGCTTTCTCCTGGCTTCTGTCCACCCTATTGCCTTTGCAGCAATCTTTGATATCTCTTCCAATCTGTTTACGCCAAGGTCGCTTCCCCAGCCATAGGGAAGGCGGCGACGCAAAAGGTCAGTCAAGGTTACGACATGCTCTTCTCTTGCAAGACTTCCTATTTTTTCATCATCAAAAGATGCGAAGTCAGGCTTTTTAATAGTGGCTTTTTTGATTTTCTCGTCTTTCCGCTCGCGCACCTTTCCCAGTTTCTTTTCCACGAATTTTACTGTCATTCGAGCGGCATGCCGATGAAGCATTATCATGACACCTGTCACAGATACAAAATTAGGCATGTCGGAACTTTCATTAAGCTGAATCACCCCGCTCAGGGTTTTTCCATCCCGAGTTGAGCTGGGGCGAACACCGCACCAGGCGTGAACAATATCCTCCTTGCTTATGTTCAGGTCGGGAAATAATGTATTGGCTTCGCCCAGTAAGTACTCCACTTCGTCTGACAGCACCCTCTCATTTTCCGGGGCAGTGTCAACCCTATCTTCTGTGGGGCCAATAAAATGCATATCACCCCATGGAAAAACATAAAAAGGCTCGCCCCGACTCGAGAAACTCTCGAGGCCTTGACCACGAAATTCATCGGGGAGCCTTACCATCACATTCACTCCCTTGACGCCTAAAACCTGCCGGCGAGCATTGCTCGGTGCAGCACTTTTCAGGACATTATCAACCCATGGCCCGGAGGCATTAACCACCATGCGAGCCCGTACCTCTTTTTCTCCATGGCATTCCGGGGCCCTCTCGGCAATGGTTACATGCCACTGAGAGGAGGAGTACTTAAGAGAGGTGACTTCCGCGTAGTTCCGAATGGTGACACCAAGGCTCTCAGCTTCCAAGGCGGTATCGACGCAGATTCTTTCTGGCCATGAATACTGATATTCATAAAAACTCCCAACGGCGTTGAGATTAGAGCCCAAGCCTCGGACAAGGCCACTTTGCTTGCGAGCCTCTTTAGTCTCGAGACGTTGATAACCAAGTGGAGCGTCCTTGGAGCCAAAAGAGGATAGCAGCCTGTACCCGACATCAATAATCGAATCAGGGTATTGTCTTCCGCCGTGACCAGCATACGGAAAGTAAAATGTGCGACGGGTGAGGTGCTCTGGCATTTCTCTTACCAGCTCTGTGCGGCACCTCATTGTCAACCAGGCGCGATATAATCGCCCCAGCATATCCACCGGATGGAATGGGATTTTCCAAAGTGGATAGTCAGGCTTCATGTAGCCAAGTCCGCAATAAAGCAAGCGGCTTGACCTGGATGATGTTCCAGATCCGATGTCGTTGCGATCCAGCAACAGCACGGAGAACCCCCTGATCGCCAACTCCCTGGCAGTTGCACAACCGGTGGCTCCCGCACCAACGACGACAACGTCGTATTCGCTGGCCATCTGGTCTAAAGCGGGCCTGATCATATCTTTACCTGGCTAATTAATAGTTGTTGATTTAAGGGATTATACCTAGGTCGGTGATTGTGACCTTATCCGTACTGTTCACCTGTGTCAATATGGAGTTCATGTGTGTCATGGTGGCGCGAGCCTTGAGGTTTCAGCGCTATGTTTCGGATGGAAAGTGATTTTTCCCCTGTTTTTTCAATTAGTTATGAGTATTTTTCGCAGGTCCATTACTCCGGCTTCGAAATGAGGTTTATACTAAAGTATGATTCATGATAGGCGTTAAACGCCTTGATTCCGCTTTTTGATCGTGGGCCGCACGCGGCATGCAATGGACGGGGGAGGCATGGAAAAGATCGCTGCCTCGATGAGGGCACCCACAATGATGAAAATCTAAATGCCTTAATGTTTCAGTCAGTCATCTGATGACAATTGGTTAGAGCTTGGGTCGTTATCAGGTAGCCTAGAAGGATGGAGGCGATCGAAGAATGAGGCAGGGCACGCCGTGGGTAGCCATATGTGAGGCTGGGGGGTCGGTATCGTGGGAAAATAGGGCCTTAGTGTGAGGGGAGGGGCGGTAAGCAAGTACTATGAATCATCACGCGAACTTCTTGCTTTTCGGCTATGCCTCGGGAAGTTGCCTGGTACGATGACGCGCCCGTCGACTCTGGTGACCGGCCAGGCGGGTATATGGCCGGTTACCAAGGGCTAGAGTGTGGCGAGCCATTTCCCGTGACACCATTCAGACCAATGCGCGAGGTGGCGGTAGCAATGTGCCATGGCGACGCGATATTTAATGGTGCAAGTGCTGCACTTTCTTGTTGAGAATGATCGGGTCGATCACTATGTCGCACGACACTCTTCTTCTTTCTTTCGCTCATCGTATGCTTTCATCCACTCGGCAAGCCGCGGGGTATGCCGTGAGGCGAATCGCGCCATGTCCTGTCGCCGGTAAGGTTGGCCGGTAAAAATCTCGATATAATCGGCCATCCGCCCCATGCGTTCCTCTTTGGTTTCCTGGGTACGCATCGAGATATAACCGATCTGCGTCAGATAGATGGTGCGGGCGCGAACATTGGCGTTGTGCGGTGAGTAGTCGAAACGGACGAACATCTGGGTCAGGGCATCAAGCCGTACCTGGTCGGCAGACGCGACCTCGAGGGCGACTTTCGGAGACTGCATGGCCCAGTTACGCACGGCGAATTCGAACTCCGAGTCGAAGAGGGTTTCATCCAACCAGCAATCAAAGACGTTCAACATGGCCTCGACGATCGTGTCGGCATAACGCTCCGTCTGCGAGACCAGCCCCTGGGTGTTCTTGGCCTTCCAGCGCTCGATCAAGGCCTCGAGCAGGGCATCCCTGTCCTTGAAGCACCAGTAGAAACTCGTGCGGGAGGTCTGCAAGGACTTGGCCAGCGGCAGGATCTTGACCGACTCCACGCCTGACTGAACCAGCGTATGGTAGGCGGCATCCAACCAATCGTCCCTTCGCCCCTTCTCGACTTCCGCCTTCATCATTGACCTCGTACCGTTGCTCGCCACCCGTGCAGTAGGGCAGCCCATCGATTCATTCATATCCACCTGTGACCTATATACTGACAAGAATGTACAGTCCTCGCCAGCCTTTCCGGATGGTCACGCCCCTCTGGGGAGGCAGGGTGAAACTGTTCATAAAATTGATTTTCAAGGTGTTTCTGGAGGCCGACGGGGAGGCAGGCCTCCCCGTGACGAGGGCGTGGCTCAGCTGCTCCTGGGCTCGCCGATCAGGCCCTTGACGACCGCGAAGCAGGCCGCCAGCAGGACCAGGGTAAAGGGCAGGCCGGTGGCCAGTACGGCCGTCTGCAGGGCGGCCAGGCCGCCGCCCAGCAGCAAGGCGATGGCGATGGCGCCCTCGATCAGGGCCCAGAAGATTCGCTGTGCCTTGGGAGCATCCACCTTGCCGCCGGCGGTGAGGGAGTCGATCACCAGGGAGCCGGAGTCGGAAGAGGTAATGAAGAACACCATGACCAGTATGATGCCGACGAAGGAGGTGATGGCGGTCAGCGGCAGTTGACCCAGCATCACGAACAACTGCAACTCGACGGCCGCCTCCACGACCCCCTGGAAGCCCTCGGTGACGACCTGGTCGATGGCGGTGCCACCGAAGGCGGTCATCCACAATGTCGAGACGAGCGTGGGGACGATCAGCACCGAGATCAGGAACTCACGCACGGTGCGGCCCCGGCTGACGCGGGCGATGAACATGCCGACGAAGGGCGACCAGGAGATCCACCAGGCCCAGTACAGGGCGGTCCAGCCCTGGCGGAAGTTGTCGTCCTCGCGGCCGAAGGGCATGGACAGGGCCGGCAGGTGAGTCAGATAACCGCCGAGGTTTCTGAAGAAATCGGTCATGATCATCAGGGTCGGGCCGACCACGACCACGAACAGCAGCAGCATGAAGGCCAGCGCCATGTTGATCATGGAGAGTCGCTGTACGCCCTTGTCGACCCCCGCCATCACCGATATCAATGCGACCAGGGTAATGCCCAGGATCAGCAGCACCATGGTGACGTTGCCTTCGGGTATGCCGAACAGGTAGTTGAGCCCCGCCGTCGCCTGGGAGGCGCCGTAACCGAGGGAGGTGGCCAGGCCGAACAGGGTGGCGAATACCGACAGGATATCGATGATATGGCCCGGCCATCCCCAGATGCGCTCACCCAGCAGTGGGTAGAAGATCGAGCGCATGGTCAGCGGCAGCCCCTTGTTGAAGGCAAACAGCGCCAGCGACAGGGCCACCATGGCGTAGATGGCCCAGGGGTGCAGGCTCCAGTGGTAGAGGGTGGCGGCCATGCTCAGCGAGATGGCGCCCGCCTGGTCACCAAGGGCCCCTCCCAGCGGCGCCCAGTCGCTGCGCACCCCATTCTCCACGGTGGTGCCATCCAGGGCGGTGGCGAAGTGGGTCAGCGGCTCGTTGACGCCGAAAAAGACCAGTCCGATGCCCATGCCGGCGGCGAACAGCATGGCGAACCAGCCGGCATAGCTGAACTCGGGCTTGGCGTGAGTCCCGCCGAGCCGGACCTTGCCGAGGGGCGTGAAGATCAGTACGACGGCCACCAGCAGGATGATGTTGGTGGACAGCAGGAAGAACCAATCCAGGTAGCCGGCAAGGAAGCCGAAGATGGCATCGAAGAGCGGTTCGACCTCCTCCTGAAGCGCCAGGGTGATGATCACGAAGAACAGGATCGTCAGCGCCGAGATGCTGAAGACCTTGCCGTGCACGTCCAGGTCGAGCCCGAAGCGCTTGATGGCAATGTTGTCCTGCCCGATCACGTAATCGGTATCGATGATATTGGCCGGACCCTCGGGGATGGGAATGCCCTCGCCGACCGGGGCCGACTCTGGGTCCTTGCTAGTGTGCGTCACGAATATGGCTCCTCGCTGACGTTGATAGGCGACGTGGCGGTGTCAGCCCTGCCGGGGGCGCACCAGGAACACCGACGCCCTGGTGTGGGTAGCGACCTTGCCGCCATGGGAGGGGAGGACGACGTCCAGATGTGTCGGCGGGTGGGTGGACATGATCACCAGATCGGCACCGATCTCGTCGATGGCATCGATCAGCACCTCATCCAGATCGGCGATGGGGTCCGGGCTGGTGATGACCCGGGCGCTGACCGGCTGCCCGTGCACTTTGGCCTGCTGCGCGGCGAAGGCCTCCAGCTTCTGCTGATACTCCTCCGGGGTATGCGCGACCTTGCTGGGCGCGGTGGCGGTGACCGCCACATAGCAGACCTCGGCGCCGAAGTGCCTGGCCTGGTCTGCCACCACATGAAGCGAGGGTTCGATCACCTCGAGGTGGGCCAGATCCACGGGAACCATGATCTTGCTGAACATAGCGGCGCTCCTTCCGAGTGGGGGCTGGTTGAATCCTCATGATTCCAGTCTACGCAACTCGCCCAGCAGCGCCTGGAGCGGATGGGGCAGCACGGTCGCGGAGAGCCGCCGAGCCTGGCTGCGGCAGGAGTAGCCGGTGGCCAGCAGGCGGCCGGCGTTAGCGGCGTCCTCCACCCGCGGCTGCCAGGACTGGGCGTAGATGGTCTTCGAGGTGTCGAGGTTGCGCGCCTCGTGGCCGTAGGTGCCGGACATGCCGCAGCAGCCGCTGGCCACTACCTCGAGCTCGAGGCCGAAGGCGGCGAACACCCGCTGCCAGGCCTTGGGCGTGCCCGGGGCATTGGTCTTCTCGGTGCAATGGGCGAGCAGCCGATAATCGGGGGCGTCGAGGGCGAGGCCGGCCGGCGCCAGGGGCGGCGCCCGCTCGTCCAGCCACTCGGTCAGCCATTCCGGCAGCAGCCGCACCTCGGGCACGGCGGCCTCGCCCAATGCCTTCACGTACTCCTGGCGGTAGGTCAGGGTCATCGCCGGGTCGATGCCGACCAGCGGCACCCCGGAATCGGCCAGCGCCCCGAGTCGCTTGGCCTGCTTCGCCGCGGTGCGTTCGAAGGCGCCGAGGAAGCCCTGGACGTGCAGCGGCTTGCCGTTGGGCGCGTAGGGGGCCATGAATACCCGGATGTCGAGGCGCTCGAGCAGCTCGACGACGTCCATCACCAGCGTCGACTCGAAGTAGCTGGTGAAGGCGTCCTGCACCAGTATCACGCTGCGCGCCTTCTCCGCCTCGGTGAGCCGGCCCAGACTGGCGGGGGTGGCAGCGCTGACGCCCCGGGCCGCCAGCCATTTCCTGAGGCTGGTCCGGGACAACCGCGGGCTATCGACCATGCCGATGGGGCCGGCCAGCAGCCGGTCCACCAGGCGGTTGCCCAGGGCGGCGTTGTAGAGCGGGGCGATCCGCGACAGCGTCGGCACCATGAATTCCAGGCCGCCGATCAGGTAGTCGCGCAGCGGGCGCAGGTAGCGGCCGTGATAGAGCTCCAGAAACTGCGAGCGGAAGGTCGGCACATTGACCTTCACCGGGCACTGGCCGGCGCAGGACTTGCACGCCAGGCAGCCGGCCATGGCCTCATACACCTCGTGGGAGAAGTCCGCCTCGCCGCGCCGCCGGGCCAGGGTGTTCCTGAGCCGACGGGGGAAGTTCTTGACGAAGCCCCAGGCCCCCTCGGCCTTCTTCTCGTGGGACTCCTCGAGGACGTCGACGCCGGCGTGGCCCTGCAGGCGCAGCCATTCGCGCATCAGGCTGGCGCGGCCCTTGGGCGAGTGGACGCGCTGGCGGGTGGCCTTCCAGGACGGGCACATGGCGTCATCGGGGTCGTAGTTGTAGCAGGCGCCGTTGCCGTTGCAGTAGACGGCATCGCCGTGGGCCTGCCAGACCCGCTCGTCGATCTGGCGGTCGTACTGGCCGCGGGTCGGCACGCCATCGATGGTCAGCAGCCCCGGATCGACCAGCCTAACCGGCTCCGCTGGATTGGCGGCAAGGGTGGTAGACGCTTTGCCCGCGGTTTCGGGCGGGATATAAGGAGTCGCGATCTTGCCCGGATTCAACTGGTTGTGCGGGTCGAAGGCGGCCTTGAGGCGGCGCAGGCTGGGGTAGAGCGGGCCAAAGAAGGCCGGGGCGTACTCGGAGCGCACGCCCTTGCCGTGCTCGCCCCACAGCAGGCCGCCGTACTTCTGCGTCAGCGCGGCGACCGCGTCGGAGATCTCGCGGATCAGCCGCTCGTCGGCCGGGTCCTTCATGTCCAGCGCCGGTCGCACGTGGAGTACCCCGGCGTCGACATGGCCGAACATGCCGTAGGCGAGGCCGCGGGCGTCGAGCAGGTCGCGGAACTCGGCGATGTAGTCGGCCAGGTGCTCCGGCGGCACCGCGGTGTCCTCGACGAAGGGCAGCGGCCGCCGCTCGCCCTGGACGTTACCGAGCAGGCCCACGGCACGCTTGCGCATGCCATAGACCCGGGCGATCTGGGCGCGGCCTTCCGCCAGGGTATAGCCCAGGCGCTCGACGCCGGCGTCCTGCTCGAGATGGCGACAGAAGGCGGCGACCCGCCCGGCCAGGCGCTCGGGGTCGTCGTCGTTGAATTCCACCAGGTTGATGCCGTGCACCGGAGTATTCCCTGCGGCAGGGAAGAACTCGGCGACGTCGTCCCAGATAAAGTCCTGCATGGCCAGGCTCAGCACCTTGTCGTCCACCGTCTCGATGGAAGTGGGGCGCGCCTGCGGTTGGGTTTGTGAAGAGCTGCCGCTGGACATCAGCGCCTTGGCGTCGCGCAGGGCGTCCATAAAGCCCGCGTAGCGCACGTTGACCAGGGTCGAGTGCTTGGGGATCGGCAGCACCTTGAGTACCGCCTCGCTGGTGAAGGCCAGTGAGCCTTCCGCGCCGCACAGCACGCTGTTGAGATCGAAGCGGCCATCCTCGGTGCGCAGGTGCGCCAGGTCGTAGCCGGTCAGGCAGCGGTTGAGCGGCGGGAAGGTGTCGCGGATGCGCTGGCGCTCGCCGTCGATGATCTCGCGGGCGACCCGATGCACCCGGCCCACGGCGTCGTCGCGGGCGCACAGGGCGTCGAGCTCGGCCTCGCTCACCGGCCGGGTGGTGAGGCGCTCGCCGCCGAGCAGCACGCTATCGAGTTCGAGGACGTGATCGCGGGTCTTGCCGTATTCGCAGCTGCCCTGGCCGCTGGCATCGGTGGCGATCATGCCGCCGAGGGTGGCGCGATTGGAGGTCGAGAGCTCCGGGGCGAAGAACAGCCCATGGGGCTTCAGGGCGGCGTTGAGCTGGTCCTTGACCACTCCGGCCTGGACGCGCACCCGACGGGCCTCGACATCGATGTCGAGGATGGCATTCATGTGTTTGGAGACGTCGACCACCAGGCCATCGGTGAGCGACTGGCCATTGGTGCCGGTGCCGCCGCCGCGGGGGGCGAGCACCACCTGGCGAAAGCTCTCGCGGGCGGCCAGCTGGGCGAGGCGCTCCAGGTCGGCCACGCCACGCGGGTAGAGCACCGCCTGGGGCAGGCGCTGGTAAAGAGAGTTGTCGGTGGCTAGCACCGTACGGTTGGCGTAATCCGGGGCGATCTCGCCCTCGAAGCCGGCATCCGCCAGGGCCTCGAGGAAGCGCAGATAAGGTGCGTCCCGGCCAGGAAGGGACGGCGACTCGGTGGTGTCCAGTCGTGTAATCATGACTTTGTATACTCTCTCGGGCTAGCAGCGACCATAACCTTGCATACCGCTCGACGGGCAATGGACTTCACCTGGACAAGAAAAAGTCGAACCATGCCCAAGAAAAACCGTGACATTTACCTCTCCGGCCCCGCCCTCCACTGGTTGTACATCAGGGTGGCGGCCACCCCGATATCCAGCAATGGTCTCGGCGGGTTCTTGGCAGGACGTGGTTGCGACAACATATACCTCAATAGATCAGAATCCTTGTTTGCCAGATGATCGGCGATAAGTTTTCCGGTTATCGTTCCCTTGGTAACCCCGATACCATTATGGCCGCCGACACCAAACACATTCTTTCCCAGCTCGCCGAAGTAGGGCGCATGATTACGGCTCATGCACATTACCCCGCCCCAGGAATACTCCATCTCCACATTATCCAGCATCGGGAAACGCGCATTGTAGCCATTGACGATATGCTTTTTGGCATTTTCAAGATCAGTGGGCGAGCTCTTGCCGCCAGGGTTGAAACTGAAGCTGTTGCGCACCAGGATTCGCTGATCCGGTGTGCGGCGGACCGTGCTGCCGAAAGGGTCCGCGGGGATCACCCCCCAGCAAGCATCGCCACCCAGTCGCTGTTGTTCGGCTTCTGTCAGCGGTCGAGTCAGCCCCGCATAAGTGAAGATGGGAAGCAGGGTCCCGGAGAGGTAACCAAATTCCTGGGCGAAGACATTGTTCGTCAATATCAGCTTGCGAGTCTTGATCATTCCAGCGGGAGTATGCAACTGGATACGGCTGCCATGCTCGATCCGAGTCACCGGCGTCAGCTCACATAGCTGGACATTCTCGGGAAGCGTTCGTGCCAAGCCACGAGCCAGGGCCGCGGGCTGCACCAGTACCGTGCCTGGGGTGTAGAGCCCCTGTTTATAGTAACTGGTACCCAGCTTCGACTGCATGTCGGAGGTATTGACCATGTGGCACTCGGCGCCGAGCCGCTCGAGCCCCGAACGATAGGCCTCCAGGACCTTGATGCCCTTGTCATTGACGGCGGCTTGCACCTTGCCGCAGGCACGCCAATCGCAATCGATGCCCTCTTCCTCGACGATCTCTCGAAGATAGCCGATGGCGGCGCGATTCAGCGACAGGTCCATGCCTGCGACCTTGAGATCCCCGATATAATCCGGGGCGGAAAGGTCGTGAGGCAGGTCGATCAAAAACCCGGAGTTACGACCAGAAGCCCCGTCTGCGACACACTGGGCGTCCACCAGCAAGATGGTGTCATCTGGGCGGTGAGCCGCCAACTGACGTGCCGCGGCAAGGCCAGTGAATCCGGCACCGACAATCACCCAATCGGCTTCGGTCGGCCCTTCGAGTCGCCGAGGCTCGTGCTTCGGGAGTATCTTGGTCCAACCACAACTATCATCATCGGCTGGCAGGTTGTTGATCTTCATTGTTGAGCACCTCTTGAGTGGGAAGATAGACCCGCCTTATCCTAATCACCCAGAACTCTTGCTGTTTTAATATCCGATTCCACTGTCGATAACGAAGAGGAGGCGTCGATGTGAAATCAGGTGGGCTATCAGGAACACCCACCTGTCTAGATGTCAGGCCACGTTGTAAATGACGTAATACTTGGTGACGGGCTCGATCACTTCCCAGCTTCCCTTGAAGCCGACAGGAATCACGAAGGCATCCCCGGTCTTGAAGGTGCTTTCCTCGCCGTCTTCATCGGCCAGGACGATATGCCCTTCGATCAGGTAACAAAATTCGTGACGCTGGCTGTAGTCGACGGACCATTTGCCGACCTCCGAGCTCCAGGTACCCGAGAGCAGTTCCTTGGCGGCAGAGGCGTACATGTTTTGCAGGCTCTGCTCGGGGGCGCCACTAAGCCGGCGCTCCGACTCCACCACGGACGTGCTTGTGGGTGCGGTGCTGTTCTGGAAGTCGATGATTTTCACTGCAGACATCGTTGGGCTCCTCTGAGTGCAGAGTTTTAGTTGGCGAACTGGTAGGCGGTCTTTACACGGGTGTAAAACTCTGCGGCATACCTTCCCTGCTCACGAGGACCATAGCTCGAGCCTTTGCTACCACCGAACGGAACATGATAATCGACCCCCGCCGTGGGCATATTGACCATGACCATGCCGGCCTTGGCGTGACGCTTATAGTGTTCCGCGTATTTCAGGGAGGTCGTGCAAATGCCGGAAGACAGGCCGAAAGGCGTATCATTGGCCTCTGCCAGGGCGGCTTCGTAGTCGGCCACCCGGGAGACGGTGACCACCGGCCCGAACACCTCTTCCTGGCAAATGCGCATGGCGTTATTCACATCCGCGAAGATGGTCGGCTGCAGGTAGTAGCCATCGCTATCCGCCTCGACCCGATTGCCACCCGCCAACAGGGTGGCGCCTTCTTGCTTGGCGATGTCGATATACTCCAGGTCTTGCCGAAGCTGACTCTCGCTGGCGACGGGGCCAATCTGTGTCGTTTCATCGAGGGCCGGGCCGACACGCAAGGCTTGCGTCTTCTCGACGAAGCGCTGGATGAAATCATCGTAGATGCCGTCGGTCACGATGACGCGTGAGCTGGCCGTGCAACGTTGCCCCGTGGAGTAGAAACCGCCCTGGACGGCGACGTCGACGGCCTGTTCGAGGTTGGCATCGTCCAGCACGATCAGCGGGTTCTTGCCCCCGAGTTCGAGTTGCGCTTTCGCCATGCGTGCGGCACAACGCTGGGCGATCATGGAGCCGGTATTGACCGAGCCGGTGAAGGTCACGGCCTGAACGGCATCGCTGCCGATAATGGCATCACCTACCTCGGAGCCCGGGCCGACCACCATATTGAATACGCCGGCGGGGAGGCCGGAGCGAGAAATGATCTCGGCCAGGGCCCAGGCGGAGGAGGGCACCAGTTCGGCAGGCTTGAAGACGACGCAGTTGCCGTAGCATAACGCCGGCGCGATCTTCCACGCAGGAATGGCAATCGGGAAGTTCCAGGGCGTAATAATGCCTACGACGCCAACGGGCTCCCGGGTGATATCGACGGTGGCTCCCTTGCGCACGGACTCCAGGCGCTCGCCACCGATACGCACTGCCTCACCGGCGAAGAACTTGAACAGGTAGCCGGCACGGGTGACCTCCCCGATGCCTTCCGGGAGTGTTTTGCCTTCCTCACGAGACAGCAGAGCCCCAAGCTCTTCGCGCCGACTCAGGATCTCGCTGCCGATGAAGTCCAGGGCATCGAAACGTTCCTGAGGACTGGACGTCCCCCAGGCGGGAGTCGCGGCCGTCGCCGCCGCTACCGCCTGCTCGGCTTCCGCACGCCCGGCACGACTGAAGCGGTCGACAATATCGGAGAGATCGGAGGGGTTCTTGTTCTCGAGCACATTATTCCCAGCGGAAATAAAAGCGCCATTGATGTAACTGGTTTTCATGACGGTTTCCTGTTTGGCGAGTTAGACCAGGTTGGTGGGGGTGCCTTTATTCCACTGATTGATGTTCTCGATGGCACGATCCATCAACCCCTGCATGGCTTGCTGGCTGCTCCAGGCCACGTGGGGGGTCATGATGAAGTTGGGCAGCTCCATCAGCTCCAGAAGCGGCTCATCCGGTCGGATGGGGTCTTGTTCAACGATATCGACGGCGGCACCGGCCAGAACACCGGAGCGCAATGCTTCGGCGAGGTCGCTTTCGTTGATGATGCCGCCCCGAGCCGCATTGATGATCACCGCGCCCTTCTTCATGCGCTTGAGTTCCGTCAGGGTGAACATATCCCGGGTCGAACTGTTCAGCGGGCAGTGCAGGCTGATGGCATCGCAGGTTTCTAACAGCTCGTCGAACGACACGAGCGGCAACTCGGAACTCGTTTTCCCTTGGTTGTAATAGACCACATCCATGCCGAGGCCCGCGGCCATCTTCCCCATGGCCTTGCCGATCATTCCGGTACCGACGATGCCGATACGGCTGGCATGAATATCGTTGACCTCATAGTCGAGAAAGACGTTGGTCTGCCAATCCTCCCCATACCACTCGTTGCTCTTCAGCAGGGTGTGATAGGACACAATCTGCCGACGCAGGGCCAAGAGTAATCCCAGGGCATGCTCCGCGACGGTGGCGGGAGAGTAGGCGGGGACATTGCTGACCTGGATACCATTCTCATGGCAGTAATCGACGTCAACGTGGTCGGTGCCGGTCATGGCAACACAGACCATCTGCAGTTTCGGCAGTTGTGCAAGTTCAGCGGCACGCACCGGTGCACCGCAGGTCACGACGACTGTCGCATCCTTGGCACGCTCAACCAGTTGCTCGCTTTCAGTGTAGTCATACTCGACCCACTGATGAGGGAACCCGGGTTTCGGAAGGTGAATCTTCGGTGCCACGGCACTCTTGTCAAGAAAGACGATATTATGCATAACCTCCACCAATCAGCTCTTTTTTGTGGGAACATAGCCGGCCGGCGCGAGCGACGCCAGCTTGCGAGTCACCCAACCGGCGGTCTTGTTACGGTCTTCCAGCGCTTCCTTGCGTACGAGTGCGTCGCGTACCATGTAACCGCCGATGTAGCGGAAGGGTTCTATCGGGAAGCGCTTGATTTTCGTATCGACCAGGCCACAACGGCTCCATTCATCGTCTTTCTCGAGCGTTAGAGAGGCGACGATACGGCTCGCAAAAACGGTCGTGGCAACGCCGTTACCCGAGAAGCCTATCGCGTAGACGATATTCTCATGGCCACCGAGATGCCCAAAGGTGGGCAGTCCATTCATGGCTCGATCAAGAGGCCCCGTCCAGCTGTTGATAATCGGTACGTCAGACAAGTTTGGATAAATGTTGTGGAAGGCCTTGGTTACCTTTTTTGCGGCAGGAGAGGGGCCTTCGTACATATCGCCAACGCGACCACCAAAGCCGAATCTTCCCAAGGGCTTACCGAAGATCACGCGCCCTTCCGGGGTGTTACGGTAGTAGTTGAGCACCACCCGGGAATCGGTCATGCCTTCACCGCCGGTGAAACCGATCTCCTTGAGACGCTCAGGCGCTTTGGCCGTCGCCACCATGTCGCTGGAGACCAGCGCGATATCGCGGCGAAGCTCCGGGAAGATAGCCCCCCAGGCGTTCATGGCGACCACGACCTTTTGCGCCTTCACGCTGCCCTTCGTCGTGTGAACGATCGGGGTCTTGCTGCGCTCGAGGCGCTTCATCGGTGTTTTTTCGTAGATCTCGACACCGAGTCCCAAGGCGTGGCGCCGCAGGCCTCGCGCCAGCATCGCGGGCTGTACGGTGGCGGCATTGGGGTCGAAGATCGCTTCGATATTTTTCGGACTTCCGGTTCTCGCCTGCGCCTCACCGGGGGCCAGCGCGATAAAGGGATTCACGCCATATTCGTTGAGAGAATCCACCAGGACGTCCCAGGAACCCTTTTGCATGTCGGAGCTGGCCGACCAGATCCAGCCTTCCTTGCGGTACTCCGCATCGATGCCGTTTTCCTCGCAAAACTCACCGATTTCATCAATGGCGGATTCGGCGGCCTTGCAGATACGCAGGGCTTCTTCGTGGCCACAGAGCTTGCGGACAGACAGGAATTTCCCCCACCAGTTGGTGGCGACACCGCCATTACGGCCACTGGCCCCACCGCCACAGAGGTCACGCTCGATGACGACGATCTTCAGCCCCGGCTTTTCCCGCTTGAGCCGGATAGCCGACCAGAGCCCGAGATAGCCTCCACCGATGATGCAGACATCCGCATCGATATCCCCCTGCAGCGATGGCGCGACGTGGCTGTCGTAATCCAGCGCCTGCGCGTACCAAAAACCCCTGTATGTATGCATATCTCGCTCCTGCCGTCACCTTGATTATCTTTGGTGGCGAGGGAGAGGCCACCGGCTCATCGAGCATCTTTCATGTATCCGATAGTGAGTAAGAAAAGTCTTATGACTTACCCTCACTCCTCGGATGGATCAATTAAGTTTGCGGGCCAGGAAGCTAATATAATGATTTCAGCTACTGGGTTAATCGCCAACCGAACACCATCTCACTGCCTAAATTTAAAGGACCTCAATTTCATCCCGCATCGAGGCAAACTGACGTTGCACGGAACCGTTCGGTGCAGGGGCGGGGTTACCACGAGGATGGGCAGAATCGACGGGACGAATCCCGATCACCTTGTCGTCTGCCGTTTGCTTGCTCCCCGAGCCTGCCGTTGCCTAGCGTCCACCGGATGGTGATGGCCTCGCATTCAGTCACTGCCCCGCAATGTACACCTGTGTCAGGTTGATTGACAACCATGTGTGCGCCTGGCTTCAACCAAAGTCTTATGGATAAAAAAATCAACGCATTATTGCTTCTGCTCGAGAGGGTGTTATGGCTGGTGAGTGAGATAAAAATCTTTTTAAAACAAATGGATATATTTTTCTTGTGGTCTTCGGTCAGGGCTCGAGCCGCTTGGCCGGGGGCGCACGCTGTCCACGCCGGGTCCCAGCAGCAGGCCGCTGGCGGCCTCCAGCCAGGCCTCGTGGGAGCCCCTGATGAGCGTATCGGCGGCGCTCCCGCGGCAGGGGAGAGCGGGGAGTGTTTAGAGGTGTCAGTCTTATGTGCATGACGAGGGTCCGGCCCCTGTCGGGTCGGGCGAGAGGAAAAGGCGTGTCACCGCCTACCAGGGAAGTCAGGGGCAGCAGGAGGTATTGCCCAACTGCACCAGCGAGCTCGACCCGCCGCACTATGCGTCCTATACCAGTGGCCAGCACGCGTACCGGTAGCGATACCCCCCGAGAGATGCCCGGGTGGCCTGAGGAACGCAACGAGGCCTCGCCGTGGTCCATTCGGAGCCGAGGCGAGGCCTATCGCTGGGGATCGGGGCGTTAACGCGCCTGCCCAAGATAGTCGTCGGTGGTCGTGACCGTGCCGTAGGCGAAGGCCAGGGCGGCCATGATCGTGGCATGGACCTGAGCCGCCGGTACCGTCTTGCCCTCGAATTCCAGGTCAAGGGTGGCGCAGGCATCATGAACGATCGTCGTCTTGTAGCCGAGGTCCGAGGCGGCCCGGCTGGTGGCGTCGATGCACATATGACTCATGGCGCCGATGATCACCAGCTCCTCGATACCCGGCTTATCCAACAGCGCCTTCAGGCCCGTCTCGAGAAAGGCGTTGGGGTAATGCTTCAGAAGCACCGTCTCCGATGCCAGGGGGGTAACCGCCGAATGGATCTCCACCCCTTCCGTGCCGGGGGTGAAGAAGGGCGCCTCCGGGTCGGGCATTTCATGACGAACGTAGATGACGGTGTCCTGCACCGCCCGGGCGTGCTCGATGACCCGGGCCGCCTTCGCGACGGCGCTATCGATCCCTTCCAGGGGCAACTTGCCGGCGGGGAAATATTCGTTCTGGATATCGACGACGATAATCGCGCGTTTGCTCATGGTTAAGGTCCTCTTGTCGTGGCGGTGGCCTGCCGTCTGGATGGGATCGCCCGGTACCCACTGTCGGAATGGGATGGGGCCGGGCAATCTCGGGGGGGCCGATCAGAACGTCATGACGTCGCCATCGGCGGGGATCAGCACGCGATCCTCGATGCCTGCCTCCCGCACGTAGTGGCGGAGTTCATCGCGGCTCAGGGTCATATGGTTCACGGCGTCCAGATGCACCGCGATGATGGTGGCCTCGGGGGCCGTTTGATAAGCGCGCAGGGTGTCCTCCTGGCCCATGATGATGGGGTCGCCCTCGAAGCCGTCGACCTCGGCGGCGCCGGCATTCAGCACGATCACCTCGGGCCGGTAGCGTTCCAGCGCCTGGTCGACCTCGTCGCGCCAGAGCGTATCGCCGACCACATAGGTGGTCTGGTGGCCCGGGGCCTCGAAGACCACGCCCATCACCTCGCCGAGGGCCTCGGCCAGCTCGGGGACGGCATAGATGGCGCCGGAGCCGTGCTGGCCGCCGGTGCGGTGGAGGCTGACCCCGCCGAACTCGGCGCTGCCGTCGAGCAGGCGCACGTCGGTGAAGCCTTGGGAGCGCATCAATTCGGCATCGGCCTCGTGCTGGGCGAACAGCGGGATATCCTTGGGCAGCAGGGCCTGGGCCGCATCGTCCCAGTGGTCCAGGTGGGTGTGGGTGACGATCACCGCGTCCACGCCGTCGATCACCGCTTCTGCCGGCATCGGCAGTTCCACCAGCGGATTGCGCAGCTCGCTGCGATGGGTGTCCTCGAAGCCCGGGTAGGCGCCCTGTTCGGCCAGCATCGGGTCGATCAGGAAGGTGGTCTCGCCATAGGTGAGCTTCAGCGTGGCATTGCGAATCTGCTGCACCTGCTGGGTCGTCTGCTGATCGGCGGAGGCGCCGCCGGCGACCAGGGCCGTGGCCAGGAGCAGGGAAGCGGCGAGGGGCTTGAGTGACATCTGGGGTCTCCTGAGTGTCGCGGTTGATGGGAACACTCTAGGCGGATCGGTTCGGCCGGATAATTGGCCCGAGAGACAGTAATCGAAACTTTCGGGCCAAAATGCCAGACTGAGGTCCCAACCCTCGGGAGGTGAACCATGTCCTTGCCCCGCGTGGGGCTGATTCTCTATCCGCGTTTCAGCCCCTTTCATTTCTCGGTGCCCTATATGGTGTTCGGCATGGCCTGGCCCGAGCGCCCCCTGTTCGAGCTGCTTATCGTGGCGCCGGGGGGAGAGTCCCTGGAGGCCGAGCGGGCCATGACGGTACGACCCGACGGTGGCCTGGAGCTGCTGGAGGAGGTGGATATCGCCGTGGTGCCCGGCTGGCACGACCTGGACGAGCCGCCGGCGCCGGAACTGGCCGAGGCCCTGATGCGCTGTCATCGGCGGGGCGCCCATGTGGTGGGTCTCTGTTATGGCGCCTATGCCCTGGCCTATGCGGGGTTGCTGAATGGCCGGCGGGCCTCCACCCACTGGATGGCCGAGCGGGACTTCGGTCGCCGTTTCCCCGAGGTCGGCCTGGATACCAATGCGCTCTATGTGGAGGAGGATCGCCTGGTGACTTCCGCCGGTACCGCCGCCGGGCTGGACTGCTGCCTGTTCCTGGTGCGCGAGTACCATGGTGCGCGCATCGCCAACCAGGTGGCTCGCCTGCTGGTGGTGCCGCCTCACCGGGAGGGCGGCCAGGCGCAATTTATCGAGCAGCCGGTGGCCATCTCCACCCAGGACGCCCAGATCAACCGCCTGCTCGACCATCTGCGCGAACACCTGGCCGAGACGCACTCCCTCGATGCCCTCGCCGCCCGCACCGCCATGAGTCGGCGTACCTTTACCCGCCATTTCCACCGGGCCACCGGCATGACGGTGGGGGAGTGGCTGATCAACGAGCGCCTGCGGCGCAGCCGTGAGCTGCTGGAGACCAGCTCCCTGCCCATCGAGCGAATCGCCGAGCGCTGCGGCTTCCAGACCGCCACCGCTTTCCGCCAGCACTTCCGGCAACGCTATCGGGTCAGCCCCCGGGAATGGCGCAAGACCTTCGGCGAGCCGGGGAACGAGCGCTAATCGCGGCTACTCCAGCGGCTCCAGCCGGTAGAGGCCGCCGTCGCTCGCGTCGCTGAGCAGGTAGATGCGGCCGTCGGGGTCGACGCGCACGTCGCGGATGCGGCCGATCTCACCCTCCAGCAGCACCTCGCGCTCCACCACCCGGTCGCCGTCGATCACCAGGCGTACCAGGCGCTCGCTGAGCAACCCGCCGGCCAGCAGGCTGCCCCGCCAGCCGGGGAAGGCGCCGCCACTCACCCAGGCCAGCCCCGAGGGGGCGAAGCGTCCCTCGAAGACGTGCACCGGGTCGCGCATGCCGGGTCGGGTGTCGTCGCCGATGGGCAGGAAGGTTACATAGTCGCGGCCCAGGCTCACCTCCGGCCAGCCGTAGTTCGCGCCGGCCTCGATACGGTTGAGCTCGTCGCCGCCCCGGGGGCCGTGTTCGCTGGCCCAGAGCCGACCCTCGCCATCCACCGTCAGGCCCTGGATATTGCGGTTGCCGAGGCTATAGAGCTCGTCGAGCACGGCGGCCTCATTGACGAAGGGGTTGTCCATCGGGGCCGTGCCCTCTTGGGTCAGGCGCAGCACGCCGCCGGCATGGTCGCCGCCGTCCTGGGCACGATCCGGGTCGCGGCCGCGGTCGCCGATGCTTATCACCAGGCTGCCGTCGGGGAGGAAGGCCAGGCGGCCACCGTAGTGGCGCCCCGGGTCGGAATAGCGGTCCTGGACGAAGAGGGTGGTTAGCTCGGTGAGGCCGGCATCGCCCAGTCGGGCCCGGGCCAGGGCGCTGGCACTGCCGCCGGGCCCGGGGCGCGAGTAGGTGAAGTAGAGCCAGTCGCTGTCGCCGTCATCGCTGCCGAAGTCCGGATGCAGGGCCAGATCGAGCAGGCCGCCCTGACCGCGGGCCGAGACCGCCGGCAGGCCGTCGAGGGCCCGGCGTGCGTCGTCGTCCAGCAGCCAGAGGCGGCCGCCGCGCTCGCTGACCAGCATCCGGCCGTCTGGCAGGAAGGCCAGCGACCAGGGGTGGCTCAGGCCCTCGGCCAGGCGCACCAGGCGGAAGTCATGGTGGTCGCTGGTCAGGCGCTCGTGAACGACTTCGGCGGCCGGGGCAGGGGCGGCGACCAGGGCCGCCAGCAGCGCTAGCAGGGGACGTATCGGTCGCATCATGACTCCTCCTCGGTGCGGTACTTGGCTACCTCGAGCCTAGTCGATCTAGACTAGGCCTTTCAGTAGCGCCAGCAGCAGCGGCAGATAGAGGAAGGCGAGCAGGGTGGAGCAGAACACCAGGCTGGCCACATAGGCGGGCTCGCGGCCGGCGCGCTGGGCGAAGAGGTAGTTGAACACGGCGATCGGCATGCTCATCTGCAGCACCAGGATGCCGTGGGCCAGGGGCGGCAGCCCCAGCAGCCACCCCACCAGGTAGGCCAGCGTCGCCGCCGCCAGGGTGCGGATCAGGCTGAAGCCGACCCCGGCGCGCAGGCTCTTGACCTGGATGCTGGCCAGCGAGACCCCCAGGGTGATCAGCATCAGCGGCACCGTGAAGCCGGAGATCAGCTCCAGGGTGTTGTCGAGCCACAGCGGCAGGTCGGTGTCGCTGAGCAGGATCGCCAGGGCGATGGCGATGGCATAGACGGTGGGGGTGCGGGCCAGGGTGCGCAGCGGGTTACCTCGGCTGGCCATGAGGGTGCCGAAGGTGAACTGCACCAGGGAGACGGTGACCATCACCGCGATGGCGAAGGCGAAGCCGGCGCTGCCGAAGGCGTAGAGCACCACCGGCAGGCCCATGTTGCCGGTGTTGGGGTACATCATCGGCGAGATCACCACCCGCCAGGGTTTGCCCAGGAGTGGCGCCACCAGGAAGCTGGCCAGGCCCATGGCGGTGAGCACCAGCAGGGTGCCGAGCATGGTCAGGCCGAAGCTGCCGGCGTCCACCTCGGCCCCGGAGAGGGAGGCGAGGATCAGCGCCGGGGTGCCGATATTGAAGACCAGCTTGGTGACGAACTCCACCGGGTAGGGGTGGCCCAGGCGCACCCACAGGAAGCCCAGGCTGGCGCCGATAAAGACCGGGGCCATCACGGCAAAGAGTTCGACAAGCATGGGCGCTCCTCGCTGGCGGTAAGGGGACGCCCATTGTCGTGAATCGGATGCTTAGAGGGCAAACGAATTCGCGCGCTCCCCGCGCTCGGGAAAAAGTTTGTCAGTCGCGACACCGGTGTCGCAAACGCACCGGGTCGTGACGTCGCCAAGCATCTTGGCCCCCAGGCCCAGGGATACCATCGCCGCAAACCACAACAATCTCTGGAGGCCGACATGACCCTGCGCAACGAGAGCCTGGCGCAATACGACACCCCCCTGGCCGCGGCTATTGCCGAAGAAGTGGCCCGTCAGGAGGCCCATATCGAGCTGATCGCGTCGGAGAACTACACCAGCCGCGCGGTGATGGAAGCCCAGGGCTCCCAGCTCACCAACAAGTATGCCGAGGGCTACCCGGGCAAGCGCTACTACGGTGGCTGCGAGTTCGTCGACAAGGTCGAGGCGCTGGCCATCGAGCGTGCCTGCGACCTGTTCGGCGCCGACTACGCCAACGTCCAGCCCCACTCCGGTGCCCAGGCCAACGCCGCCGTCTTCATGGCGCTGGTCTCTCCGGGTGACACCGTGCTGGGCATGAGCCTGGCCCACGGCGGCCACCTGACCCACGGCGCCGCCCCCAACTTCTCCGGCAAGCACTACAACGCCGTGCAGTACGGCCTCAACCCGGAGACCGGCGAGATCGACTACGAGGAAGTCGAGCGCCTGGCCCGCGAGCATCAGCCGAAGATGATCATCGCCGGCTTCTCCGCCTACTCCCGGGTGGTCGACTGGCGTCGTTTCCGCACCATCGCCGATGAGGTGGGCGCCTACCTGATGGTGGATATGGCCCATGTGGCGGGTCTCGTCGCTGCCGGTCTCTACCCGAGCCCGCTGCCCCACGCCCATGTGGTCACCACCACCACCCACAAGACCCTGCGCGGCCCGCGTGGTGGCCTGATCCTCTCCGCCCACGGCGACGAGGCCCTCCACAAGAAGCTCAATGGCGCGGTCTTCCCGGGCCAGCAGGGCGGCCCGCTGATGCATGTGATCGCCGCCAAGGCGGTGGCCTTCAAGGAGGCCATGAGCCAGGACTTCGTGCGCTACCAGCAGCAGGTGATCGAGAATGCCCGGGCCATGGCCGAGGTCTTTATCGAGCGCGGCTATGACGTGGTCTCCGGCGGCACCGACGACCACCTCTTCCTGGTCTCGCTGATCAAGCAGGGGGTCACCGGCAAGGACGCGGATGCCGCCCTCGGCCGCGCCCATATCACCGTCAACAAGAACTCGGTGCCCAACGACCCGCAGAGTCCCTTCGTCACCTCCGGACTGCGCCTCGGCACCCCGGCGGTCACCGCCCGCGGCTTCGATGCCGCCGAGTGTACCGAGCTGGCCGGCTGGATCTGCGACATCCTGGACGCCCTGGCCGACGGCGGCGATAGTGCCACAGTGGAAGCCGAGGTGCAGGCCAAGGTCGCCGAGGTATGTGCCCGGCATCCGGTCTATGGCGCGGCCATCGCCGAGAGCACCGTCGAAACCATCGCTTGAACCGGCCGCCGGGCAACGCCCGGCGAGGCCGAACTGAGGAGACCCCTATGCAACGCTATTCTGGCTTCGGGCTGGTCAAGCACGCGCTGAGCCACCACGAGAACTGGGAGCGCCAGTGGCGCAACCCCACGCCGAAGAAACAGTACGACGTGATCATCGTCGGCGGCGGCGGCCACGGCCTGGCCACCGCCTACTATCTGGCCAAGGAGTTCGGCGTCAAGAACGTGGCGGTGATCGAGAAGGGCTGGCTGGGCGGCGGTAATACCGCGCGCAACACCACCATCGTGCGTTCCAACTACCTGTGGGACGAGTCGGCGGCCCTTTACGAGCATGCCATGAAGCTGTGGGAGGGGCTCTCCCAGGACCTGAACTACAACGTGATGTTCTCCCAGCGGGGCGTGCTCAACCTGGGCCACACCCTGCAGGACATGCGTGATATCCAGCGCCGGGTCAATGCCAACCGCCTGAACGGCATCGACGGCGAGGTGCTGGACGCCAAGGGCGTGCAGGAGCTGGTGCCGATCATGGACTGCTCTTCGAGCGCCCGCTACCCGGTGCTGGGTGCCTCCTGGCAGCCGCGCGCCGGCGTGGCCCGCCACGACGCCGTGGCCTGGGGCTATGCCCGTGGCGCCGACGCCCACGGCGTGGATATCCTCCAGCAGACCGAGGTCACCGGCTTCAAGATCCGCGACGGCCAGATCTATGGCGTGCACACCAACCGCGGCGATATCGAGGCCAAGACCGTGGGCTGCGTGACCGCCGGTAATTCCGGGGTGCTGGCCAAGATGGCCGGCTTCAATCTGCCGCTGGAGTCGCATCCGCTGCAGGCCCTGGTCTCCGAGCCCCTCAAGCCGATCCTCGACACCGTGGTGATGTCCAACCACGTGCACGGCTATATCAGCCAGTCCGACAAGGGCGACCTGGTGATCGGTGCCGGTATCGATGGCTACAACGGCTATGGCCAGCGCGGCAGCTACCCCACCGTGGAGCACACCCTGCAGGCCATCGTCGAGATGTTCCCGATCTTCTCCCGGGTGCGCATGAACCGCCAGTGGGGCGGTATCGTCGACACCTGCCCGGATGCCTGCCCGATCCTCTCCAAGACTCCGGTGAAGGGCCTGTTCTTCAACTGTGGCTGGGGCACCGGTGGCTTCAAGGCCACCCCGGGCTCGGGTCATGTGTTCGCCGCCAGCCTGGCCAAGGGCGAGATGCACCCCATCGCCGAGCCCTTCTCCATGTTCCGCTTCCACAGTGGGGCGCTGATCGACGAGCACGGCGCCGCCGGCGTGGCCCACTAAGGAGAATTCGCCATGTTCTATATCTACTGCCCCTACTGCGGCGAACACCGCGAGGAAGAGGAGTTTCACCCCAAGGGCCAGGCGCATATCGAGCGACCCAAGGAGCCCGAGGCGTGCAGCGACGAGGAGTGGGGCGACTACCTGTTCTTCCGTGACAACCCCCGTGGCGTGCACCACGAGCTGTGGGTGCATGCGGTGGGTTGCCGCAAGTTCTTCAACGTCACGCGTCACACCGTGACCTACGAGATCCTCGAGACCTACAAGATGGGCGAGCAGCCGTCGATCACCGCCGATGCCCAGGGCCAGCCCCGCGAGGCCGTGGCGGCCAGCCGTCAAGAAGGAGTGCGCGCATGAGCCAGTCCAAGAAACAAGTGCACCGCCTGGCCAAGGGCGGTCGGATCGATCGCTCCCGCACCCTGAGCTTCACCTTCAATGGTCAGAACTACCAGGGCCACCCGGGGGATACCCTGGCCTCGGCGCTGCTGGCCAATGGCGTGGATATCGTCAACCGCAGCTTCAAGTACTCCCGGCCCCGGGGCATCGTCGCCGCCGGCGCCGAGGAACCCAATGCCATCGTCCAGCTGGGCAGCACCGAGGCGGCCCAGGTGCCCAACGTGCGCGCCACCCAGCAGGCGCTGTTCGCCGGCCTGACCGCCCGCAGCACCAACGGCTGGCCCAATGTGCAGCGCGACCTGATGGGCGTAGTCGGCAAGCTGGGCGGCAAGTTCATGCCCCCGGGCTTCTACTACAAGACCTTCATGGCCCCGGCCTCGCTGTGGATGACCTACGAGAAGTACATCCGCAAGAGCGCCGGCCTGGGTCGCAGCCCCATGGAAGCCGACCCGGACACCTACGACCACCTGCACCAGCACTGCGACGTGCTGGTGGTGGGCGCCGGCGCCGCCGGCCTGGCCGCGGCCCTGGCCGCCGCGCGCAGCGGTGCCCGGGTGATCGTCGCCGACGAGCAGGAGGAAATGGGTGGCTCGCTGCTGGATAGCCGCGAGACCCTGGACGGCAAGCCGGCGGACCAGTGGGCGGCCCAGGTCGTCAAGGAACTGGCCGGGTACGAGAACGTCACCCTGCTGCCGCGCACCACCGCCAACGGCTACCACGACCACCACTTCGTCACCCTCCACGAGCGGCGCACCGAGCACCTCGGCGAGACCGCGCCCCTGGCCAAGGGGCGCCGCCAGGTGCGTGCCCGCATGCACCGGGTGCGCGCCGGCCAGGTGATCCTGGCCACCGGCGCCCACGAGCGCCCGCTGGTCTACGCTGGCAACGACGTGCCGGGCAATATGCTGGCCGGTGCCGTTTCCACCTACATCCGCCGCTACGGCGTGGCGCCGGGCAACAAGCTGGTGCTTACCACCAGCAACGACTACGGCTATCGCGCCGCCCTCGACTGGAAGGAGGCGGGTCGCGAGGTGGTGGCCATCGTCGACGCCCGTCAGGCCCCCGCCGGCGACTGGGTGGAAGCCGCCCGCGCCCAGGGCATCAAGATCATCACCGGCAGCGCCGTGATCGAGGCCAAGGGATCCAGCCGCGTCAGCGCGGCGCGGGTCGCCAAGATCGATATCGACGCCTTCCAGGTGAAGGGTCCGGCCCAGGAACTGGCCTGCGACACCATCGCCAGCTCCGGCGGCTATAGCCCGGTGATTCACCTGGCTTCCCACACCGGCGCCCGGCCCACCTGGCGCGACGATCTCCTCGGCTTCGTGCCGAGCCTGGTCAAGGGCGTGCACGCCTGCGGCGGTGCCAACGGCACCTATGCCCTGGGTGAGGTGCTCGCCGACGGCGTGGAGGCCGGCGTCAAGGCCGCCGCCGTCAGCGGCCATGCCGCCCCGTCGGTGAGCCTGCCCCAGGTCAAGGCCCTCAAGCAGGGCCCGGCGGCAGCGCTCTTCCAGGTGCCCCACGAGAAGCCGACCCTGCGCGCGCCCAAGCAGTTCGTCGATCTGCAGAACGACGTCACCGCGGCGGGCATCGAGCTGGCCACCCGCGAGGGCTTCGAGTCCATCGAGCACGTCAAGCGCTATACCGCCATGGGCTTCGGTACCGACCAGGGCAAGCTGGGCAACATCAACGGCATGGCCATCGCCGCCCGCTGCCTGGGCCGCCCCATCCCCGAGGTGGGCACCACGGTGTTCCGTCCCAACTACACCCCGGTGACCTTCGGCGCCATCGTCGGCCGTCACTGCCGCGATCTGTTCGACCCGGAGCGCTACACCGCCCTGCACCAGTGGCATGTGGAAAACGGCGCCGAGTTCGAGGACGTGGGCCAGTGGAAGCGCCCCTGGTATTACCCGCAGCGCGTCAACGGCAAGGTCGAGACCATGCACGAGGCGGTGGCTCGGGAGTGCAGCGCGGTGCGCGAGAAGGTCGGTATCCTCGACGCCTCGACCCTGGGCAAGATCGATATCCAGGGCCCCGACGCCCGGGAATTCCTGGCCCGGGTCTACACCAACAAGTGGGAGAAGCTGGCGGTCGGCAAGTGCCGCTACGGCCTGATGTGCAAGGACGACGGCATGGTCACCGATGACGGCGTGACCAGCTGTCTGGCCGACAACCACTTCCTGATGACCACCACCACCGGCGGCGCCGCGGCGATCCTCGAGTGGCTGGAACTGTGGCACCAGACCGAGTGGCCGGAGCTGGACGTCTACTTCAGCTCGGTGACCGACCACTGGGCCACCATGACCATCACCGGCCCCGAGGCGCGCAAGCTGCTGGCCGAGATCACCGATATCGATCTCGACAAGGACAGCTTCAAATTTATGGAGTGGCGTTCCGGCAAGGTGGCGGGCGTACCGGCGCGGGTCTATCGCATCTCCTTCACCGGCGAGCTGACCTTCGAGATCAACGTCCAGGCCAACTACGCCATGCATGTGTGGCAGACCCTCTTCAAGCACGGCGAGAAGTACGGCCTGACCCCCTACGGCACCGAGACCATGCACGTCCTGCGCGCCGAGAAGGGCTTTATCATCGTCGGTCAGGACACCGATGGCTCGGTGACTCCGGAAGACCTGGGCATGCAGTGGTGCGTGGGCTACGACAAGCCCTTCTCGTGGATCGGCAAGCGGGCCCTGACCCGTACCGACACCAAGCGCGAGAACCGCAAGCAGCTGGTGGGCCTCAAGCCCAAGGACCCCAAGGTGGTGCTGGAGGAGGGCGCGCAGATCGTCTTCGATCCCAAGCACGCCATCCCCATGCCGATGGCCGGGCACGTGACCTCCAGCTACTACAGCCCGACCCTGGACTCCGGCTTCGCCCTGGCGGTGGTCAAGGGTGGCCACAAGAAGATGGGCGAGACCGTCTACCTGCCCATGGCGGACGGCCAGACCCATGAAGCCGAAATCGTCAGCCCGATCTTCTACGACCCCAAGGGAGAGCGCCAGCATGTCTAACGCGGCTACCTTCGATACCCGTACCGATAGCGCCATCCCGGTGGAGTCGCCGCTGGCCTACAGCTACCGCCGCAGCGGTGCCCCGGCGGCTGGCCCCGAGAGCCGCGTCACCCTGCGCGAGCGGGCCCTGCTGGGCCAGTTGGTGCTGCGCGGCGGCGCCATCGTCCTCGACGAGGCGGTGCGCGAGGTGCTGGGCCTGGGCCTGCCCGGCGAGCCCCAGGGGCTGGTCCAGGACGAGCGCGGCGAGCGCTCGATCCAGTGGCTCTCCCCGGACGAGTGGCTGGTGATCGTCCCCGGCGGCGAGGAGTTCGAGCTGGAGACCCAGCTGCGCGAGCGCCTGGGAGACGCCCACTACGCCATCAGCGATGTCAGCGGTGGCCAGACCCTGCTGGAGCTGGAAGGCGAGGCGGCCCGCGAGCTGCTGATGAAGACGGTGATCTACGATGTCCATCCCAGCCACTTCCCGGTGGGCAGGGGCGTGACCACGGTCTTCGCCAAGGCCACCGCCATCGTCCGCCGCCCCTCCGAGGAGCGCTGGGAACTGGTGGTGCGCCGCAGCTTCGCCGACTACTGCTATCGCTGGCTGCTCGACGCCGGTGAGGAGTACGCCATCGGCGTGGTACGCTGAAACTAGGCTTGCTCCACTTCGGCGAAATTAGCCCTTGTGGGAGTGCGGCGGTCCGGCTTTCCGGCTTTGCCGCGCGATAAGCCGGGGAGCTACCGCCTCCCCGGCATCATCCGGGGGCCCATCGTGGCCCCCTGTTTTTTTTCGAGTGAGGCGCCAATTATGAGCCAAGCATCTTCCACCTGGATCCTGGCCGCCCAGTGCCCCAGCCGTCTGGGCACCGTGGACGTGGTCACCCGCTTCCTCAAGGAGAACCGCTGCTATATCACCGAGCAGCAGTCCTTCGATGACCGGCTCAGCGATCGGTTCTTTATTCGCACCGAATTCCGTCCCCTGGACGACGACTTCTCCGCCGAGGCCTTCCAGGCCGCCTTCGCCGAGCGCGCCGGTGAATTCGCCATGGAGTTCGAGCTGACCCCGCCGGGGCGGCGCATGCCGGTGGTGATCATGGTCTCCAAGGCCGACCACTGCCTTAACGACCTGCTCTACCGCTACCGCACCGGGCAGCTGCCCATCGAGATTCGCGCTATCGTCTCCAACCACCCGGACCTGGCACCCCTGGCCGAGTGGCACGATATTCCCTATCACCACTTCCCCATCACCCCCGAGACCAAGGCCGAGCAGGAGGCCCAGGTGTGGGAGGTGATCGAGTCCTGCGGCGCCGAGCTGGTGATCCTGGCGCGCTATATGCAGGTGCTCTCCAGCGACCTGTGCGCCAAGCTCAGCGGCCGGGCGATCAATATCCACCACTCCCTGCTGCCCGGCTTCAAGGGCGCCAAGCCTTACCATCAGGCCTACGACAAGGGCGTCAAGCTGGTCGGCGCCACCGCCCACTACATCAACGACGACCTGGACGAAGGGCCGATCATCACCCAGGGCGTCGAACCGGTCAGCCACGCCGACTACCCGGAAGACCTGGTGGCCAAGGGCCGCGATATCGAATGCATGACCCTGGCCCGCGCCGTGGGCTACCACGTCCAGCGTCGCGCCTTCCTCCACGCCCGCCGCACCGTGGTCTTCGACCGGTAAAGTCCCCGTCTCACCCTGGTATCAATGCCAGGGTGAGGGATCCTCGCTCCCACAGAAACAGTGGCCACCCAGGCTAATCGTGGAAGATTCTATGTTGCCCGCAAGTCGCCACTGTTTATTTTCCGTGGGAGCGCGGATTCCGCGCGATTGGCGCCGCCAGGCGCCTTGATCACCCGCAGGGCGATCCTGACCAGCACCAATAGGCTCCTCAGCCACCCCCCCCGCAACGCCTTGTCCCTACCCTGGGAATAGCGCCCAGCGGGAGGGTGGCTTTTTGTCTATGCCGCCGGGCCAAGCCCATGGAAGCGCGGTGCCCCGGCGTCCCGGTGCTCCGCGTGATCCGCCGCCGAGAGGCGGTTGAGCTAACGTAGTAAATGAACCGCTTTGGTTTTCTCGGGGAGCCGATCAGTTTGCCGGCGTCATAGGCCTCATACCGGGCAGATGAGATGGCGATCGATATCGTCGATTGATAAGGTAACGGTTATTAACCATCGCCAAGGAGAGGCCATGGAGCTCAAGCGAGCTTGGGATGTCGAGGATGTCGACCTTCCCTTTATTCCGGCTTATTCATGAAGGCGCAGGTCGAATGGATTAGAGGCCCTTGCTGCCAACGCCGGCCCTCAGGCGACGCATTGGCAGCGTGAGAACTTGCCTAGCATATGCAAAAACGGCGCACTTTGTTTTGCTGTTTATAGCCTTCAGAAATGGGTTGCGATCATCCGAGCTGCTTGGGACGCTCACCGTTCTGCAGCGAGGCCAGACGCCAGACCACCAGCCGCAGCAAGCCTTCATGCACGGCATCGATATTGTCGTTGCGCCCGAGGCAGGTCAGCAGCCGCGACAGCGTAGCTTGAGACGGCCGGTCCTGGGCCAGGGGTGTCATCCCTCGTGCATCGCTGCAGGCCAACTGCCAGAGCGGGTCACGCCGAAGCGTGTCGGTATCGCTGAGATCGATCCAGCCCATCGCGCGCTGCAGCACCAGAGTGCGAAGCTGGCTGGCCAGCGAATGACGGATGCGCAGCGGGTGGCGTCGATCGACCAGGTTGTCTTCCAGCGCCTCGATCACACCGCTGTTGTCGAGGGCTTCACGCAGCAGGAGAGCGCCGCTATCGCTGGTGGTACGCTGGCCGCTCAGCTCGACACGGACAGAGCCGTTGCACGAGGGCGTCCAGGTGGATAGGCTTTCACCCATAGCGGATGGCTCTCTTTGATCAGGTTCTTCGCGGAACGCACTGATTTTTAAAGAGAGTACCATCCGCTATCTTCGTTTTCAGGCCGCCCTCATGAATAAACCGGGCTAAAATCCTCCAAAACAGGAGATCCGCCCAGCGGGTCTCCTGTCAATTCCGCCAGCTCTCTTTTGCCGCTCGCTGGCGTTATTACTTTTTATAGAGTCGAAGAAACACTCAATTTCCAAAGAAAAGCTACCTTCCGCTTTGCCTTCCTATCGCGCTTAACAACAGCGCGCGTCTCAAGATATACTCCCCGCTCTTGGCATGCTGCCCCGTTGGGGGCGTACGGGAAAAGCCGCACGCGAAGATGCGCGCATAGGAACGGCTCTCTGAGCCGCTGACAGGGAAAAGGTAAATGGATCTTGCCAAACTGGGCGACTTGATCGCATGCCCATGCCAAGGCGGCCCCCACCGCATCGTGACCGGGGCCAAGCGTACCTTGGTGGATAACTTTCCCGCAGCCCGTGTAGGCGACAAAAGCTCCTGCGGAGCAGCTATCGTCACAGGACTCGGTTGGTACCAGATAGAAGACTCTCCCGCCGCCGTGCACGGCAGTGCGACCTCTTGCGGTGGCAAAGTGATAACGGGCTCCTCGGTCAAGACAGGCTCTCCGCAAGGCGGCACCATGCAGCCGCTCAGTCCCGCCAAGGGGGAAACCCATAACCGTCGCGTGGTCTTCAAGGGGGCCGGTGGCACCCCCTATGCCAATGTTGCCTATCGGCTGGAGCTGAGCAGCGGCGAGATACTCGAGGGCATGACCGACGCCAACGGCGAGGCCGACATCGCCGACTCCCGACTCGTTTCCTCCAACGTAAGAATCCTGGTCAAGGAGTGACCGATGAGCGAATGGCGACTGGTAGCAACCACCCATACGACTCCCGCCAGCATCGACGATCCCTTCGAGGTGATACTGCCCTGTCGCCATGAGGGTCAGGTGCCGGAAATCGCCGCTTGGATGATAGATGAGATCCAGCAGAACGCGGTGTCGGACGTCGCGCTCGCTATGAAGCGACAAAACACCTACAGTGCCGAGCGGGAGCTTCGCGAATGGCAGCGGGAAGGAGAAGAACTGGGTTTTCTCCAACAGATTAGAAGGTCCGTGGTCAAGCCCGATTTTTATGGTATCGAACGAGCCAACAAGCTAGGTGCATGGGGCGGTTGGACCCTGATGGTCAGGGAAAACGGCGACTGGGATCACAAGCGTGAGATTAGAACCAAGTATCCCACACTAGGCAAGACATCCTATCGATATCACCACAAATACAATAATTACGAATATTACTATGATATTTGGTCCAATATTCACTACGGCTATCTAGGACTATTCTGCGGTTTCCCTCGGAATGCTCTGCTGGATGGGGCCGGGCTCGAACAAATAGGGTCAGATGTTCGTCACCGTCGATGGCCGACCGACAGATCGGCTGATAACGGAGAGGGGCTGCGGCGTTTCGATGACGTTACCGATTCGCTATCCATCAGGATCGGCTTCGATCTGTTCGACGCATTCCCCGACCCACAGCGCCTGACCGCCCGGAGCCTGCTCAACAGGATAGAAGCCGCTCCGTACCCAATGGAAACAGGCTCAAAAATGTTGCATGACTGTCAGCTCGCCAGGCAACGAGATGAGTAACAAGGATAGCGAGAAATGAAGAGACGCAAACTAGCAGTCGTTGCAGCAATTTCAACCATCTGTTTTTTCTTAGTCTATCAATACGCCGCCTTGTCTATCGATTACAAAATTGACGACAGGTTGATTGAGATCAATAGTGAACTGAAGACACTATCAGAAACTTATGGTTTGGATTTTTTTGTTGTCTATCCATCCAGCACGAAACCGCCAGAGCTGAGCGACACCATTCCACCCGAAGTTTATGATGGCGTTAACAAGCTCAATGTGGAGGTTGTTTATTTCAACAACTCTCCCGGTGAAAAAATGGCCGCTTACTATATAAATCGCCCCCCTTTCTCTTTCGGCCCTAGTCGGTATTATTTATACAAAGAGAATGATCGGCTCGATGAAGATATTGTACCCTCTCTAGAAGATGCGATAAGGCAACAGGATGGCCCACCCTACTTCCTGTGCCAGCGAGCAGAGATGCCCCATTGGTTTTTTTGCGCTGCCTCTGACCCTTAACACGACACTAAGGAAACGCTGCATAAGTCCCGCCGCAGCTGCCTGGTAGCCAGCGGCGGGGTAGAATTCGGCCCTCCTGCCACCGTCTGATCAGAGCCACCCGATGAAGCAGATCTCGTTCGCCCAAGCCGAGCACCAGAACAAGAAGAAGGTCACCCGCCGCGAACGGTTTCTGGCCCAGATGGAGACACTGGTGCCATGGCAGCGGCTGATCGAGGCGCTGTCGCCATCCTATTTCCCGAACGCGGCTGGCAAGCGGGGGCGTCCGCCGATCGGCCTGGAGCGCATGCTGCGCGTCTACTTCCTCCAGCAGTGGTATGCCCTTGCCGATGAGGCGCTGGAGGACGCCATCTACGACAGCCAGGCGATGCTCGACTTCATCGGTATCGATCTGGCCATCGAGAGCGTACCGGACGCGACCACACTGCTGCGCTTCCGTCATCTGCTGGAGCAGCATGCGCTGACTCAGCGGATTTTCGAGGAGATCAACGCCAGTCTGGCCGAGAAGGGCCTGTTCATGCGCGAGGGTACCATCGTCGACGCCACTATCGTGGCGGCCGCCCCCTCCACCAAGAACAAGGCCAAGCAACGCGATCCGGAGATGAAGCAGACCAAGAAGGGCCAGCAGTATTACTTTGGCATGAAGGCCCATATCGGTGTCGATGCCGTGACCGGGCTGACCCACAGTGTCGCCGCCACCTCGGCCAATGTTGCTGACGTCACCATAGCGGGCCATTTGGTCCGGGACGATGACCAGCGGGTATACGGCGATGCGGGCTACACCGGCATGTGGAAGTACCTGGACGAAGAGAAGGATGCCCCGGACTCCCGCTGTTGTGTTGCCGCCAAGCGCGGCCCCATCAAGAAGATGGACGACAGTCCCATGAAAGCGCTGCTGCTGGCGATCGAGAAGGCTAAGGCCAGCATCCGCGCCAAGGTCGAGCATCCGTTTCATGTGATCAAAAACCTCTTCGGCTACCGAAAGGTGCGCTACAAGGGGTTGGCCAAGAACCAGGCGCAGCTATTCAGCCTGCTCGGACTGGCCAATCTGGTGCTGGAGACAAGATACGAGGGCCGAGTTGACGGGGCAGTGCGCCTTGAATCTGCCCTGCCCGCCGGATAATCCGGCTGGCAGGGAAACCAGTGGCCCAAACGGGTCAGAAAGTGACCCCTGCTCCATTGAATTGATCGCGCTGAGTGCATCAGCTGCCAAGCGACGAATTGTTCAGCGGTTTCCTAATCCAGTTGTTATGATCAAGAGGGTATAATATGTTTAATGACCAATCTAAGGAGAAGGGGAGAATGAAAGAACAGGACGGGCCATTGATTCCAACTCCAATACCTGCTCTTGTGGCAGTGCTTCTCAGTAAGGAGCGTGAGAAAGGTTCACCTCTGACGGAGAGTGAGGTTCTTGAGGTTCGGGATAATGCGGCGTGCATGATGCTTCCGTTATCGGCTAGGGAAAAGATGGAAGAAGCCCGGGGCTATCCTGATATCGACCCGGAATTTTCCTGGGAACACTGGCAAGAAGCAAGGAGACAGTTTGATCAAATCTCATGATAAGTGATTGCGGTTCGTTCCGGCTTTGGTGAATTTCCAGCGAACGGTATGGTATATCGGGGACGTAGCCCCACTCCCTGGGATTCTCTCGGGTGGTGCCAGGAAGGAGCTTGGCAGGAATGGGCGCTCCGTGCCAGTGTTGAGCGGCCCAGTTGGAAAGGCGACAAAGATTGATCCGGGGCTTCGTCCCTCCGTGGAATGTGCTACGCTACTTACTTTGGCTTGTTGTTGGGGAAATAAATGTATGGGCTTTCAATATGGAAATATCTATGCGAACTACCTTCGGCTTTTGGCTGACCTGATAGCTAAGATTGAAGAGCAGGCAGGCGGGGATGGCAGCTTTATGGATGCGAGACTGTCCGAGGATATGTTTCCTCTTAAAGTGCAGGCTAAAGTCGCTGTATCTTTTGCCATAAAAGCGTGTGCCACTGACATAAGCCGCCCTGTCCCGGATCCGGGGGAAAAAGCTGATACTCCCCAAGGGCTTATTGATTACATTGGTGAGGTCGCTGAGCTTGTCGAAACTTCGTATCGATTGGGCATGGGGAAAGTGAATGACAAGGCAGGGTTTAAGGATGTCTGTATGGAGAGCGGGGCCTATATCAATCTTTTCTCGTTGCCAAATTTCTTCTTCCACCTGAGCATGGTCTACGCCATAGCAAAGAATCAGGGATTCTTCGTTACAAAGGGAGACTTTGATGGTATTCATGAGTACCCAAAGGGGTTCAGCTGGGAAGTATGATTCCCTGATGATCACCAATGGGGATACCGCTACGCAGAGCGCCTGTCTGTGAAGTGAATGCTGAAAGGAGTGCCCATGAGAGTCTACGGGGATATACGGTCAGGGAATTGTTACAAGATTAAGCTCCTGTGCTCACTGCTGGATATCGAGCATGAATGGATTCATGTTGATATCTTGGCGGGTGATACATCGAAGACAGGATTCTTGCAGAAGAACCCTAACGGGAAAGTTCCTCTCCTGGAGCTCGATGACGGGAGGTGCCTGTCAGAATCCAACGCCATTCTCAATTTTCTGGCGGCAGGGAGTGAGCTACTTCCCTCAGATGGATTCAGGCTTGCCAAGGTGCAGCAGTGGCAGTTCTTCGAGCAGTATAGCCATGAGCCTTATATTGCGGTGGCACGATTTATCGCCAAGTACCTGGGTTTTCCTGAAGAGCGTAAGGTGGAGTATGAGGCCAAGCAGCCTGGGGGACACAGGGCACTGGCGGTCATGGAGAAGCAGCTTTCAACGTCTCCCTACCTGGCCGGCGACTCGCTGTCGACAGCAGATATCAGCCTGTATGGGTACACACATGTTGCCCATGAGGGGGGCTTCGAGCTTGATGAGTATCCGTCTATCCTGGGGTGGATCAACAGGATACAGAAAACCCCAAACTACGTCGGGATGTCCTAGGCGTTGGCGCCTGAATAGATCAGCTGTCGATAGCGATATCGGATGAGTGCATGGCATGTTGCATACCAGGCGTTGGCCAGGCATCTGGGAGGCTGGATGAGCGTCAGAAAATATCTTATGACTAGCCCGCATGAAAGCCTGATCATCCGCTATTCTTAAGCCAATGGATTAAGTCAAACGAGGGCGGTGGGTAATGAAGGTAGTGGTCCAGGAAGAAATCTCGGGATGTGGCATCGCCTCGGTTGCCAATATTCTGGGGAAGTCCTATTCGGAAATGAAGGCCGTGGCAAACGCCATGGGCATCCATGCCGAGGATAAATCGCTGTGGTCAGACACCCGGTATGTAAGAAAGCTGCTGGCCAGCGCCGGGGTCGAGACCTCTGCCGGTGAGACTCCCTTCGAGTCGTGGAGCAAGCTGCCCGACCTGGCGTTGCTGTCTATCAAGCACCATCAGGAGGAGGGGAGAAACTTCTGGCACTGGGTGGTGTTCAAGCGCCTGGAGGGACGGGCCATGGTGCTGGATTCGGCCAGCTACCTTCCATCGAATATCCGCACGGACTTCGATGAGATGCAGCCAAAATGGTTTATCGAAGTGAAAAAATGAGGTCCTTCGCACCTCGGCGTAAATACCACACTGGGAGCATGGCTGTGAGGCGCGATTCCCCAGGGCGCCTGGCGGCGCCCAATCGCGAGGGGAAACCCCCGCTCCCACCACACCAGTTACCACCCATGGGTAATCGGGGAGCTTGGTTTCGGCGCTGAACGATCCACCCCGAACCTACTGGGCCGGGTAGCGGGTCGCCTGGAGGGAGTCCTTGATCTTCTTCAGGTGACCCAAGAAGTCTTCGCCGCGGCGTGGTGTCATTACGCCGGTGGCCAGCACATCATCGGCGCCAGGTGGATCATCGGCCTATAGACGTCGGTATCCTCCGAGGTGGGGGATACGGCGACGTATCCCGATATTTGCCGTCCCGCGCCTTGAGCTACCACGTCCAGCGACGTGCCTTCCTCCACCCCGCCACCCCGACAAGTGGTCTCCTTCAAAAGTACAAGCGCGGCTCCGCCGCACGATATCGCCCGAAGGGCGATCCTGACTGCCACCAAGCCACCCTCTCATCGCGCCTTGTCGCTATCCCTGAGGCATCGGCAGCGGGAGGGTGGTTTTTTGCCTAGGCTGGAATAAACCCGGTGGGAGCGCGGGCTCCCCGCTAGGCTGACCGGTGACTGACCAAGCTCCCGTCATGCTCCGGTGCTTGATGTCGCTGCTTCGTTATTCTCGATTCCCTCGTGCTGGCAGGCGTTGAGGCTGTAGCAAAACCCTGTCCACGCCCGGTAGGATGAGGAAAAGGCCACGGAGAGCCGCCGGTATGCCCAGGTTCAAGCCCTATAACTACGATCAGCACGCCCTGGTCGCCATCAACTACCTGGAACAGCTGCAGCCCGGCACGTTCGAGCACGCGGTGCATTACCTGATCGAACACAAGCTGGACCTATCGGTGTTCCACCCGAGGTACCGCAACGACGACACTGGCCGCTCTGCCTATGATCCGGCGATCCTGCTCAAGATCATCCTGTTCGCCTATTCCAAGGGCATCACCTCCAGCCGGGAAATGCAGTGGTGCTGCGAGACCAACATCCTGTTCAAGGCGTTGTCCTGCGATACCGTGCCGCACTTCACCACACTCGCCCGATTCGTCAGCGGTCACGCGGATGAGATCGAAGCCCTGTTCGAGCAGGTTCTGCTGGTCTGCCACGAGCAGGGCCTGCTGGGCAACGAACTCTTCGCCATCGACGGGTGCAAGATGTCGTCCAATGCAGCCAAGGAGTGGTCTGGCACCTTCAAGGAACTCGGCGAGAAACGTGACAAGCTGCGCCGCTTGATTCGCCACCATCTGGAGGAGCACTTCCAGCGCGACAAGG
This sequence comes from Bisbaumannia salifodinae, assembly GCF_055388505.1. The sequence continues at coordinate 841,838 of NZ_AP043781.1, forward strand.
CGGAGACCGAGGCAGAGATGGCACGGGATATCCGCCATGCCAAGATGATCCTCTCCCTCGACAGAGCCATGACCAAGGTAGACCGGTTCCTGAATACGCAGCGCCCCCGGCAGGGGAAGGGCAAGCGCAGCCAGGAGGTGAAGAGCAACCTCACCGACAACGAAAGTGCCAAGATGACGACCGGGAAAGGCACGATTCAGGGCTATAACGGGGTAGCGGCAGTCGACAAGAAACACCAGATCATCATCGATGCCCAGGCCTTTGGCGAAGGCCAGGAGCACCATACGCTCAAGCCGGTGCTGGAAAGCATCGCGCAGCGTTACCGCCGGCTGGGCATCAGCCCGAGCATCTACCAGGACGGCACCGTGGTGACGGCCGATACTGGCTTCGCCAACGAAGCCAACATGCGCTACCTGCACGAACAGCAGATCAATGGCTACATTCCCGACAACCGGTTTCGTAGTCGCGACCCCAAATTCAGCGCCCAGAAAGCCAAATACGGGAAACGTCATCAGGACAGCCGGTCCTCTACTCAGAAGTCGATTATTCCGGCCAGTGAGTTCCAGTTCGATCTCGTGTCGATGACCTGCATCTGTCCGGCCGGTGAGTCCCTCACCTACCGGGGGCTGCGGGAGGCCGAGAACGGAAAGAACCGGGCTCACTTTGAGGGCCGCCTGCTGCAGTGCCGTCACTGCCTGAAGAAACATCAGTGCATGCATAACCCAGCCTCGGCGGACCACCGCAACGGAGCGGGTCGGCAGGTATCATTCACCATCGAGAATAAAGGCTTGCCTAGCTACACTGATTGGATGAAACACCGGGTGGACAGTCAGTATGGCAAAGAGGTCTATAGCCACCGAATGTCGGTGGTGGAGCCGGTGTTTGGCAACATCGGTACGAACAAGGGACTTGATCGATTTAGCCTGAGAGGCCGGAAAAAGGTCCAGGGGCAATGGCAGCTATACTGCCTGGTACATAATATTGAGAAGCTGGTGAATTACGGCAGGTTGGCAGCGTGATGAGGCGGAGGAAGGTGTCTGTCAGGGCGCTACCGATAGAGGGGATGATAGAGATCATCATCGGCATCAGTGGCGTGATTCATGAATGATGGGCCGGACGCTATGCCGGAAGATTTGAATTAATAGGAAGGGTGTAGGATGGCCGGAAATGGTTTTTTCTACAGCCTCGTTAGACACCTGGTGTCGGATTCAAGCCTCGCCGATAGGAATATGAGGTGGGTTATGAGTGAGTCAGCTATTCGTAAGGCCGCATTGGCCTCCAAGGCTAGGCATTCGGTGACGCTTTACCCCAAGATGGGGAAGTGCGTGATATTGACTTCAGTGCTGGTGCTTTCGAGCCTTCCCACCAGCGTGTTTTCCCAATCATCGTGCCATGGAATTCACGTGAACATTCTTGATATACAAAACAGCACCGGAGTGGTGGCTTGCGCGCTTTTCGAGTCACCAGTGGGCTTTCCTACTGAATTCATGAACTATGCAACCAATATCATGGTAATTAAGATCAGGGATACGCGGGCACGTTGTGACTTTTTAGACATCCCGCAGGGAACCTATGCGTTGGCAGTCATTCATGATGAGAATATGGATGGCGCGCTTGCTACCAACTGGTTGGGTGTCCCCACGGAAGGCTACGGTTTTTCAAACGACGCAGAAGCCTCGATGGGCGCACCCTCGTTCGATGCCGCCAGCTTTCCGTATGATGGGAGAGACTTGAACCTGAACATTCGCTTGAACTACTGAGCGACTTTTCATGGATGCTGAACAGGAAGGTCGCGTACCCCAATTCCTGCCCGTCTCTCCAGGCCAGAATCGTGTCTGCTTGATCCATCGCTCGGCAATGACCGAGCCCCCACCCTACCTCGGTACCCGATGGCTAATAGGGGAGCCTGGTCTCGGCCCTGAGCCCGAACCCTACTGGGCCGGGTAGCGGGTGGCCTGGAGGGAGTCCTTGATCTTCTTCAGGTGGCCGAGGAAGTCTTCGCCGCGGCGCAGGGTCACGCCGGTGGCCAGCACATCGATCAGCGCCAGGTGGATCATCCGCGAGGTCATCGGCATATAGACGTCGGTGTCCTCCGGGGTGGTGACCTCCAGGGTCTCGGTGCACTCCTTGGCCAGGGGCGAGTCGGGGGCGGTGATGCCGAGTACCACGGCGCCGTTCTCCCGCGCCAGGCGGGCGATCTCCACCAGTTCCCGGGTGCGCCCGGTATAGGAGATGATCACCACCACGTCGCCGGTATGGCAGGCGGCGGCCACCATGCGCTGCATCAGCACGTCTTCGTAGGCCATCACCGGCAGGTTGAAGCGGAAGAACTTGTGCTGGGCATCCTGGGCCACCGGGCCCGAGGCGCCGAGGCCGAAGAAATGGATCTGCTTGGCCTGGATCAAATAGTCCACGGCGCGCTCGATGCGCTTGGCGTCCAGGGCGCGGCGGGCGTCGTCGAGGGCGGCCACGGTGGCGCCGAAGATCTTGTCGCCGTAGTCGGCGGCGCCGTCGTTGCGCTCCACGTTGCGGCTGACATAGGGGGTGCCGCCGGCCAGGCTCTGGGCCAGCTTGATCTTGAAGTCCGGGTAGCCCTTGGCGTCGAAGTTGCGGCAGAAGCGATTGACCGTGGGTTCACTGACCGAGGAGGCCTGGGCCAGGGCGGCGATGCTCATGCCGGTCGCCGAGGCGGGGTCCTGGAGGATGACGTCGGCGACCTTGCGCTCGGAGCGGTTGAGCTCGTCGAGGCGGGCGCGGATGCGTTCGATCAGGTCATGGCTGGCCATCGTGGGTCGCGTTCTCTCTGCTGGCTTGGGGCGGTGACTGTGGCGTTGAGGCGCGCCGCGGCGGAAGGCCAACGGGCGCGCTACCATGTAGTTATTTCACTACATTGTCTGGCACTATCCTAGACGGTAGTTCCTTAGGACGCTAGGCATGGGGGGCGCATGGGTGGCCAGGGATGACACTTTGGTTGTAAAATTACTTAAAATTGTTGCCTGTCATGGCGTGCGTAGCGTATTTTTTAGGTAAGTTAACCATTTTTCAGAGGGTGCGGCATGACCCAAGAGACCCGTTCCGTCGCCTCGGCGACACCCAGCGTCGATCTGGCGATGTTCGGCGCACTCGGCGACCTGGCCCTGCGCAAGTTGTTTCCGGCGCTCTACCACCTGGAGCGGGAGGGGCTGCTGGGCGAGACCACCCGCATCCTCGGCCTGGCGCGTCAGAGTCTGGAGACCCCGGCCTTCCGCGACAAGGTGACCGCGGCGCTGAAGACCTATCTCAAGGGCGAGACCCTGGACAAGGCCTGCCTGGCCCGCTTCCTCGAGCGCCTGGAGTTTATCAGCGTCGACTTCGCCAAGCCCGAGGGCTACGCGGCCATCCGCGACTGGCGCCAGCAGGCCCCGGACGCCCGCCCGCTGATGATCTACCTGGCGGTGCCGGCGAGCATCTATGGTGCCATCTGCCATAACCTCAAGGCCGGCGACTGCCTGGACGATAGTGCCCGGGTGGTGGTGGAGAAGCCCATTGGCTATGACCTGGACTCCTCCAACGAGATCAACGACGCCATCGGCGCCGTCTTCCCCGAGTCGCGGGTCTATCGCATCGACCACTACCTGGGCAAGGAGACGGTGCAGAACCTGATCGCCCTGCGCTTCGCCAATCCCTTGTTCGGCACCCAGTGGAACCAGAACCATATCTCCCATGTGGAGATCACCGTGGCCGAGAAGGTGGGCATCGAGGGGCGCTGGGGCTACTTCGACCAGGCCGGCCAGTTGCGCGACATGGTCCAGAACCACCTGCTGCAGCTGCTCTGCCTGATCGCCATGGACCCGCCCTCCAACCTGGACGCCGACGCCATCCGCGACGAGAAGGTCAAGGTGCTCAAGGCCCTCAAGCCCTTCACCCCGGAGGTGCTGGCCCAGGACGTGGTGCGCGGCCAGTATATCGCCGGCTCGGTGGATGGCCAGAGCGTGCCCGGCTACCTGGACGAGGAGGGCGCCAATACCTCCAGCCGCACCGAGACCTTCGTGGCCATGAAGACCGAGGTGGCCAACTGGCGCTGGGCGGGGGTGCCCTTCTACCTGCGCACCGGCAAGCGCATGCCGGAGAAGCTGTCGCAGATCGTTATCCACTTCCGCCAGCAGCCGCACTATATCTTCGACCCGGATCAGCGCGGCCTGGCCAGCAACAAGCTGATCATCCGCCTGCAGCCGGAGGAGGGCATCGCCCTGCAGGTGCTGACCAAGGACAGCGGCCTGGACAAGGGCATGCGCCTGCGCCCGGGGCCCCTGGACCTCGACTTCAACAGCGCCTTCCCCAAGTCGCGGATTCCCGATGCCTACGAGCGCCTGTTGCTGGAGGTGATGAAGGGCCAACAGTACCTGTTCGTGCGCCGCGACGAGGTCGAGTATGCCTGGCGCTGGATCGATCAACTGATCGGTGCCTGGGAGGCCCGGGACGACGCGCCGCGGCGCTACCCGGCGGGTTCCTGGGGACCGGTGGCATCGATTGCCATGATCACCCAGGACGGTCGTAGCTGGTATGAAGACTACTAAAGACGGCCGATGGGCCCCGGGGGGCCGTGTCGGCTCACTCCAGACCGCCATGATCACCCAGGACGGTCGTAGCTGGTACGAGGATTACTAAGATGAGCGATCTCTCCCGTGAACATCTGGCCAGCCAACTGGCCGAGTCGGTGGCCGAGGCGCTGCGCGAGGACCTGAGTCGCCAGGAGCGCGCCCTGCTGGTGGTCTCCGGGGGCTCGACACCCAAGCCCTTCTTCGTGGCCCTGTCCCGGGCGGAACTGCCCTGGGAGCGGGTCGACGTGACCCTGGCCGACGAGCGCTGGGTGGCCGAAGACGCCGCCGACAGCAATGCCCGCCTGGTCCGCGAGACCCTGCTGCGGGGCCCCGCCGAGGCGGCCAACTTCGTGCCCCTGACCAGCGATGCCGCCACCCCCGAGCAGGGCGTGGCGGAGGTCGCCGAGCGCGTCATGGCGCTGAGCTGGCCGGCCAGCGTGGTGATCCTCGGCATGGGCGGCGACGGCCATACCGCCTCGCTGTTCCCCGACAGCCAGGAGCTGGGTCTGGCCCTGAGCACCGCCGAGCCCCTGGTGGCGGTGCGCACCCCCAGCCAGCCCCAGGCGCGCATCACCCTGAGCGCCGACCGCCTGCATCAGGCCCGCCGCCATTTCCTGCACCTCAGCGGCGAGGACAAGCGCAGCGTCCTGGGCCGGGCCCTGGCCGGCGATGACGTCCGCGAGCTGCCGATCCGCGCCTTCCTGGCCTGCCCCCTGGCGATCTACTGGGCGCCCTGATTTTCCTATTTCCCGGCCGGGTGTGCCTCGCCGGCCCCGATGTGGAGTACCAGACATGACCATCGACAAACAGCTGCCTTCCACCCGCACCACCGAGATCGACAGCATCTGCCTCAAGGCAGAAGTGATTCCGGTGATCACCATCGAGCGCCTCGAGGATGCCGTGCCCCTGGCCCGTGCCCTGGTGGAGGGTGGCCTGACGGTGCTGGAGGTGACCCTGCGCACCGACTGCGCCCTGGAGGCGGTGGCGCGCATGAAGGCGGCACTGCCTAAGGCCAGCATCGGCGTCGGCACCGTGCTGACCCCGGCCCAGTATCGCCAGGCCGAGAAGGTCGGCGCCGACTTCGTGGTCACCCCCGGTGCCACCGAGGCCCTCTACCGTTACGGCGTGGAGAGCCCGGTACCCATGCTGCCCGGCGTGGCCACCGTCTCCGAGCTGATGACCGGCTGGCAGTATGGCTACCGTCGCTTCAAGTTCTTCCCCGCCGAGTCCAGCGGTGGCGTCAAGGCGATCAAGGCCTTCGGCGCGCCGATCCCCGAGGCGCGTTTCTGCCCCACCGGCGGCATCACCCTGGACAACGCCGCCGACTACCTGGCGCAGCCCAATGTGATGTGCGTGGGCGGCTCCTGGCTGACCCCCAAGGCCCTGATCGAGGCCGAGGACTGGGACGGCATCCGCGACCTGGCCCGCCAGGCCGCCGAGCGCTTCCACCACTGAGGTTTCCTACCGCTTCTCTCTCGACAGCCCGTAGCTACAGGCTAGTGCTGTGCCTTGACCCGCCCCTTGGCGGGTCTCTTTTTGCCTGCGGCACCGCGATTCGCCGGTCCGCCAGCCCGACCGGCATCCCTACCCGATCGGGTCTCCACGACTCGCGAGGTCGCCGCTCAGTAGAGTCTCTCGCGTTCGTCGTTGACCACGATCCGGTGCATCTCGTTTTCCGTGAGTTCGAGATTGCCGGCGTCGACCATCGTCTGTGCCAGGCGCGGCAATCCCGCGAGGTCCGGCCAGTGCTCGGGCTGCCAGAGCTTCGAGCGAATCATGCACTTCGAACAATGAAAGAAGGCTTCCTCCACCCGGACCAGAATCGCCAGCTTCGGGCTTCTTCCGGCGATCGCCATCGAGTCGAGCAGCGCCGGGTCCTGGGTAATGGTGGCCGTGCCGCTGACGCGCAGGGTTTCGGTCTTGCCGGGGATCAGGAAGATCAGTCCGACCTTGGGATTCGTCAGGATGTTCTCCATCGAATCGGCCCGGTGATTCCCCGGCCGGTCGGGAATGGCGAGGGTCCGGGCATCGAGTATCTTGACGAACCCCTCGGGGTCGCCCTTGGGCGAGACGTCGACATTGCCTTGGGCATCGGCCGAGGCGAGCAGCATGAAGGACGAGCGCCCGATGAACTGGCCGCAGTGCCTGTCCAGGGCGGACAGGCACTTGCGGGTCACGAGCTCACTGGGCTCCGGCAGCACGGCACGCAATTGCTCCCGGGTTTCGATAAGGTCGTTGAATCGGGTCATGACTGCCTCCCGCACAGGACTCGTCATGGAACTCATGGACGCGCTTCCAGCACCATGTTCACTTCCGTCTGCGTGGCCCGCCGCACCTGCCGAAAGCCCGCTTCCTTCAAGATCTCGGTCAGCCTTCGCTCGCCGGCCTGCGCGCCCAGCGCCAGCCCGACCTCCTGGGCCCGCGAGGCCGGTGTGCAGATAAGGGTCGAGGCGGAGTAGAAGATCTGCCCGAGCAGATGCAGGTTGTCGGTCAGGTGATCGCCGGCGAGGGGCTCGACCAGCATCAGGGTGCCATCGGGCTTCAGGCTCTCGCGCAGGCGTCGTGCCGCGCCGACGGGGTCGCCCATGTCGTGCAGGGCGTCGAACATGCAGATCAGGTCGAAGCCGTCATCGGCAATGTCCTTGGCCGTCGAGGTGACGAAGCGCGTGTTCGCCGCCACGCCCGCCGCGGCGGCCTTCTCCGTGGCCATGCCGATCGAGGGCGCGTGAAAGTCATAGCCGTAGAAGGTGGCGTTCGGAAAGGCCTGCGCCATCAGCACCGTGGACGAGCCGTGTCCACAGCCCACATCGGCGACCTTGCCGCCCGCGGCGAGCTTTGCCGTCACGCCCTCGAGCGCCGGCAGCCAGGCGTCGACGAGATTCGCGGCATAGCCCGGCCGGAAGAAGCGATCGGTGCCGCAGAAGCAGCAGCCGTGGTGTTCTCCCCAGGCCCGGCCGGCACCGGAGCGCAAGGTGGTCACCGCCTTGTCATGGGTGGTGAATTGCGAGACCAGCAGCTGGAAGAAGCCCTGCATGCAGGCGGGATGGCCTTCCTGCGCGAGTACGATGGCCTGTTCCGGGGTGAGGGAGAAGGTGTCGTCTTCCGGGTGATAGATCACGTAGCCCGCCGCCGCCTGGGCGCTGAGCCATTCCCGCAGATAGCGTTCGTCGACCTTGCTCAATCGGGCGAGTTCCGTGGTGCCGCAGGGACCGATGTCGCGCAAGGTGCGGTAGACGCCGGTCTGATCGCCCAGGAAGGAGAGCAGGACGGCGAGGGAGCCGCCGATGTCTTCCATCACCTTGCCGATGAAGGCCGAGAGGCGTTCTTCGCTGACCTGTACAGATACGGTTGCGCTGTCCATAGTGATTCCTCGTCATGTGAGAGCGGCGTGGGCTCCAGCCGTAGCCGGGTTGGGGAACGCTCGAATGCGGCGAGCGTGAGACGCAGCTTGGCTGGCGGGGGCGGTTCTGGACATGACCGGACGGCCGGGCTTCTTGCTCGATCGTCCGGATCTTGCGTTCGCTCGTGCCACTACAGGGAATCGGGCCGCGGGGGGCCATCATGAAAGAGGACATCCTGTCCGAGGTGCTGCGCTCCGTGAGCCTGTCGGGGGCGGTATTCTTCGACGTCGCCGCGTCGTCGCCCTGGGTGGCCGAGGCGCCGGCCGCTGCCTCGCTGCTGCCACTGGTGATGCCGAATGCGCAACACCTCATCGAGTATCACGTGATTACCAGCGGCTTCGCTTGGGCGACGCTGATCGACTCGCCGGAGGCGCCGGTACGGCTGGCGCCCGGGAGCGTGATCATGTTTCCCCAGGGCGACCTGCACACGCTGTCCAGCCGCCCGCAAATGCGGGCGGAGCCCAACGTCGGTCTCTTCGCTCAACCCGCGGAGCTGTCGCCCCCTTTCTATATCGAGCAATTCGGTGGCGGCCCCGAGCAGACGCGGCTTATCTGCGGGTTCCTTGGCTGCGACCTGCTGCCGTTCAATCCCGTGATCCAGGCGCTGCCACGCATGGTACACATTCCCGATGGCTATACGGCCGGCGATGGCTGGTTGAGCAGCCTGATCCAGGCCATCATGACGGAGAGCCGCCGGCAGCGTGTCGGGGTCGACAGCGTGCTGGCGCGACTCAGTGAACTGCTCTTCATCGAAGTGGTGCGCAGCCATATGGAGTCGCTTCCCGACGCGGCCACCGGCTGGTTGGCCGCGCTGGCGGATCCTCTCGTCGGGCGCATCATCCGCCTGCTACACGAGCACCCGCAACGCGCCTGGACGCTGGACACCCTCGCCAGGGAAGCGGCCGTTTCCCGGACCGTGCTGGTGAGCCGCTTCACCGACCGCGTCGGCGTCGCGCCCATGACCTATCTCTGCCACTGGCGCATGCAAGTGGCGGCGGGCAAGCTGACCCGTGGCGCTGCCAGCATCGCGCGGATCGCCTCCGACGTCGGCTACGAATCCGAGGCGGCCTTCAGCCGCGCCTTCAAGCGCAGCACCGGCCTTGCCCCCGGGGCCTGGCGGTCGCGCCGCATGGCCGAGGGCGCATGACCTCGGCCCAGCAGCGCCAGGCCGCCGAGCGCTTCCACCACTGAGGTTCCTTGGCGCGTCTCTCTCGACAGCCCGTAGCAATAGGCTAGTGCTGTACCTTGGGCCCGCCATCCGGCGGGTCTTTTGGGGGTAGTGCAGATCAGCGCGCAGCGGCGGCGAATGCCGGTGGGCTTGCCCCAATGGGGCAAGCCGCCAGCCGAGGCGGGACGGTTCAGCGCTGGGTAGGGTCACTCGTCCGCGAACCGGACCGGTCCCCGGGGCGTGCGGTCCACCGAGAGGGTGAAGAGGTCGGGCCGGGCATAGTGGCCGCAGACGTCCAGCGAGCGGCGGGCGCGTCTGGCCAGTTCGGGGTCGACCTCGCCATAGAGGATGCCCTTCTCGCGATGCAGGGGGCCGGCCGTCACCTCGCCACCGGGGGCGATGATCACGGCATTGCCGTCATTGATCCACTCGTCCGGCGGGAAGAGGCGGTCGCGCTCGGGAAAGCTCGCCGGGACGTCGCTGCCCTGCATGGCCGGGGCCGAGCCGATCACCCAGCAGCCCCCCTCCTTGGCGATATGGCGCAGCGTGGCCAGGCAGATGTCGCTGGTGTCCCAGGTCGGGGTGATGAAGATCTCGAGGTCCTGGGCGTAGAGGGCATAGCGCGCCAGGGGCATATAACACTCCCAGCAGATCAGGCAGCCGAGCCGTCCGGCGGGGGTCGCCACCACCCGTAGCCCGCTGGCATCCCCCAGGCCCCAGATCATGCGTTCCGGGTTGGTCGGCATCAGCTTGCGATGGCGGTTGAGACGCGCGCCATCCGGGCCGATCACCACCAGGGTGTTGTAGAGGGTGGTGCCGCTGTAGCGGCTGTCGAGTTCGTGGCAGCCCAGCACCAGGGTCACCCCATGGCGCGCCGCGGCCTCCTCCAGGGGACGTAGCGCCTCGCCGTCCAGGTCGACGGCATTGGCGCGCAGGCGAGCATGGAGTTCGGCGGAGAGCGCCATGTCGCCGCCGGGTTTCAGCCGCCAGGCCCAGGCCGGATAGCCGGGCAACTGGGCCTCCGGGAAGACCAGCAGGGCGGCCCCGGCGGCGGCGGCCTCATCGATCGAGGCGAGCATCCGTTCGAGGGTGGCCTCGCGCTCGAGCAGGACCGGTGGTTTCTGGATGACGGCGACGGTGGTGGCCATGAGCGGCTCCTCGCGTGCCGGCCGAGGTCCGCGGCGGTGCCCCGTTCACCAGGACGCTATGCCTTTCACTATAGTGCCCGGCGACCGGCGATGCGGCCGTATTCGGCCTCGGCGCCGGGGTGTGGCGCCGCAACATCAAGGTGGCCTTCCACATGAATGGCGGCACATCTTCCGGAATCGCGAGTTGGTCTTGCCTGTCGAGAGCCTCCTAGACCAAAGTCTCAATGACAAGGTTGTCAGTCGTCTTTAGAGTCAATGTCAACGTTGTCAATCACATTCAATCAAACCATCAAGAGTCTATCGACATGGTCTCGATCAAGGACGTAGCCCGCTTGGCAGGAACCTCCTTCAAGACGGTATCGCGGGTGATCAATGATGATCCCGCCGTCCGTGAGGAGACCCGTGCCCGGGTGCTCGAGGCCATCGAGGAACTGGGGTATCGACCGAATAGCGCGGCACGCACCATGCGTAGCCAGCGCTCCGGGGTGATCGGCTTTATCTCCGACCGGGTGACTACCCAGCCCCACTCCGGTGACATCCTGCGTGGCGCCCAGCAGGTCGCCGATGCCCACGACAAGGTCCTGATGGTCGTCAATATCGATCGCGATGCCGGCTTCCGCCATCGCCAGCGGGCCCTGGATATTCTGCTGGAGCGTCGAGCGGAGGGGCTGATCTACGCTTGCGATTATCACCGGGAGGTCGAGTTACCCAAGGAGATGGGCATGGTGCCCTCGGTGCTGGCCAATGGTTTCGCGTCGGGGGCCATCCGGGTGCCGACCTTCCTCCCCGATGAGCAGCAGGCAGCCCTGGAGGTCACCCGTTTTCTGCTGGCCCAGGGGCATCGGCGTATCGCCTACCTGGGCCTCAACCCCAGGCTGGCGGCGGCTTCCCTGCGCCAGGCCGGCTATCGGCAGGCCCTGGAGGAGGCCGGCATCAAGGTGGACGAGGCGCTGATACATCCCGCCCTGGTGGGAGCTCCGGACGGCGATGAGCGCTCCACGGTGGAAGAGGCGATCGATCGGCTGCTGGCGAATTCACCACGGCCCACGGCGATCCTGTGTGGCCAGGACAGCACGGCGATGCAACTCTACCTGGCGCTGGCCGGCCGGGGGCTGGGCGTCGGTCGTGACCTGGCCGTGGCCAGCTTCGATGACCAGCGGCCGATTTCCACCTTCCTGACGCCGGGGCTGACCACCATGCGCTTGCCCCACCTGGAGATGGGCCGGCAGGCCATGCACTGCCTGTTGGCCGGCTCCCGGGAGGCGACCACCGTGCGCCTGCCCTTCGTGAGGATCGAGCGGGAGTCGCATCTGGTGGCCGGGCTATCGCCTCGCTCCCCCCTTTCCGAATCGGCCGTTAGCGACGGTCCCCGACAATAACAACCGATACCAATCCGGAGTTAGCACCATGATCGTTACGAGACACGCCCTGTTCTCCATCACCAAAATGACAACGTTGTCTATCGGGGCCGCCCTGGCAGCTCCCCTGGCCCTGGCATCCCCCCAGACCCTCGAGCTGTGGCGCCACGAGACCGGCAATATCGCCGAGATCGAGGTGAGCCAGGCGGCGGTGGAGCGCTTCAATCGTTCTCAGGAGCGCTGGCGGGTGGAGATGAGCATGATCCCCGAGGGGGCCTACACCGAGACGGTGACCTCCGCCGCCGTGGCCGGGGACCTGCCTTGCCTACTCTATATCGACCAGCCGGTGGCCCCCAACTTCGCCTGGGCGGGCTTCCTGCGGCCCCTGGACGGGCTGGTGGATCAGGCGGCCCTGGATGGCCTGATCGCCACCGCCAAGGGCACCTACGACGGCCGCATCTATTCGGCGGGCCAGTACGAGGTGGCGCTCTCGCTGCTGTCGCGGCGCTCGGTGCTCGAGGCACACGGTATCCGCATCGCCACCCTGGACGCCCCCTGAAGCCAGGCGGAGTTTCTCGATGCGCTGGAGACCCTCAAGGCCGGAGGCGACTTTCTCTATCCGCTGGACCTGCAGGCGGGATGGAGCGGCGAATGGTACTCCTACGCCTTCGGTCCCTGGCTGGTCAGCTTCGGCGGCGACCAGATCGATCGCGACGGCTACCTGGAGGCCGAGGGCGTGCTCAATGGCGAGGCGGCCGTGGCCTGGGGCGAGTTCTTCCAGTCGCTGTTCGAAGAGGGCCTGGTGGATCGCAACCCCAGCGATGACCGGGGCTTCGTTCAGGGGCGAGTGGCCATGAAATATGGCTTCCTGGAACCCTCGGCCTATCCGCAGGCATGGGAAGACGACCTGGTGGTGATGCCGGTACCGGACTTCGGCCATGGGCCGGTGATCGGCGGCGGCTCCTGGCATACCGGGATCACCACCGCCTGCGGGGCGCCGGAGGGCGCGGCCGAGTTCCTCGAGTTCCTGCTGCAGCCCGAGGAGATCGCCGCCATGTCCGAGGGCGCCGGCATGATCCCGGCCTCCGAGGCGGGGGCGGCGCTCACCGAGCACTACCGGGAAGGCGGCCGGTGGCGCTTCTTCTATGACTACTCCGAGGCCCATGCCCAGTTGCGTCCCGAGACGCCGGCCTACCCGATCATCTCCAGCGTCTTCGAACGCGCGGCGCGGGACATCCGCGACGGCGGCGATGTCCAGGCCGCCCTGGACGAGGCGGTGGACGCCATCGAGCGCAATATCGCCGATAACCGCGGCTATGGCATGGACGACTAGCCCTTGCGGACCGGCCGCGTCAACGCGGCCGGTGACGCGGCCCCATGTCGCCAGTACAACGATAACAACCATTCTGGATAACAAGGTGAAACCCATGCAGAAATCTGTTCCCGGACGGCGTTTCGGAATGTCGATGACAACGTTGTCACTCGGAATGTCTGTGGCCCTGTCCATGGTCGCCGCGACGGCCCACGCCGATCCCCAGCGGATCGAATACTGGCGCACCGAGGCGAGCCAGGCCGAGATCGAGTCCCAGCAAGCCGCCATCGATCGCTTCAACCAGTCGCAGCCGCGCTGGCGGGTCGAGATGAGTCGACTGCCCGCCGGCTCCTATACCGAGGCGATGACGGCGGCGGCCCTGGCCGGCGACCTGCCCTGCGTGATGTATATCGACCAGCCGGTGGCCCCCAACTTCGCCTGGTCCGAGTTCCTGCGTCCACTGGACGGCCTGGTACCTGCCGAGACCCTGGCGCCGCTGCTGGAGACCGCCAAGGCCACCTATGGTGGCGAGATCTATGCCGCGGGCCAGAACGAAGAGGTGCTGGTGCTCTATGGGCGGCGCTCGGTGCTGGAGGAGCACGGCATCCGTATCGCCACCCTCGATCACCCCTGGAGCCAGGCGGAGTTCCTCGCGGCGCTGGAGGCCCTCAAGCAGGGCGGCGACTTCCTCTACCCGCTGGACATCCAGGCCGGCTGGACCGGGGACGAGTGGTACTCCTATGCCTTCGGGCCCTGGCTGCTCAGCTTCGGTGGCGACCAGATCGATCGCGGCAACTACCTGTATGCCGAAGGCGTGCTCAACGGTGAGGAGGTCCTGGCCTGGGGCGAGTTCTTCCAGGGGCTCTTCGAGGCGGGCTACGTGGATCGCAATCCCAGCGACAACCGTGGCTTCGATCAGGGCCGGGTAGCGCTCAACTATGTGGGCAGCTGGGAGCTGCGCAACCACCTGGACGCCTGGGGCGACGACCTGGTGGTGATGCCGGTGCCGGACTTCGGCCACGGGACCACCATCGGGGGCGGCTCCTGGCAGCTGGGCATCTCCACCCAGTGTGATGCCCCCGAGGGGGCCGCCGCCTTCGTCGACTTCATGCTCCAGCCGGCAGAAATCGCCGAGGCGGCCCGCGCGCGCATCACGGTTCCTTCCCATCCTCAGGCCGCCGCGCTCACCGAGGACTTCCGCGAGGGCGGACGCTGGCGCTTCTTCTACGACTATGCCGAGGCCCATGCCCGGCTGCGCCCGGCGACGCCGGGGTATCCGACCATTTCCAGCGCCTTCGAGCGGGCGGCACGCGATATCCGCGACGGTCGTGACGTGCAGGAGGCGCTGGACGAGGCGGTGGACGCCATCGAGCGGGATATCGCCGACAACCGGGGCTACGGTTTCCACGAATAAGGGCTTCGCCTCGGCGGATAAGCTACCGCCGGGGCCCATAAGAGAGGAGGGCGCACGATGCACTCGAATATCGATGAGGCGAGGCCCCGGAGGCTGGCGGATGGGGCCGGCACCGGAGAGGCTAAGGTGACCACCTATCGCCAGGCCAGGCGTCGCGAGCGTCGCTTCGGCTATCTACTGAGCTTTCCGGCGTTGCTGGGGCTGTTCATGTTCCTGGTGCTGCCGTTCCTGATGGCGGTGGTGCTGTCGTTCAGCGACCAGCGGCTGCTCTCGCCCAACCAGGCGGAGTGGGTGGGCCTTCGCAACTACGACCGCCTGCTGAGCGTCAGCTGGCTGGTCCAGGAGGCCGAGCGCAGCGAACTGGGCGAGGTGGTGCGTACCGCCGAGGGCGAGCCGGAGTTCCCGGCGCTGCGCACGCTGCTGCGCGGCGACCCGGCCTACCGCGAGTATCGGGAGTTCACGAGCTGGCAGTGGGGGGAGAAGCGCTATGTGCTGCTGGCCAAGGACCCGCGCTTTATCCAGTCGTTCCTCAATACCCTGCTGTTCGTGATGCTGGTGGTGCCGCTGCAGTGCGGCCTGGCCCTGGGGCTGGCGTTGTTGATCAACCGGCAGCTGCGCGGCATCAGTGTCTTCCGGGCGATCTTCTTCTCGCCGGTGGTGACCTCCATCGTGGTGGTGTCGATCGTCTGGACCTTCCTCTATCACCGCGACGTGGGGGTCCTCAATCACTACCTGCAGGCGCTGACCTTCGGCCTGGTGGGGCCCATCGACTGGCTGGGCGATCCCGACTGGGCGATGCCCTCCATCGTCATCATGTCGGCCTGGCAGGCCTGTGGGGTGCAGATGCTGATCTTCCTGGCCGGGTTGCAGGGCATCTCCCAGGACCTCTACGAGGCGGCGGAGCTCGACGGCGCCGGGCGCTGGAGCCAGTTCTGGAACATCACCCTGCCGGGGCTGCGCAACACCCTGGTGTTCGTGATCCTCAGCACCACCGTGCAGGCCTTCGGCCTCTTCACCCAGGTGGACGTGATGACCGGCGGTGGGCCCCAGGGGTCCACCTCCACGGTGATGTTCCATGCCGTCGCCAAGGGCTTCCGCGAGCAGGACATCGCCTATGGCTCGGCCGTCAGCGTGGTGTTCTTCCTGGTGATCCTGCTGATCGCCCTGCTGCAGAAGAAATTCTTCGACGCCCGGGAGGCGAAGTGACATGACTGCCAACAAGCGACTCAAGACCCTGGCGTGGTATCTGGTACTGGCGGGCCTGGGCTACCTGTTCCTGTTCCCGCTGCTGTTCATGATCGTCTCCTCCTTCAAGCCGGAGTCGGCGATCTTCACCGACCTCTACTCGCTGCGGGCGATCCTGCCGGTGGGTGAACTGACCCTGGACAACTACCGCGGGGTCTTCGAGAAGAGCCGGATCGGCTACTACTTCCTCAACTCCCTGCTGATCACCGGCGGCACCGTGATCATGGGGCTGTTCGTCAACAGCCTGCTGGCCTATTCGCTGTCGCGGCTGGAATGGCGCGGCCAGAAGCTGATCCTCTCGGCGGTGATCGCGTTGATGATCATCCCGCTGGAGGCGGTGGTGGTGCCGATGCTGCTGCTGGTCTCCAAGCTGCCCACCCTGGGCTGGGAAGAGGGCAGGCTGGTGATCGAGGGATCCTGGATGAATACCCGGCACGTGCAGATGCTGCCCTTCGTGGCCAACGCCTTCTTCATCTTCCTCTTCTACCAGTTCTTCCGCGACATCCCCAAGGACTTCGACGAGGCGGCCAAGCTGGACGGCGCCAGCCCCTTCCAGATCTACCGCCATATCATCGTGCCCATGTCAGGGCCGGTGTTCGCCACCGTGGCGATCCTCCACTTCATGGTGATGTGGAACCAGTACCTGTGGCCGATCATGGCGGTCCAGAGCGAGGCGGTGCGCCCGGTGATGCCGGGCATCCAGATCTTCTTCGGTCGCGAGACCGAGTGGGGCGAGATCCTCGCCTATGCCTCCTTTATCACCCTGCCGGTGCTGGTGGTCTTCATGATCTTCCAGAAGCGCTTCGTGCGCAGCCTGGCGGGCGCCGGCATCAAGGGCTGATTGCGAGCAGCCTCCCATTACGACAGCCGTAGGGTGAACGACCCTGCGGCAGCAGGAGAAACACGATGGCAGATCTACAACTCAAGCAAGTCGTCAAGCGCTTCGGCGAGGTACAGACCATTCACGGCGTCGACCTGGAGATCACCCATGGCGAATTCGTGGTCTTCGTCGGCCCCTCGGGGTGCGGCAAGTCGACCCTGCTGCGGCTGATCGCCGGGCTGGAGGAGATCAGCGAGGGCGACATCCGCATCGATGGCGAGAGCGTCGCCCACCTGCCGGCGGCCCAGCGCGGCGTGGCCATGGTCTTCCAGTCCTATGCGCTCTACCCGCATATGACGGTGCGCGAGAACATGGGCTTCGGGCTGCGCATGGCCAAGTTCGACAAGGTCGAGATCGACCGGCGCGTCGAGGAGGCCGCCGCCATCCTCAAGCTGGGGCCGCTGCTGGAGCGACGCCCCAAGGCACTCTCCGGCGGTCAGCGCCAGCGGGTGGCGATCGGTCGCACCATCGTGCGCAATCCCAAGGTCTTCCTGTTCGACGAACCACTCTCCAACCTGGACGCGGAGCTGCGCGTGCAGATGCGCGTGGAGATCGCCAAGCTCCATGCCTCCCTGGGCAACACCATGGTCTACGTCACCCACGACCAGGTCGAGGCGATGACCATGGCCGACAAGATCGTGGTGTTGCGCGATGGGCGCATCGAGCAGGTGGGCAGTCCCCTGGAGCTCTACCTCAATCCGGTCAACGACTTCGTGGCCGGCTTCATCGGCTCGCCGCGCATGAACTTCTTCGACACCCGGGTGCGGGACGTCGCCGAGGGCCGCTTGACCCTGGAGCTGCCGGGCGGTGAGCACGCGGAGCTGGAGGCGGACACCGCCGGGGTGGCCCCCGGTGACGTCCTGCGTCTGGGTATCCGCCCCGAGCATATCCGCGAGGACGACGGTGACGAGATCGGCCTGGCCATCGAGGTGGAGGTGGTGGAGCACCTGGGCGGCAGCACCTTCGTCTATGGCCGTCATGCCGGGGGCGAGCCCCTGACCCTGCAGGTGGGTGGCCTCAGCGATATCCGGCCCGGCAGCGGGCGACGGGTCAGCTTCGCCCACGGCTTCTGCCACCTGTTCGACGCCACCGGGCGCAGTATCGGCCCGCGCAAGCGCCCCGAGGCGCTCAAGGCCGCGGGCCAGGGGCTGGCCGCCGGCGCCTGATCACGGCTCAAGACCCTGGGGCGGCTTCCGCGGATGAATGACAACGTTGTCTATCGCTTTTTCGATCGCTTTTTCGATCGCTTTTGTCGATCGCTTCCGCCGGCGTCGCCCCCACGCCTCCCGGCCCGTATGGCCGGGGGCCCATCTCCCTTAGTGACAAAAGGACGGACCATGACCGCCACGATTGCCGAGCCCCTGCTGGCCCAGCGACCGGTTCTGCACTTCACCCCGCCCCGGGGCTGGATGAACGACCCCAACGGCCTCGTCTACTTCGACGGCGAGTATCACCTCTTCTACCAGTACCATCCCCATGACCGGGTCTGGGGCCCCATGCACTGGGGCCATGCGGTGAGCCGCGACCTGGTGCAATGGGAGCACCTGCCGCCGGCCCTGGCCCCGGACGAGCAGGGCGCCTGCTTCTCCGGCAGCGCCATCGTCGACCGCCACGACACCAGCGGCCTGTTCGATGGCAAGCCGGGGCTGCTGGCCTTCTATACCGTGCATCGCGAGGCGGACGACGACCCTTCGGATTATGTCCAGGAGCAGTGCCTGGCCTATAGCCGCGACCGCGGGCGCAGCTGGCAGAAGTATGCGGGCAACCCCCTGATCGCCAGCCCCGGCTTCAAGGACTTCCGCGACCCCAAGGTGATCTGGCATGAGCCCAGCCGGCGCTGGGTGATGGCGCTCGCCTGTGGCCAGACGATCCAGTTCCACGTCTCCGAGAACCTGCGCGACTGGCGCCTGGCCAGCGAGTTCGGCGCGGGGCAGGGCGCCCATACCGACGGCCCCTGGGAGTGTCCCGATCTCTTCGAACTGCCCGTGGAGGGCGCCGCCCCGGGCGAGCCCGCGACCCGCTGGGTGCTGGTGGTGGGGGTGGGGGCCGGCGAGCAGGAGGCCTTCGGCTCCTTCACCCAGTACTTCGTCGGCCACTTCGACGGCCAGCGCTTCCACAACGACCACCCGGCCGAGACGGCGCGGCTGATGGACGAGGGGCGCGACTTCTACGCCGTGCAGAGCTGGGCGGACGTGCCCGCCGAGGACGGCCGGCGCCTGGCCATCGCCTGGCTCAACAACTGGCTCTACGCCAACCAGATCCCCGAGGCGGGCTGGCGCGGCGCCATGAGTTTTCCCCGCGAGCTCGGACTCACCGCTACTCCCGAAGGCGTGCGGCTGCGCCAGGCCTTCGCCCAGGAGTGGCAGGCCCGGGCCGGGGCGTCGGACCCTGCCCTGGCTCCCGCCGAGCTCACGGCCGGGCGTCACACCCTGGTGGCGGCCGGCGCCCGGGTGGCCCATGGCCGCCTCGTGCTCGAGCTGGCGCCGGATGCCGTCATTGCACTGGACCTGCAACAGGGCGACCACCAGACCCTTCGGCTGGCGCGGGACGGCGAGGGGGTGCGGATCAGTCACCGTCGTGCGGGCGAGAACGGGGTGGCCGAGTTCGATAGCCATTTTCCCCATGACCAGCGGGTCGGGCGCCTGGCCGGTTCGCGCGTCGAGCTGGAATGGCTGGTGGACGGTGGCTCCCTGGAACTGCTGTTCGACGGCGGCCGACTGTCGCTGACCCACCTCAGCTTCGTCGATCCTGCCCACCGGCCGGTGATGCTGCGCGTCGAGGCCGGTGCCTGCCGCGTCATGGACTGCCGCTATCGCCGCCTGGACACCTAGTCGCGACGGCGTCGCGGATTCCTCCGCGGGCCCGGCCCGCGGTGTCATACCCTCCTCATCAACAAGGATAACTCATGCAATCATCGATCTTTTCGCCGGCTCCGCTGACCGCCGCCATCGCCCTGAGCCTGGCCACCCCCGCCATGGCGGGCATGACCTACGAGGGCGAGAGCGGCTCGCTGTCCTTCGCCGGGGATGTCGAACTCGACATCAATGCCCACAACAGCCAGGAGGCTTCCAGGGGGTCGATCTTCTCCGCCGAGGAGATCGAGACCCGGGACGAATACAGCCAGACCGGCCGGATCCTCCTGGAGGTCGCCGGCGAGCGCCGGGCGGCATCGGGGCACTATGCGCGCTTCAAGGCCCAGCCGCTGCTGGGCACCGACGGTGGCGTCGGGGTCGACGATGCCTGGCTGGCCATCGGCAACGACCGGGGCGGCGAGGTCAAGGTCGGCCGCTTCGAGGGCTATGACCTCTTCCCGCTGGGCCAGGACGTGTTCGTCGAACACAATGGCGATACCGCCAACGACCTGTATCGCGACGGCAGCGGCTACATCTACCAGGCCAAGGAGGGTCGTGGCCGCGGGGCCAGCGCGGGTCAGGTACTGATCAGCCAGCAGTTCGGCGACCTCTACGCCGAACTGGGCACCCTGTTCGGTGACCGGCGCGACCTCTTCGATACCGCGACCTACCACGGCTTCACGATCGACGACGACACCAAGAACTCGGCGATCCTGCGCCCGGTGGTGGCCTGGGCTCCGGGGCCCTGGACCCTGGCCGTCGGCGCCGAGACCAATGTGGTCAGCGACGCCGTGGTCGACGAGCGTGGCGAGGATATCGGCGACCGGACCGGCTACGGCACTCGCCTCTCCTATGCCGCCGGCGACTGGTCGATCAACCTCAACCTGGCCTACCTGGATGCCCACGAAGAGCACAATGCCACCGTCGGCGTGAATGCGCTCTGGCACCGCATCGGTCTCGGCTACATCCATGCCGATAACACGATCGATGAGGTCAACCCCGACGCCGACCCGGACACCGTCACCCTGCCGGGGAGCTACACCTCGGATACCCTCTACACCTCGTATCGCTTCGACGACGTACTGGGCATCGAGGACTTCCGGACCTACCTGGGGGCCTTCTACAGCATCATCGACCACGACTCCGGTGAAGACCTGAGTGACGCCGATCGTTATGGGGTACGGCTGCGCCTCAAGTACGTCTTCTGACGCGCTTCCCCTTTGACTCGCGATAGTTCCTTTGCTGGCGCCCTGCGGGGCGCCTTCCTGTCGGTCGAGATGTCTGAAATGCAAGGGGGCAGGCCATTGGCCTGCCCCCTTTGTGCTGTGCTGGTATCCCGTGGGACGAGGCTCGACCGCCACCGGCCGGTCGCCGCGCCGGATTGCCGCTTAACCCAGGCCGGTGACCCGCAAACCGGTGATGGTCGCCAGCTAGAGCACACCGTTCTGGTGCCTCAGCCCCCGAGGCTGGCCAGGTCCTCCCGGGTGGGCAGGGCGGCGTAGGCGCCGGGGCGGGTCACCGCATGGGCGCCGCACTGGCAGGCGGTGGTCACCGCCCGGGACAGGAAGGCGTCGTCCTGGTGCCAGTCGCTGGCGATGCCGGCGCTCTCCAGGTGGGTGGCAAGCTCGGCGAGCAGGCCGCCGATAAAGGCATCGCCGCCGGCGGTGGTGTCCACCGCCTTGACTTGGGGCGGGGCGACGCGCAGCTCGCGGCCGGCGCCCAGCAGGCGCACCGCCTCGGGCCCATCGGTGATGACGATCGCCTTGACCCCGGCGGCCAGGCGCTCGGCCAGCCAGGCCGCCTCCGGATGGTCGCCGCGCAGGTCGTCGACCTCCTCCCGGGAGAGTTTGAGCAGGTCGGCGCCATCCAGCAGCCGGGTGACCAGGGGCGCATCGGCGCGGCCGCCCGCCCAGAGGTTGTGGCGCAGGTTGGCGTCGACGCTGACCAGGCAGCCGGCGCGGCGGGCCGTCTCGGCCATGGCCAGAGTGGTCTCGGCGATGGCCGGCTCGGTGAGGCTGTTGCTGCACAGGTGGAGGATGGCCGGCTCGGCGAAGACCCCCTGGGGCAGGTGCTCCAGGCGATAGAGCAGGTCGGCGGCGGGCGGCCGGTAAAAGTCGAAGGTGCGCTCACCGCTGGCGTCCCGGGAGACGAAGGCCAGCGCCGTGCGTGCGGCCCGGGTGCGCACCACGCCGCCGGTGTCGACGCCGTGGGCGGCCAGCTCTTCGGCGATGAAGTCGCCGAAGTGGTCGTCGCCGAGCATGCCCAGGAAACGGCTGGGCACGCCGAGCCGCGCACAGGCCACCGCCACATTGGCCGGGGCACCGCCGGCATAGGGGGTAAAGGTCTCGGGGCCCTCGGCCGCCTGGTCGCCCAGGCGGCTGGAGAGCATATCGACCAGGGCTTCGCCGAAGGCGATCACCGGGATCATTGGGCCTGCTCCTTGCCGCGCTTGGCCTTGCCGCCCTTGGCGGGGCTGCCTTGCTCGGGCACTGCCTTGGCCGCCTCGGCCTGATCCGCGGCGCGGGCCGGGGCGCGGCCGGGGAAGTGCTGGCGCACCAGGGCCAGCAGCCCCTGGGTGGAGGCGTCGAAGTCCTGGGTGCGTTCGTCGATGCGCTCGCTGATCTCGCCGGCGATGCGCTTGCCCAGTTGCACCCCCCACTGGTCGAAGGAGTTGATGTTCCAGATCACCCCCTGGACGAACACCTTGTGCTCGTAGAGGGCGATCAGGGCGCCCAGGTTCTTCGGCGTCAGCTCGTCGAGCAGCAGGGTGCTGGAGGGGCGGTTGCCGGGGCAGCTGTAGGGGTCGAGCTGGCCGCCCTCCTGGCTGCCCTCCATAAAGGCGTTGGCCTGGGCCAGCATATTGGTGAGCAGGGCGAAGTGGTGGTCCTCGAAACCCGGCTCCGGCTTCAGCGAGGCGATGAAGTCGATGGGAACGAAGCGGGTGCCCTGGTGCAGCAGCTGGAAGAAGGCGTGCTGGCCGTTGGAGCCGGTCTGGCCCCAGACGATGGGCCCGGTCTTGTAGTCGACGGGGTGGCCGAAGATATCCACCGACTTGCCGTTGGATTCCATGTCCAGCTGCTGCAGGAAGGAGGGCAGCTGATGCAGGGCCTGGTCATAGGGCACGATGGCCTGGGTCTCGGCGCCCTGGAAGTTGATGTACCAGATGCCGATCAGCGCCATCAGCACCGGCATGTTCTCGGCGAAGGGCGCGGAGATGAAGTGCTCGTCCATCTCGTGGGCGCCCTCCAGCAGCTCCATGAAGCCGTCGAAGCCGATGGACAGCGCGATGGGCAGGCCGATGGAGGACCACATGGAGTAGCGCCCGCCGACCCAGGCCCAGAATTCGAAGACGTTCTCCTCGCGGATGCCGAACTCCATGGCCGCCTTACTGTTGGTGGAGGCGGCCACGAAGTGAGCCCCCACGTCGGCGTCCTCGCCGGCGTTGTCGAGGAACCAGCGCCGCGCCGTCTTGGCGTTGAGCAGGGTCTCCTGGGTGGAGAAGGTCTTGGTGGAGACGATAAACAGGGTGGTCTCGGGGTCGAGGCCGCTGAGCACCTTCTGGATATGGGTGCCGTCCACGTTGGAGACGAAGTGGAAGCTGAGCTCCGGGTGGCGGTACTTGAGCAGCGCCCGGCAGGCCATATTGGGGCCCAGGTCGGAGCCGCCGATGCCGATATTCACCACGTCCTTGATGCGCTTGCCGCTGTAGCCCTTCCACTCGCCGCTGCGGATCGCCTCGGAGAAGCGCTGGATCTGCTCCCGGGTGCGGTGGATCTCCGGCATCACGTCCTTGCCGTCCACATGGACCGGGGAGTCGCCCAGGTGGCGCAGGGCGGTGTGCAGTACCGGGCGGTCCTCGGTGACATTGATGATATCGCCGGAGAACATCTGGGCGCGGCGCTGCACCAGGGCGGAGTGGTCGGCCAGTTCTAGCAGTTTCTCCAGCACCTCGTCGGAGACCAGGTGCTTGGAGTAGTCGAGGAACAGCCCTCCGACCCGCAGGCTCATCTTGTCGAAGCGCGCCGGGTCGGCGGCGAAGTAGTCGTGGATGCGGTCCTTGGCGGTCTCGCGGCAGAGCCGCTCCAGGGCTTGCCAGGTGACGCTACGGGTCAGCTGAAACATGGGGTCCTCCGGGTCGTGACTGTGGTTGTTAGTGACGCTTCAGGCCACGCGATGGCAGCGCGCGGCCTCCAGCAGGGCGTACCAGGGCGGTGCGGCCAGGGAGGGGGCGGGGGCCTGCAGCAGCGCCTCCAGGCGCTCGGGCTTGAGGGTGCCCACCACCGGGACGGGGCGACCGGGCAGGCGGCGCAGCCAGGCCAATGCCAGGGCGCCGGGGCTGCAGCCGTGGGCCTCGGCCTCGGCGGTCAGCACCTGGCCCAGGCGGTCCTCGAAGACGCTGCCGCCACCCAGCGGCGACCAGGCCAGGGGCGTCAGGCCGTCCCGCAGCAGGGCGTCGTAGCTGCCGTCGAAGAGCGGCGCGCTGTGCCCCAGGGAGAGTTCCAGTTGATGCACCGCCAGTGTCTGGTGCATGGCCCCCTGCAGGCGCCGCCACTGCTCCGGCAGGAAATTGGAGACCCCGGCGGCGGCGATCTTGCCGGCCGCCACGGCGTCGTCCAGGGCGCGGCCGGTGGCCTCGGCATCCATCAGCGGGTCGGGGCGATGCAGCAGGAAGTGGTCGAGGCGCTCTACCCCCAGCCGCGCCAGGGCGGCGTCGATGGCCGCGCTCAGGTAGGCCGGCGAGGCATCGTAGTGCTTGACCGCATAGCCGGAGGTGTCGCGTTGGGGGGTGATGATGCTCGCCTTGGTGACGATGCGCACCCGCTGGGCCAGGCCCGGGCGGCGCCTGAGGGCGGCGCCGAACAGCGCCTCGCCCTGGCCGTCGCCGTAGATATCGGCATGGTCGAACCACGCCAGGCCCTGGTCGAGGCGTGCCTCGATCCAGTCGGCCAGGCGCTCGGGATCCTGCAGGTCCCGGGCCTCATGGAGGCGCATCATGCCCAGCACCAGGGGCACGTCGAAGGTGGCGCTCATGGGGTGGCCTCCTCGGACGCTGCCAGCGACAGGGTGGTGCCCAGCAGATGCTGGGCGCCGGGCACCAGCCACACCGGGTCGAGGCGGGTATTGGCGGCCTCCACACAGAGGAAGCGGCGCGCCGCCTCGGCGGGGGTGTCCTCCGGCAGGGCCTCGCCGGGGTGCCAGACCACCGCCGAGTCGCTGCCCTGGCGGGCGATGCGCAGGCGACGCTGGCCGTCGTCCAGGGTCAGCTCGGCGTTGCTGTGGTAGATGCGGTCGACGGCGCCGCGCACCCCCAGTTCGCCCTGCTGATCGGCCTCGGCGAAGTCGCGGTGCTTGTCCAGGTAGCGGGCCCCGGCCAGGCCCTCGACGCGGCAGGCCTGGGCGTCGCTTACCGCCAGGTAGCTATGCAGGGCGCCGCTCAGTTTCACCGGGGTCTCGCCGGTGTGCTCGGTGATCAGTTCCACATGCAGGCGGTTGGCGTTGGCCTGGACCATCAGCCGCGGACTGAGCTGGCCATGCAGGCGGCTCTCCGGGGAGAGATGCAGCTCCACGCCGCCCTCGTGCTCGTCCACCGCATCCAGGCGCCAGTCCGCCTTGCGGGCGGTGCCATGGAAGGGGCCGCTATGGTCTTCCGATTCATCCGCATAGCGTTCGTCGGCGAACCAGGGCCAGCATAGCGGGATGCCGCCGCGGATCGCCCCGGGCAGGGCCTGGGGCGTGGGGGTCACCCATAGCCAGCCGCTGTCGTCACGGCTCGCGGGGCGAAAATGAAGCACCTGGGCGCCCTGGAGGGAGAGCGCCAGCTCCCCCCAGGCCTCGTTGGCCAGCCACACCTCGCGGCCTTGCCATTGGGTGCGGCGTTGGCCCTGGGTGGTCTCCAGCAGCTGGCGCAGGGAATCGGGAATCATCGGGCTCTCTCCTAGGGACGTTGACAATGATCAGTCGACCTCGGGGTTGTGGAGGGCCTCGGCGGCGCCCAGCAGGCCGGGCCAGGCGGCGGTGACCACATGCACCGGAATCGCCCCGGTGTAGTCGCCCATGCGCCCCTTGGCGGTAAAGGCCTCGCGGAAGCGGCTGCGCGGCAGCCAGTCGAGCAGCCGCGGCAGGATGCCGCCACACAGGTAGACCCCGCCCCGGGCGCCCATCGTCAGGGCCGCATCGCCGCAGACGTCGCCGAGGATCTTCAGGAACCGCAGCAGGGTATCACGGGCCACCGGGTCCTCTCCCGCGGCCTCGCTGACCTCGGCGGGGCTGGCGTAGCGGGGCGGGGCGCCCTTCAGGGAGCAGTGGGCCAGGTAGAGGTCGAGCAGCCCTTGGCCGCAGAGGATGCGCTCCACGCTGACCCGCCCGTAGCGGTTGCGGAAGTGGCGCAGCAGGTTCTGTTCCCGTTCGTCGGTGGGGGCGAAGGTGACATGGCCGCCCTCGGTGGGCAGCGGGATCCAGGCCTGGCGGCCGGGGAAGAGGCCGGCCACGCCGAGGCCGGTGCCGGGGCCGATCACCAGCCGGGCGGTATGCGCCAGGGCCTCGCCGGGCTGCACCTCGACGAGGTCCTGTTCGGCCACATGGGGCACGCCGAGGGCCTGGGCGGTGAAGTCGTTGATCACCTTGAACAGCTCGAGACCCAGGGCCTGCTGCGCCTCGCGCCGGGAGAAGGCCCAATGGTTGTTGGTCATCTTGACCCGGTCGCCACGGATCGGGCAGGCGAAGGCCAGGCAGGCCTCCCGGGGCGCCTGGGCCCCGCTGGCGCCGACCCGCGTCAGGTAGTCGTTGACCGCCTCCACCAGGCCCGGGTAGTCGGCGCAGGGCAGGCTGAGGATATCGTGGGGCTCGAAGGCGCCGGGGGTCACCAGGGCGAAGCGCGCATTGGTCCCACCGATATCACCGATAAGCGCGGGTCGAATCATCGTGAGCTGGCCTCTTCATACAGTCGCAGAAACAGGGCATGGTCCCACCGCTCTCCATAAGATCCGCCGATAAGCGCGGGTCGAATCATCGTGAACGGGCCTCTTCAAACAGTCGCAGACACAGGGCTTAGGCGTCTTCGTCGTGGATCTGGCCGGCCTGCTGGGCCAGGTCGTCGGCCTCGAAGCCGCCGAACACCGAGGCGCCGTGCTCGGAGCCGCTGGCCAGGTGACGGAAGCCGGCGAACAGCTCGCGGCCCAGTCCCTGGTGGTAGTGCTCCAGGTGGGGCTCACCCAGCTCGCGTTCGGCCAGGTCATGGGCGGAGACCTTGACCTCGAGGGTGCCGGCGTTGGCGTCCAGGCGGACCACATCGCCGTCGCGGAGCCGCGCCAATGGGCCGCCGTCCAGGGCCTCGGGGGTCATATGGATGGCCGCCGGGACCTTGCCGGAGGCGCCGGACATGCGCCCGTCGGTGACCAGGGCCACCTTGAAGCCGCGATCCTGGAGCACGCCCAGGAAGGGGGTCAGCTTGTGCAGCTCCGGCATGCCATTGGCCTTGGGGCCCTGGAAGCGCACCACCACCACCAGGTCGCGGTCGAGCTCGCCGGCCTCGAAGGCCGCCTTGAGCTGGTTCTGGTCCTCGAAGATACGCGCCGGGGCCTCGACGAGACGGTGCTCCTCGGCCACCGCCGAGACCTTGATCACGCCGCGGCCCAGGTTGCCGTCCAGCACGGTGAGCCCGCCGGTAGGCGCGAAGGGCTCGCTGACGCCGCGCAGCACGTCCGCGTCGAGGCTCTCGGTGGGGCCCTCGCGCCAGACCAGTTCACCGTCCTCGAGGAAGGGCTCCTGGGTGTAGGCGGTCAGGTCGGTGCCGAACACCGTGGGAATATCGGCGTGAATCAGGCCGGCCTGGATCAGCTCGCGGATCAGCAGGCTCATGCCGCCGGCGGCCTGGAAGTGGTTCACGTCGGCCTGACCGTTGGGGTAGATGCGGGTCAGGCTGGGGGTCACCGCGGAGAGCTCGGTGAAGTCGTCCCAGGTGACGGTGAGCCCCGCCGCGGCGGCCATGGCCACCAGGTGCAGGGTGTGGTTGGTGGAGCCGCCGGAGGCCAGCAGGCCGACCATGGCGTTGACGATGGCCCTGGCGTCGACCTGCTTATAGAAGGGGCGGTAGGTGCCGCCGGCTTCGCTGTTGCGAATCGCCTGCTCGGCGGCGTAGCGGGTCAGCGCCTCGCGCAGCGGGGTGCCCGGGTTGACGAAGGAGGCGCCGGGCAGGTGCAGGCCCATGATCTCCATCATCAGCTGGTTGGAGTTGGCGGTGCCATAGAAGGTGCAGGTGCCGGGGCTGTGGTAGGAGGCGGATTCCGCCTCCAGCAGCTCGTCGCGACCCACCTTGCCCTCGGCATAGAGCTGGCGGATGCGCGCCTTCTCCTTGTTGGGCAGGCCACTTGGCATGGGGCCGGCGGGCACGAAGAGGGTCGGCAGGTGGCCGAAGCGCGCCGCGCCGATAAACAGCCCCGGGACGATCTTGTCGCACACCCCCAGGTAGAGGGCGGCGTCGAACATGTTATGGGAGAGGGCCACGGCGGTGGCCATGGCGATCACTTCCCGGGAGAACAGCGACAGTTCCATGCCCGGCTGGCCCTGGGTCACCCCATCGCACATGGCCGGCACGCCGCCGGCGTACTGGGCGGTGGAGCCCATGGCCCGGGCCGCCTCCTTGATGATCTCCGGGTAGCTTTCCAGCGGCTGGTGGGCGGAGAGCATGTCGTTATAAGACGAAACGATGCCCAGGTTGGCGCTGTTCATCAGCTTGAGGCGCCCCTTGTCGGTTTCGCCGCAGGCGGCGAAACCGTGGGCCAGGTTGCCGCAGGAGAGCTCGCCCCGGTGCACCCCGCGGCGGTGCTGCGCCTCCATGCGCGCCTCATAGAGGGCGCGGCGTTCGGCGGAGCGTTCGGCGATGCGTTTTGTCACATGGTTGACGACGTCATTGAGCGGGGGAGTCTGGGCAGTCATGGCAACCTCGTCTGATCGAAGTGGGCGGGTTTCGCCGGCTCGGCGATGTCCAATGTCGTAAACTTAGCAAAAAAATACCTTGAAAGCTCCCCGACTTTGGGCCAAATTGGGGGCCATAGATAGTAATCTTTCAATGTTACCAGGCGTCGGCTCCCTTCAGCGGGGTCGCCGTCATCGACTCGACAGCACAAGAACGCGAGGATGCCAGCATGACCCTACGTGTCGCTATCAACGGCTTTGGCCGCATCGGCCGCAACGTCCTTCGGGCCCTCTACGAAAACGGTTACCGCGATCGGGTCCAGGTGGTTGCCATCAACGACCTGGGCGACCCGGCCCTCAATGCCCATCTGTTGCAGCGCGATAGCGTTCATGGCCCCTTCCCGTTCAAGGTCGAGCACGACGAGGAGAGCCTCAGCGTCGACGGCGACCGCATCGCCATCTCCTCCCAGCGCGACCCGGCCCAACTGCCCTGGTCCGCCCTGAATGTCGACCTGGTAATGGAGTGCACCGGCCTGTTCACCAAGCGCGAGGCCGCCGCCAAGCACCTGGCCGCCGGCGCCGGCAAGGTGCTGATCTCCGCCCCCAGCCCCGATGCCGACGCCACCGTGGTCTACGGCGTCAACGAGAACGTGCTGACGGCGGAGCATCAGGTGGTCTCCAACGCCTCCTGTACCACCAACTGCCTGGCCCCGGTGGCTCAGGCCCTGCACGCGGCGGTGGGCATCGAGAACGGTCTGATGACCACGGTGCATGCCTACACCAACGACCAGAATCTCTCCGACGTCTACCATAGCGACCCCTATCGGGCGCGTAGCGCCACCCAGTCGATGATTCCCACCAAGACCGGCGCCGCCGCCGCCGTGGGCCTGGTGCTGCCGGAGCTCGCCGGCAAGTTCGACGGCCTGGCGGTGCGGGTACCGGTGATCAACGTCTCCCTGGTGGACCTGGTGTTTACCGCCGGCCGCGACACCACCAAGGAAGAGATCAACGCCATCGTCGCCAAGGCCGCCGAGGCCTCCCCGGTGCTGGCGGTGAACGCCCAGCCGCTGGTCTCCATCGACTTCAACCATGACGCCCACTCTTCCACCTTTGACGCCAACCACACCCGCGTCAATGGTCGCCTGGTCAAGGTCATGGCCTGGTATGACAACGAGTGGGGCTTCTCCAACCGCATGCTGGACACCGCCCTGGCCATGGCCGCGGCGCGCTGATCCACCCCCGGCACGATATGGCGTCGCCATGCCCACGGCGACTCACGGCTCCGCTCCGGTGTCATGGTGGCGTCATGTCCTGCGCTTCACGGGTGCCCCTCGGGCACCCGTTCTCGTTTCTGCCGCGACGCTTGACTTCGGCGCTGGCCAACGGTGCTTGTCCGGCGCTAAGCTGCTAGGCTTAGTCCCATCAGCGATGGACGCTGAATGGTCACTAACATGGAGCAGCGGCCGTGACAGGCAGAGTGAGATTCCCGCCCCCCGTCGATGTGCAGCCCTTGCTGGGGCTCTCGCTTCGCGATACCCAGAAGGGCCGCGAGGGGCGCATCGTGGGCGTCGATCAGGCCCAGGCCTCGCCGGTGCTCTGGGTCTGCTGGGCGCCCGGTCAGGGCAGCGAGCGCGTGGAGCTGACCCATGAGCAGTTCGAGGCCCTGCTGGCCGCCTGTCGTCCCCGGGCCGCCGCGCCATCGCGCCCGGCGCCGTCGCAGGTGGCCGCCGAGCCCAGCGATGCCTCGGAACCGACGCCCCCCCGGCGCCAGGCCGCGCGACGCTAATCCATCTGCTTTTTCGCTCGTTTGGCGGCGCCCACTTTCCCGGTGGGCGCCGCTTCGCTATGGTCGCAGGGTCGTCGTCCGAGAGCCTGTCCTATGCACGGATCTGTCCGCCCCGCCCTGCGGGTGCAATCGCTGGCCGCCATCGACGAGGTGGCCGCCGCCCGCTGGAATGCCCTGGTCGGGGATGACTACCCCTTCCTGCGCCATGAATTCCTGGCCGCCCTGGAGGCGAGCGGGGCGGTCTGCGCAGCCAGCGGCTGGACGCCGCGACACCTCTGCCTGTGGCGGGGCGAGCAACTGGTCGGGGCCCTGCCGCTCTATCACAAGGCCCACTCCCGGGGCGAGTACGTCTTCGACTGGGGCTGGGCGGATGCCTGGGAGCGGGCGGGTGGCCGCTACTACCCCAAGGCCCTGAGCGCGATTCCCTTTACCCCGGCGCCGGGGCCACGCCTGCTGCTGGCGCCAGGCATCGACCCCGGGGCGGCGCGGCGCCACCTGGCCACCCATTGGGAGGGTAGCGCGCTCTCCGGTTGGCACCTGCTGTTTGCCGAGGCGGCCGAGGTGGATGCCTGGCTCGAGGCCAGGCCGGCGCTGATCGTGCGTCATGGGGTGCAATTCCAGTGGCGGGATGCGGGCTTCGGCGACTTCGACGGCTTCCTGGCGGCGCTGACCTCCAAGCGGCGCAAGGCGATTCGCCGCGAGCGGCGCTTGGTCGCCGACCAGGGGCTGCAGTTGGAGCGTCTGGAAGGGGAGGCCATCGACGAGGCGGCGCTTGCGCACTTCTACCGCTGCTACTGCCTCACCTACCTGGAGCGGGGGCAGCGCCCCTACCTGCCGCTGGCATTCTTCCAGCGACTCAGGGCGACGATGCCCGAGGCGCTGTTGCTGGTGCGGGCCTGGCTGGAGGGGCGCCCGGTGGCGGCGGCACTGAGCCTGCAGGGCACCCGTACCCTCTATGGCCGCTACTGGGGCAGCGAGGTGATGGCCGACAGCCTGCATTTCGAGGCCTGCTACTATCAGGGCATCGAGCACTGCCTGGCCAAGGGGCTGACCACCTTCGACCCGGGCACCCAGGGCGAGCACAAGTTGACCCGGGGCTTCGCTCCGAGCCGTTTGCGCTCCCTGCACCATATCGCCGACCCGCGGCTGCGCGACGCCGTGGTGCGTTTCTGCGCCGAGGAGGCCTGCCACCTGGCGGCCTACTGCGATGCCGCCGAGGCGGCCCTGCCGTTCAAGCACTCTCTCGGATAACCCGGGCCGCGACTCGCCGCCATGGTGGCGATAATGGCATAATCGGCGCCGACCTTTTCCGTGGATGGGATGACCTCATGCTCAAGTGGCTGGCCGGCGTGCTGCTGGTGCTGATCGCCCTGCTCCAGTACCGCCTGTGGTTCGGCGAGGGCGGCCTGCGCGAGCTGGCCGAGACCCGCGCCCGGGCCGACGCGGTGGAGACGGCCAACGAGCCGCTACGCGCCCGCAACCAGCGCCTGGCCGCCGAGGTGAGTGACCTCAAGACCGGCCTCGATGCCATCGAGGAGCGGGGCCGCAGCGAACTGGGCATGGTGCGCCGCGATGAGCAGTTCTTCTGGGTGCCCGGGGTGGTGATCGAATCGGCCCTGATCGAGCAGAATGCCTTGCCTATCGGCGCCGAGGAGGGCCGCCCATGAGCCGTCGGCTATGGCTGATCGTGCCCGCTGCGGGGCAGGGGAGCAGTAATGGGAGAGGGGGCGGCCGTCCCAAGCCTGCTTGGGGCCTGGCCGGGGAGGGGCATTCATGAGCCGTCGGCTATGGCTGATCGTGCCCGCCGCCGGGCAGGGGAGAAGGATGGGCGCGGACCGCCCCAAGCAGTACCTGGAGCTGGCCGGGCGGCCGATCCTGGCGCGCACCCTGGCGCGGCTGCACCGGGCCTTCCCCGAGGCCCGGCTCTGCCTCTGCCTCGATCCCGACGATGCCTGGTTCGATCCCCGCTGGGTGCCCTTCGCCGACTGGCGGCGCACCCCCGGCGGTGCCGAGCGGGTGGACAGCGTCAGCGGGGCCCTGGCGGCCATCGCCTCGGAGGCCGATGTCGACGACCTGGTGCTGGTCCACGACGTGGCCCGCCCCTGCGTCACCGTCGATGACCTGCGTCGGCTCAGAGATGCCGCCCTCGCCGCGCCCGCCGGGGCCATCCTCGCCGCGCCGGTGGCCGACACCATGAAACGCGACGACGGCCGGGGCCGGATCCGCGCCACCGAGCCCCGGGACGGCCTCTGGCACGCCCTGACCCCCCAGGGCTTCGGCTATGGGCTGCTGTGTCGCGCCCTCGAGACGGCCCGGGCCCAGGGCGTGGCGATCACCGACGAGGCCTCGGCGGTGGAGGCCCTGGGCCTGGCGCCACGCCTGGTAAGCGGGCGGCGCGACAACCTCAAGGTTACCCATCCCGACGACCTGGGCCTGGCGGGGTGGATCCTCGCCGCCCAGGACGAACCTTATCGTAACCCCGGAGAACCTGCCTGATGCGCCTGAGAATCGGCCATGGCTTCGACGTCCATCGCTTCGGCGAGGGTGACCACCTGATGCTGGGCGGGGTACGCATCCCCTTCGATCACGGCTTCGTGGCCCACTCCGATGGCGATGTGCTGTTGCATGCCATCTGCGATGCCCTGCTCGGCGCCTGCGCCCTGGGCGATATCGGCCGCCACTTCCCCGACACCGATGCCGCCTGGGCCGGCGCCGACAGCCGCGACCTGCTGCGCCATGTCTATCGCCTGGTGACGGAGGCCGGCTATCGGCTCGGCAACCTGGATGCCACCCTGATCGCCCAGGCCCCCAGGATGGCGCCCCACCTGGCGGCCATGATGACCCACCTGGCCGAGGACCTGGCGGCCCCTCGGGATGCCATCAATCTCAAGGCCACCACCACCGAGCGCCTCGGCTTCACCGGCCGCGGCGAGGGCATCGCCGCCGAGGCGGTGGTGCTGCTGGAGCGCTTGGCATGAGCGAGATCAGTTGGCCGCCGAACTGGCCGCGGGTCCTGGAGGCGCGACTCGGCACGCCGCCGCCGGGGGAGTATCGTGCCACCCCCGAGGCCTTCCTGGTGGAGGAACTGCTCGACTTCGCCCCGGAAGGGCAGGGGGAGCACCTCTGGCTATGGGTGGAGAAGCGTGACCTGACCACTATCGAGCTGGTCAAGCGCCTGGCCCGGGCCTGCGAGGTGCGGCCGCGGGATATCGGCTACGCCGGCCTCAAGGATCGCCAGGCGGTGACCCGCCAGTGGCTCTCGGTGCATCTGCCCGGCCGCGAGGCGCCGGAGGACCTGGAGGCGCGCCTGGGGGAGACCCCGGTGCGGCTGCTGGAATACCACCGTCATCCCCGCAAGCTCAAGCGCGGGGTGCACAAGGGCAACCGCTTCCGCCTGCGCCTGACCGGCGAGGCCTGCGAGGATCCGGGCTTCGCGGCCCGCTGGCAGGCGCTGATCGAACAGGGCGTGCCCAACTACTTCGGCCCCCAGCGCTTCGGCCACGAGGGGCGCAACCTGGGGCGCGCCGAGGCCCTGCTGGGGCGCGGCTGGCGCAAGCGCGCCGACCCGGAGGGATTGCTGCTCTCCGCGGCGCGCAGCTACCTCTTCAATCAGTTGCTGGCGACACGCATCGCCGAGGGCAACTGGGCCACGCCGCTGCCCGGCGAGCTGGTGATCCTGGATGGCACCGCCAGCCAGTTCCTGGTGGAGACACCGGACGCGGAACTCCTGGCCCGGGCCGAACGCCTCGACCTGCACCCCAGCGGCGTGCTCTGGGGCAAGGGGGCCCTGGGCAGTCGCGAGCAGGCGGCCCAGTATGAACAGGCCCTGACGATGCTGGCGCCGGCGCTCTGCGCCGGCCTCGAGGCCGCTGGGGTGAGCTTGGGGCGGCGTGCCCTGCGCCTGCGCCTGGGGCATCCCAGCCTGCAGCGGGACGCGGGCGGCCTCTGGCTCGCCTTCGATCTGCCCCGGGGCGGCTTCGCCACCGCCGTGCTCCGGGAATTGATCAGTCACCCGACCCTTTAGCCCCAGAACCCGACGACGATTCGCCGCGAGTATCATCCGCTCAGCCGGTGGATAAGACGAGGACCCAGGATGCGACGACTGCTGCTCTCCAATGACGATGGCGTTCACGCGCCGGGGCTGCGCGCCCTCCATGACGCCCTGGCGGGCCTGGCCAGGCTGCGGGTGGTGGCCCCGGATCGCGACAAGAGCGGGGCCAGCAACTCCCTGACCCTGACCCGTCCGCTATCGCTCAACGCCCTGGACAACGGTTTCTACAGCGTCGACGGCACCCCGGCGGACTGCGTCTACCTGGGCGTCAGCGACCTCTGGGAGGAGACCCCGGACCTGGTGATCTCCGGCATCAACCACGGCGCTAACCTGGGCGACGACGTCCTCTATTCCGGCACCGTGGCGGCGGCCATGGAGGGGCGCAACCTGGGCATGACGGCCATCGCCATGTCGCTGGTGGGCAGTCGCCATTTCGAGACCGCCGGCCGGGTGGCGGCGAGCCTGGTCAATGCCGCCGACACCCTGTCGCTGCCGCCCCGCAGCCTGCTCAATGTCAATGTGCCCGACCGGCCCTGGCACGAGATCCAGGGCTTTCGGGTGACCCGGCTGGGCTTCCGCGGCCCCGCCGCCCGTCCGCTGCGGGTCAAGGATCCGCGGGGCCGCGAGCGCTACTGGATCGCCGCCGTGGGGGAGAGCGCCGACGATGGTCCCGATACCGATTTCGCCGCCGTGGAGGCGGGCTATGTGTCCATCACGCCGCTGCAGACCGACCTGACCCGGCATGCGGCCCTGGCTGACGTACGAGGCTGGTTGGATGCACTCGCTTGACCTGCGCGGTATCGGCATGACCTCCCAGCGCACCCGGGACCGCCTGGCGCGGCGCCTGGCCCGGGCCGGCATCGAGGAGCCCCGGGTGCTGGAGGTGATGGCCGCCGAGCCGCGCCACCTGTTCCTCGACGAGGCTTTGGCCCACCGCGCCTACGAGGATACCGCCCTGCCCATCGGCCATGGCCAGACGCTTTCCCAGCCCGGGATGGTGGCACGCATGAGCGAACTGGTGGTCAATGAAGCACCGCGGCGGGTGCTGGAGATCGGCACCGGCTCCGGCTACCAGACCCTGATCCTGGCGCGGCTGGTGCCCGAGGTGTGGTCGGTGGAGCGCATCGCCGCCCTGCATCGCCGCGCCGGGGAGCGGCTGCGGCGGCTGGGGGCCTACAACGCTCATCTGCGCCTGGCCGATGGCGGCCATGGCTGGCCGGAGGCGGCGCCCTTCGATGTGATCCTGCTCACCGCCTGCGCCAGTGAACTGCCCGAGGCGCTGCTGGAACAGCTGACGGAGGGCGGGGTGCTGATCGCTCCCCTGGAGGAGAGCGACGGCCAGCAGTGGTTGACCCGGGTTCAGCGCCAGGGGCAGGGTTACGATTATCAGCGGCTCGAGCGGGTTCGCTTCGTGCCGCTACTGGAAGGAGTCATTCGTTGAAGTCCAAGGTTAGCGTTTTTCTCAAGGGCGCCGGCATGGGGGCCGCCGACGCGGTGCCCGGGGTGTCCGGGGGCACCATCGCCTTCGTCACCGGTATCTACGAGGAGTTGATCCATACCATCAAGCAGTTCGGCCCCGCTGCCTTCGGCGCCTGGCGGCGCGGTGGCCTGAGCGGCCTGGCCCTGCACCTCAACCTGGCCTTCGTGGGGCCGCTGCTGCTGGGCATCGGCATCAGCCTGGTCAGCGTGGCGCATCTGGTCACCTGGCTGCTGGAGGCTCAGCCGCTGCTGCTGGATGCCTTCTTCTTTGGCCTGGTGGCCGCCTCGGCCCTGGTGGTCAGCCGCAGCCTGCAGAACTGGCGCCTCTGGCATGTGCTGCCGCTGATCGGCGGCCTGCTGCTGGCCCGCGCCCTGCCGGGGCTGATGCCTCTGGTGGCGGAGCTGGGGGCGGAGTCGCTGATGCTGGTGGTGGCCGGCGCCATCGCCATCAGTGCCCTGCTGCTGCCGGGGCTCTCGGGCAGCTTCCTGCTGCTGACCATGGGGCTCTACGGCACCGTGATGGAGGGCATCAAGGGCTTCGATCTGGCGCTGATCGCCCAGTTCGGGGTGGGCTGTTTGCTGGGGTTGTTCTTCTTCTCGCGGCTGCTCTCCTGGTTGCTGCACCATGCCCGCACCGGCACCCTGCAGCTGATGATCGGCTTTATCGTCGGTTCCCTGCCGCTGCTCTGGCCCTGGCGGGAACTGGTGCGCTACCAACTCGGGCCGGCGGAGCAGATGATCCCCCTGGACTATCGCTACCTGCTACCCCATGACTATGCCCAGCTTACCGGCGAATCGGCCCAGCTCGTTCCCGTGCTGGCGCTGATGCTGGCAGGCTTGATTCTGGTGCTGGTGATCAGCCGACAGGCCGGATCCCAGGCATCCCAAGGAGGACATTGATGCGTAAGGCACTCTTGGTATCGGCGGTGGCCCTGGCCATGGCGGGCTGTGCCGCCCAGCAGCAGCCCGGTGGCCAGGTCACCGTGCGTGATCTCTCGGTGGCCCGCGAAGCCACGGCGCCCGCCAGCTACACCGTGGAGCCCGGTGATACCCTCTATGGTATCGCCTGGCGCCACGACATGGACTATCGCGAGCTGGCGCGGCTCAACCAGATCGGGCCTCCCTATCAGTTGCAGCCCGGTCAGCAACTGCGCCTGGGCGGCGGCGAGGGTGGGCGGGCCCTGGCCGACACCGCCAGCGAGGCGCGCCCCGGCGGCGTCCAGATCACGCCCCTGGGCGAGGCGCCGGCGGACGGCGACCTGGACTGGCTGGCCCCGGACGAGTCCGCCATCGAGCGCAATCGGCGCCTGAGCGCCACGCCCCTGGAGGGTGAGGCGATGGCGGCGGCCGACCAGGTGGCCGAGGCCGAGATGGCCGCGCCCGGACCGATCGTCAATCCCGACAGCCCGGGGGCCGATGGCCGCCTCAGCGAGCGCGACCTGGCCGAGCGCGAGGCGCGCCAGGCACAGCAGGCGGCCTCCCGTGAGTCCGCCGTTGAGAGCTCAAGCACCGAGAGCCGGGATACTGACGCTCGGGACGTCGCCGACACCGAATCGTCATCGTCGGTGGCGGATACTGAGTCCCAGGAGGTGGCCGCGGCCCCGGCCGAGGAGGCTGCCCCGGCCAGCCGCAATGGCCAGCGCACCTATACGCCGGTGGCCGAAGTGCCCTGGCAGTGGCCGACGGAGGGCGAGCTGGTGGGCAGTTTCGGCGACGGTGGCAACATCACCGCCGGCATTGATATCGCCGGACAAAAGGGGCAATCTGTCAAGGCAGCCGGACCAGGCATCGTGGTCTATGCGGGCAGTGGCGTCAGGGGGTACGGTAACCTGATCCTGCTCAAGCACAACGACGAATACCTCAGCGCCTACGCCCACAACGATAGCCTGAGCGTCAGCGAGAATGACGTGGTGGAGGCGGGCGAGGTGATCGCTACCATGGGTGATACCGATGCCGACCGGGTCAAGTTGCACTTCGAGGTGCGGCGTAACGGCCAGCCTCAGGACCCCCTGACATTCCTGCCGTCGCGCTAATGCGGCGGCCGATATAACAATAAGCCAGGATCGAAGGGTGGCCGCCGGTGGCGGCCATAGTTCCAGGGTCTGATGAATGGGGTAGTATATGAGCATGCTCGAACGCGATCTGCAGGACATGGAAATCGAGTCCGTCGACGAAGCCCTCAATCAAGAAGAGGAGGTGGTCGACGATGACAAGGCGTCCGATGAGTTCGAGAAGGCCCT
Organism: Bisbaumannia salifodinae; assembly: GCF_055388505.1. Next base: position 879,665 of record NZ_AP043781.1, read on the forward strand.
CAGTCGGGAAGAGAACACCTACCATCATAGCCTGGATGCCACCCAGATCTATCTCAACGAGATCGGCTTCTCGCCGCTGCTGACCCCCGACGAGGAGGTCCACTACGGGCGCTTGGCCCAGGCCGGCGACCCCGCCGGGCGAGCGCGGATGATCGAGTCCAACCTGCGTCTGGTGGTCAAGATTGCCCGCCGTTACCTCAACCGGGGCCTGTCGCTGCTCGACCTGATCGAGGAGGGCAACCTGGGCCTGATCCGCGCCGTCGAGAAGTTCGATCCGGAGCGAGGGTTTCGCTTCTCCACCTATGCCACCTGGTGGATTCGCCAGACCATCGAACGGGCGCTGATGAACCAGACCCGCACCATTCGCCTACCGATCCATGTGGTCAAGGAACTCAATATCTACCTGCGGGCGGCCCGGGAGCTGACCCAGAAGCTCGATCACGAGGCCACTCCCGAGGAGATCGCCGACTTCCTCGACAAACCGGTGGCCATGGTAAAGAAGATGCTCGGCCTCAACGAGCGGGTCTCCTCGGTGGATTACCCCATGGGCAGCGAGAGCGACAAGCCGCTGATCGAGACCCTGGCCGACGACAACGATCAGGGCCCGGAATCCTGGCTGCTGGACGTGGACGTCAAGCAGCACGTGGATGACTGGCTGGCGGAGCTCACCGACAAGCAGATGGAGGTGGTGGTACGCCGCTTCGGCCTGCGCGGTCACGAGGCCGCCACCCTGGAAGAGGTGGGCGAGGAGATCGGCCTGACCCGGGAACGGGTGCGCCAGATCCAGGTGGAGGCCCTGAAGAAACTGCGCCGGGTGCTGGAGAAGCAGGGCCTGGACCTGGACGCCATCTTCGAATAACCCGGGGCGGCATCGATGGGCTCCCGAGGGGGCGGCGCCTGGCGTCGTCCCCTTATTCGTTGGGGGATATCACCAGGCTTTCGTCTTACACCTAGATATATTTTCTATCTGAGACATTTTTAACAAATAATGATGTTAAAAATAGCGCCATATTTGGTGGTTAGATGGCGTGAAATCGGGGCTTTTCTGGCAAATAATCATGCCTTCCTGACGATTTGCCGAAAGAGCCCCTGGAGACGCCCATGGCACGCCCCCTGATCGCCGATATCGACCTCGAGGCCCTGCGCCACAATTACTGCCTGGCCCGCGACCTGGCGCCCGACAGCCAGGCGGTGGCGGTGCTCAAGGCGGATGCCTATGGGCATGGCGCCGTGGCCTGTGCCAGGGCCCTGGAAGACCTGGCCCCGGCCTTCGCGGTGGCCTGCATCGAGGAGGCGCTGAGCCTGCGTGAGGCGGGTATCGCCACGCCCATCGTGCTGCTGGAGGGTATCTTCGAGGCCGGCGAGCTGGAACTGGTGGATGCCCACGGCTTGTGGATCGCCGTGCATAGCGACTGGCAACTGGAGGCGCTGCTCGCCTATCGTCCCCAACGGCCGATTCCGGTGTGGCTCAAGGTGGACTCCGGCATGCATCGCCTGGGCTTCGCCCCGGAGCAGGCCGCGGCGGTCTGGGCGCGGCTGGCGGCGGCCCCGGAGGTGGTGGGCGAGATGCAACTGATGAGCCACTTCGCCACCGCCGATGCGACCCATCCGGCCTATTTCGAGACCCAGTTGCTGCGCATGCGCGCCCTGGCCGAGACCCTCGGCGCGCCCCTGTGCCTGGCCAACTCCCCGGCCACCCTGGCTCATCCCGAGGCTCACGGCGCCTGGAACCGTCCAGGGGTGATGCTCTACGGCAGCGACCCGCTCGAGGTGGCCAACGACGCGAGCCGCGGCCTGCAGCCGGTGATGACCCTGCGCTCCGAGATCATCGCCGTGCGTGAGCTGGCGCCCGGTGAACCGGTGGGCTATGCCGGGCGCTGGAAGGCATCGCGTCCCGCGCGGATCGGCGTGGTGGCCTGCGGCTATGGCGACGGCTATGATCGCCACGCCGTAGACGGCACCCCGGTGCTGGTCGATGGCCGGCGTACCGCCATCGCCGGCAAGGTCTCCATGGATATGCTGACCGTGGATATCACCGAGATCCCCGAGGCGGAGATCGGCAGCGAGGTGGTGCTCTGGGGCCGTGCCGCCAATGGTCGCGTGCTTAGCGTGGACGAGGTGGCCCGCCACTGCGACACCATCAGCTACACCCTGTTGACCGGGGTGCTGCCGAGGGTGCCGAGACGCTATAATCGCGGCTGATTCCCCGTCGGTTGCCGCTATGTCCAAGGACGATTTCCAGACCCACTTCGCCCATCCCCGCTACTGGCCCGCCTGGCTGGGCATCGGCGCCATGCGCCTCGGGGCCTGGCTGCCCTGGCGCCTGAAGCTGGCCCTGGGCAAGGGGATCGGCCTGCTGGCCTGGCGCCTGGCCAGGCGCCGGCGCCATATCACCGAGACCAACCTGCGGCTGTGCTTCCCGGAGCTTTCCGAGACGCGCCGCGCCGAGCTGGTGCGCGAGACCTTTATCGCCAATGGCATCGGCCTGCTGGAGACCGCCACCGGCTGGTGTCGCGACCCGGAGCATCTGCGCCACCGGGTCACCTTCAAGGGGCAGGAGCATATGGCGCGGCTCCAGGTCGAGGGCAAGGGCGCGCTGATCATCGGCATCCACTTCTCCACCCTGGACCTGGGCGGCGCCCTGCACTCGCTGTTCTTCCCCGCCGATGCGGTCTATCGTCCCCATGACAACCCGCTGTTCGAGCGCTTTATGACCCGTGCCCGTTCGCGAATCTTCGGCCAGGCCATCGATCGCCACGATCTGCGCGGCGTGGTCAGACGCCTCAAGGCGGGCCATAACGTCTGGTACTCCCCGGACCAGGACTTCGGTCGCGATGCCTGCGTCTTCGCTCCCTTCTTCGGCATATCGGCGGCCACGGTCCGGATGACCTCGCGTATCGCACGCATGACGGGGGCCCCGGTGATGCCGCTGATCTTCCACCGCAACCCGGACAATCGCACCTATACCCTGGAGTACCTGCCGCCGCTCGAGAACTTCCCCAGCGGCGATGAGGTGGCCGATGCCACCCGCGTCAATGCGGTGATCGAGGCGGCGATCCGCAAGCACCCGGAGCAGTACCTGTGGCTGCATCGGCGCTTCAAGACCCGCCCCGAAGGCGAGCCCGGTTTCTACTAGCGCCCTTCGGGCAGCAAGCGCCGAGCTACAAGTGCCGAGCTACAAGCGCCGAGCTACAAGCGCTGAGCTACAAGCGCCGAGCAAAAGAAAACCCCGAGACGCAGGTCTCGGGGTTTTCTTGGCTCGGGAGAGCCCATGCTGCTGAGCTTGCAGCTTGCAGCTTGCAGCTTGCAGCTTGCAGCTTGCAGCTCTTAAGCGTCGATACGCTTGTATTTCATCCGATGCGGGGTGTCGTTGCCGACCCGCTTCCTGTGATCCGCCTCGTACTCGGTGTAGTTGCCCTCGAAGAACACCACCTGGGAGTCGCCCTCGAAGGCGAGCACATGGGTGGCGATGCGGTCGAGGAACCAGCGATCGTGGGAGATCACCATGGCGCAGCCGGGGAAGGCCAGCAGGGCCTCTTCCAGGGCGCGCAGGGTCTCGATATCCAGGTCGTTGGAGGGCTCGTCGAGGAGCAGCACGTTGGCGCCCTGCTTCAGGGTCTGAGCCAGCTGCAGGCGGCCGCGCTCGCCCCCGGAGAGATCCGACAGGCGCTTCTGCTGGTCGTTGCCCTTGAAGTTGAAGCGCCCCACATAGGCCCGGGACGACACCTCGTAGCCATTGATATTGAGGATGTCCTGGCCGTCGGAGACCGCTTCCCAGACCGTCTGCTTGTTGTCCAGGGCGTCGCGCAGCTGCTCGACGTAGGCGATATCCACGGTCTCGCCGATCACCACCTCGCCGGCATCGGGCCGCTCGGTGCCCTTGACCAGCTTGAACAGGGTCGACTTGCCGGCGCCGTTGCCGCCGACGATGCCGACGATGGCCCCCTGGGGCACGGTGAAGGAGAGGTCCTCGTAGAGCAGCTTGTCATCGAAGCGCTTGGAGACGCCGTGGAACTCGATGACCTTGTCGCCCAGGCGCTTGCCGGGCGGAATATAGATCTCGTTGGTCTCGTTGCGCTTCTGGAAGTCGCCGGACTGCATCTCCTCGAAGCGGTTGAGGCGCGCCTTGCTCTTGGCCTGGCGGCCCTTGGCGTTGGAGCGCACCCACTCCAGCTCGTGCTTGATGGCCTTCTGACGCGAGGCCTCCTGCTTGGCCTCCTGCTCCAGGCGCTTCTCCTTGGATTCCAGCCACTGGGAGTAGTTGCCTTCGAAGGGGATGCCCTGGCCGCGGTCGAGCTCGAGGATCCAGCCGGCCACGTTGTCGAGGAAGTAACGGTCGTGGGTGATCGCCACCACGGTGCCGTTGTAGTCGTGGAGGAAGCGCTCCAGCCAGGCCACGGACTCGGCGTCCAGGTGGTTGGTGGGCTCGTCCAGCAGCAGCATATCGGGGCCGGAGAGCAGCAGGCGACACAGCGCCACCCGGCGACGCTCGCCCCCGGAGAGGTTGCCGACCTTGGCCTCCCAGGGCGGCAGGCGCAGGGCGTCGGCGGCCACCTCGAGCTTGCGCTCCAGGTTATGGGCGTCGGCGGCCTCGATGATGTTCTCCAGGCGCGCCTGCTCGGCGGCCAGGGCATCGAAATCGGCATCCGGCTCGGCGTAGGCGGCGTAGACGGCGTCGAGCTTGGCCTGGGCCTCCTTGATCTCGCCCAGGGCCTCTTCCACGGTCTCGCGGACGTTCTTGTCGTCGTCGAGCTCGGGCTCCTGGGGCAGGTAGCCGACGTTGATGCCCGGCATGGGGCGCGCCTCGCCCTCGAACTCGGTATCGACGCCGGCCATGATGCGCAGCAGGGTCGACTTGCCCGCGCCATTGAGGCCCAGCACGCCGATCTTGGCACCGGGGAAGAAGGACAGGGAGATGTCCTTGAGGATCTGCTTCTTGGGGGGCACGATCTTGCCCACCCGGTTCATGGTGTAGACGTATTGCGCCATGGAAAGCCACTTCGGTTGAGGGGTTTTTCGCTGGCACGATGATAGTGCCCAGGGCCCGGAAAGGCCAGCCGGTGGCGGCGCTCGGACGGTAGCCTCAGATCGATAGGGTAGGTCTTCAAATCTGGAATGGCTCAGGGGCGCTGGGGGTAGGCCGGAGCGAAGCGTCTTTTTCATGGACGAAAAAGTCGAGCGCCCATGGATGGGTTCACAGCGTCTTCGCGGAGTGCCTACCCCCAGGGTAGCCCCGGGCCTCATTGCTAGCTGGGTAACATACTTAGCGGGGCGCCCTGGGGCGCCCCGCCGGGTGGGTTGGGGCTGAGACTAGAGCAGCTCTTCAGCGGCCAGGGCCAGCCGCGAGCGCTCGATGCTGCGCAGGGTGATATGGCCGGCATGGGGCCAGTGGCGGAAGCGCTGCACCAGCGCCGCCATGCCGCAGGTGTTGGGGGTGAGGTAGGGGGTGTCGATCTGCCCCACGTTGCCCAGGCAGACGATCTTGGTGTTGCGTCCGGCCCGGGTGACCAGCGACTTGAGCTGCTTGGGCGTGAAGTTCTGCGCCTCGTCGATGATCAGGAAGGTGTCGTTGAGGGTCCGTCCGCGCATGAAGCCCGGCGAGCGGATCTGCACCCGGGAGCCGATCAGCGAGCGGGTGGCATCCTCGCTCCAGCTGCTGGAGCCATCCTTCTCGTCGCGCAGCAGGTTATCCATGTTGTCGTGGAAGGCGCCCATCCAGGGCGACATCTTCTCCTCCTCGGTGCCCGGCAGGAAGCCGATATCCTCGCTCATGGAGATCGGCGCCCGGGTGAAGACGATACGCTCGAACTGCTTGCCATCCAGGGTCTGCTGGAAGGCCGCCGCCAGGGTCATATAGGTCTTGCCGGTGCCGGCGCCACCGGCGATGGTCACCAGGTCGATATCCGGGTCCATCAGCAGGTTCAGGGCGAAGTTCTGTCGGCTGTCGTGGGCATGCACGCCCCAGACGCTGGCCTTGTGGCGGTAGTTGGTCAGCAGCTGCAGGCGTGCCCGACCCGGCTCCAGTTCGCGGATAATGGCCTCGAAGTGGGCGCCATTTTCGTCGTCGGAGACCAGCATGCCCACATGCCAGTCGTCGGGCAGCTCGCCGCGCAGGGCATAGAAGGTGTGATGATCGGCGCGCTCCACCTCGACCTCGACGGCCAGCGACTCCCAGAGGGCGCTGCCGTCATGGCCGGCGCTGGCGACGATCTGGGCGCCTTCGCTCATGGCGTCGCTGTCGTCGAAGGCGCGATCGGTGAGGTAGTCCTCCACCGGCACCTTGAGGGCGGCGGCCTTGACCCTGAGGTTGATGTCCTTGGTGACCAGGATCACCGAGGCGTCCGGGTACTCGTCGCGCAGCCGGCAGGTCTCGGCGAGGATCTGGTTGTCGGGGCTTTCCTCCAGATGATCCAGGGGGGCCAGGTCCCGATAACAGAGGAACAGCAGGCGCCCACTGGGGGCATCGTTGGCCCGGGGGATGGGAATGCCGTGGGGGATCTCGTCGAAGACGACCTGGTTGGTCAGCTCCGAGAGGGTACGGCTGACCTGGCGGGCGGTACGGGCAATTTCACGAATGCCGTTCTTGTGCTTGTCGAGCTCCTCGAGGACCGTCATGGGAATGGCGACGTCATGTTCCTCGAACTGGTAGATGGCCGTGGGGTCATGCAGCAGGACATTGGTATCCAGCACGTAGAGCCGAGTGGGCTTCTTGTCGATTCGCACCATCGTTGGAAGCGCTCCTTGGTTGACGGCATGATCGACATTGGCAGTGACACCTTACGGTCATATGACAGCCTGTCATAAGGGCGTCGCGCCAATGCCGCTTCCCTGGTATGACGTGCCTCCTCTATGGCCCGGGATACTCCCTTTGACCCTAGAATGCGCCGCTTGACTCGTCGCTGCCAGCGACGTGCTTCAACGCTTTCTCGAGGTGGCGAGGCCGCCCGGAGCCTTGCCCTTGCCACCAGACCCTGACGGCGAGGAGCGAGGCACTCGAGGCCACCTAGTCGAGAGGGTTGCCGAGGAAGCGGGTCGCCCGCGGGTCACGCGCGTACGCCACATTGAGGCGTATCCAGGGCGAGTCGGTACCCTGGGGATGGAAGGCATGCCCCGGCGACAGGCTGATACCGGCCCGCTGGGCACCTTGCACGAGTCGGGTGGAGGACTCGATCCGGGGGTGTCGTGCCCAGAGGAACATGCCGCCGGCCGGTTCCGCGAAGACCTCCCAGCCGGCCTCCCCGAGCAGCTGCCGCGTCGCGGCCATCTGATCCCCAAGCTTGATCCTGAGCCGCTCCGTCAGCTTCCGGAAGGAGCCGTTCTGGAGCATGGTGGCGACCACCTGCTCCGAGAATCGCGAGGCCGAGATGCTGGTCAGCATCTTCACGTCGACCAACCGCTTGACGAGGGCGGGGGCCGCGGCAATAAAGCCGACCCTAAGGGAACAGGACAGGCTCTTGGAGAAGCTGCCCAGGTAAATGACCCGTTCCAGGCCATCCAGGGCGGCGAGCCGTATCGTGGGATCGTGCTGGAAGTCGGCGTAGATGTCGTCCTCGACGATACGGAAGCCGTGCCTTTCCGCCAGTTGAAGCACCCGGTGGGCGACCGTCGGGATCAGTGTCGTACCGGTGGGATTGTGGAAGACGCTGTTGGTGAAGAACAGCTTGGGCCTGTACCGCCTGAGCAGCGCTTCCAGGTGTTCCGTGTCCGGTCCGCCGGCCAGGCGTGGTATGCCGATGACCGTGATCCGTTGCAGGCGCAGCAGGCCGAAGAGGTTGTAGTAGCCCGGGGACTCGACGAAGACCACGTCACCGGGCTCGAGCATCAGCCGCACGATAAGATCCAGCGCATGGCTGCCGCCGGCCGTCAGCAGGATCTGTTGGGCAGGGGCCTCGAGGCCGAGGCGTCGTAGTCGCTCCTGAAGCAGGGAGCGAAGCTCCGGTGTGCCCATGGGGGTGCCGTAATCGAAGAGGCTGGCGTCGCCTTGCCGGGCGACCTGGCGTATCGCCTGGGTCAGGTCGTCACTCTCGCGCCAGTGGCCGGGCAACCAGCCACACCCCAGTTTCAGGTCACCCTTATCGGCCCGGAAGAGCTTCCACATCTCGCCGGTAACGTCCTCCAGGTCGGCAGTCTTCACGCCGGCCTTCGATAAACCGCGGGGCGCGCCGGCCGCCACGAAGAACCCCGACCCTGGCTTGGAACGAATCCAGCCATGCGCCACCAACTGCTCGTAGGCCTCGATCACCGTGTTGCGGCTGATGCCATGGGCCGCCGACAGGCGCCGGATCGAGGGCAGCCGCTGGCCACCCGCAATACCGTGGCGTTCGATCCAGTCACGAATGCCATCCACCAGTTGCTGGACGATGGGGGTGTTCGAGTGCCTGTCGAGGCAAAGCTTCATTGGCAGGAAACTCTCCGTTGCATCCAACCGTTCGGGAAAACGCCGGAACAGTGTCGTCTTAACCCGGGGAAGTGTACCTTACCCCGGCTTGATGGGGATGCGAGGCTGAGACGCCATGCCGCCAGGCATGAGCACCGATGATCGCCCGACAGGAAGCGTCTCCATGCATCGAATCTCTGCCCTCCGTCTCGCCTTCGCCCTGTGCATGATCACCACGGCGGTGAATCTGCAGGCCCCGCTCTACGCTGCCCTGGCGACCCGGGATGGGGTCGGCGTCGGCGCCACGACCCTGGCCTTCGCCTGCTATGTGCTCGGCGTCCTGCCGGTGCTGCTGGCCTTGAGCGGGCTCGCCGAGCGCCTGGGACGGCGGGCACTGATCGTCTTCGCACTACTGCTGTGCCTGGTGGCCACGACCCTGACGCTCGTCGCCCCGGGACTCCTCTCCCTGGGCATGGCCCGCTTCCTGCTGGGGATCGGCACGGCGCTGACCTCGGCGGTGGCGCCGGCGTACATGCTCGAGTTCTTCGCGGGCGAGGATACCCGGAGGCCGACCACCTGGGTGACGGCGAGCACGGCGCTCGGCTTCGGCCTCGGCGCGGCCTTTACCGGCCTGTTCGTGCTGCATTCGCCGAGCCTGACGCCGCCCAGCCTGGGGTGGTATCTGGGAGCGGCCACCCTGGCACTGCTGCTGGTGTTATCCCTGAAGGACGAGGCACCCAGGCGGGACCTAGGCGGGATACTGCGCCTGCCGGCCTATCCGCCCGGTGCCTTCGGCTATGGGCTGGCGATTCTCACGGCCTGGGCCACCGTGGGGATGGTGATCGCGATCCTGCCTTCGGCCCTGGCTCGACATGGGCTGTCGGGCTGGGCCGGCTTCGCGACCTTCGGTATCTGCAGCTGCGGGGTGTTGTTCCAGCCGCTGGCGCGCAGGCTGTCGCCGCGGGTCGCGACCCGGGTCGGCCTGCTTATCCTGCCCCTGGCCTATGCCCTGATCGCCTGGGGTGCCGTGCAGGGGAGGCTGAGTGCCGTGCTGCTCGGTACCGTCGTGGCGAGCAGCGCCTGTTATGGTTTCGTCTACCTCGGTGGCCTGAGCGGGGTGCTCGAGGTGGCCGGGGAAGGCAAGTCCCGGGCCAGTGCCGGCTATTTCCTGATGGCCTATCTCGGCTTCAGTCTTCCCGTGATCGCCACCGGGGCCCTGATCGATGCCCTCGGACACGCGCTGGCGCTGACGCTCTTCGGGGCGGCGGTGTTGGCAAGTTCGCTGATTGCGGCCTGGCGCCTCCAGGGTCCCCGGTCTCGCGGTGACCAGGGGGAGCGAGTCCTGGCCAGCCGGAGCGAGTAGCGCCGTCCCGGAATAACGATAGCATGATAACATTAGTGCGACTTTCATCAGGGCTTGCTGCCGTTACCCCGCGGCAGGCTCCCTCTATCGTCGTTTTCTGGAGATGGCATGACACTGTTGCGTGGGTTCCTGTGGCTGCTCGGTTTCCAACTGCTGGGGCAGCTGGCCGTCGAGTGGCTGTCGCTGCCGGTCTCCCACGCCATGGCCGGGCTGCTGTTGCTGCTGGTCTGGCTGCTGGTGACGCGGCGGCTCAACGAGGGCGTGGCCGCGGCGAGCCAGGCGCTGATACCGCTGCTCGCCATGCTGATCATGCCCGGGGTGGTGGGGGTGTTCTTCGTGATCGATGAGTTCGCCGGCCACTGGACGGCGGTGATGCTTGCCCTGGTCCTGGGGACCCTGCTTAGCGTGCTGACCACGCTCTGGCTGATGCGGCGCTTTATGCCCGGGGGCGCCGCGAGCGTCGATACCGAGGAGCCACGGCCATGAACGAATGGCACGCGTCCCTGCTGAACAGCCCGATCCTGGCCATCGCCCTGACCCTGGCCGCCTATCTCGGCGGCGTTCGCCTGTTCGAACGGCTCGGCCGGCCGAGCTGGTGTCCGGCGGTGCTGATCGGGGCGCTGCTGACCGCAACCGGCCTCTGGCTGCTAGGCCTGCCGTACCCCGACTACCAGCGCGACGTCGCCTGGCTGACCCTGCTGCTGGGCCCGGTCACCGTGGCCCTGGCGGTGCCCCTCTACCAGCAGCGCCAGCATATCTTCGCCCTATGGAAGCCGATCCTCTGCTGCCTGCCACTCGCCGCCGCCCTGGCGGCGCTCTATGCCGTGGTGATCGCCTGGCTACTGGGCGCGCCGCCCCCGGTGCTGGCCTCCCTGGCGCCGAAGTCGGTCACCGCGCCCCTGGCCATCGGTATCCAGGAGCAGATCGGCGGCTCGCCATCGCTGATGCTGGGCGGCCTGCTGATCACCGGGGTCATGGCGACCCTCTTCGTGACCTGGCTGGCGCGCCTGTTCAAGATCAGCGACCCGCGCCTGATCGGCTTCGCGCTGGGCGTGAACGGCCACGCCATCGGCACCGTCCGCGCCTTCGAGCTCGGGCCCACCGCCGGCGCCTTCGCGTCGCTGGGCATGAGCCTGACCGGGGTATTTTCCGCGCTCTTCCTGCCGCTGGTCTGGCGGCTCTTCGGCTTCTGAGAGACGGGCCCTTCAGGCGTGGATCAGCACCCGCTCGCCGTCGAAACGCACCGGCCAGGTGCGCAACTTGACGGCGTCGTCCTCCAGGCACTGGCCGTCGGTGAGGCGGAAGTGCTGCTTGTAGAGGGGGGAAGCCACCACCGGCTGGCCCTGGAGATCGCCGACGATGCCCCGGGCGATCACGTTGGCCCCGGAGAAGGGATCGTGGTTATCCAGGGCATAGAGTTCCTGCTCAAGGGCGGGCTGCTGCGGCGTATTCGGGCCGCTTGTCGTAGCCGGAGTCGGGTCGCATGGAAGGTAGAAAAGGGCCACCTGGGCGGGGCCCTCGGCGGTCTCGATCCAGGCGGCGACGCCGGAGAAGGGCACCAGGTCGGCGCGGTTGCAGAGGGCTTGCCAGGTCATCTCGGTCTCGTGTTTCAGGGCGGTAGCGGTGGTCATGAGTAGTCTCCATTGGCCGGGGTGGGGGCGCCTGGGGCGCCATTCGCACGGCATAGCCGCGCTCCCACAAGGATTGAGCTGCCATCAAGCAGGGCGCAGCTGGCCGCGCTCGCTGGTCATGATGATGTCCGGATCCGGGCGGCTGTCGTTGACGAAGCTGCGGAAGCGCTTGAGCTTCTCCGGATCCCGGATGGCGTTTGCCCATTCGCACTCGTAGGTGTCCACCACCGCCTGCATCTGGCGCTCGAGCTCATCATTGATGCCCAGGCTGTCCTCCAGGATCACCGCCTTGAGGTAGTCGAGGCCGCCCTCCAGGTTCTCGCGCCACACCGAGGTGCGCTGCAGGCGGTCGGCGGTGCGCACATAGAACATCAGCAGGCGGTCGATGGTGCGGATCAGTGCCTCGTCGTCCAGGTCGGTGGCGAACAGCTCGGCGTGGCGCGGGCGCATGCCGCCGTTGCCGCAGACGTAGAGGTTCCAGCCGTGCTCGGTGGCGATCACGCCGATGTCCTTGCTCTGGGCCTCGGCGCACTCCCGGGTACAGCCGGAGACGGCGAACTTGAGCTTGTGGGGCGAGCGCAGGCCCTTGTAGCGATGCTCGAGGCGGATCGCCATGCCCACGCTGTCGTCCACGCCGTAGCGGCACCAGGTGCTGCCGACGCAGGACTTCACGGTGCGCAGCGATTTGCCGTAGGCGTGGCCGGTCTCGAAGCCCGCCTCGATCAGTTCGCCCCAGATCGCCGGCAGGTCCTCCAGGCGGGCGCCGAAGAGGTCGATGCGCTGGCCGCCGGTGACCTTGGTGTAGAGGTCGTACTTCTGCGCCACCTGGCCCAGCACCACCAGCTTGTCCGGGGTGATCTCCCCGCCGGCGATGCGCGGCACCACCGAGTAGGTGCCGTTCTTCTGCATATTGGCCATGAAGGTGTCGTTGGTGTCCTGCAGCGGGATATGCGCCGCGTCGGTGATCGGCTCGTTGAAGCAGGAGGCGAGGATCGAGGCCACCGCCGGCTTGCAGATATCGCAGCCGAGCCTCGGGGCTGATGGAGAGCCGAGGCGATGGGTCTCCGGGTTGCCGTGCGTCTCCATCAGCTCGCTAAAGGTCTTGATGCCCTCCACGCGGACGATATCGTAGAGCTCCTGGCGGGTATGGGCGAAGTGCTCGCAGAGGGAGCGGTCCACCTCGACGCCGCGGCTCTCCAGTTCGTGCTCGACCACGCTCTTGAGCAGGGCCGCACAGCCGCCGCAACCGGTGCTGGCGCGGGTCGCGCCCTTGACGCTGCCCAGGTCCGCGGCGCCGCCGTCGATCGAGGCGCAGACGTCGCCCTTGGTGACGTTATGGCAGGAGCAGATCATGGCCGTCTCGGGCAGGGCGTCGGGGCCCAGCGCCGGGGCGCCGTCGCTCGAGGGCAGGATCAGCGAGGCGGGATCCGCCGGCAGCTCGATGCCGCCCGCGTAGTACTGCATCAGGGTGTCGTAGGTGGCGTTGTCACCCACCAGCATGGCGCCGAGCAGTTTCTTGCCGTCGCCGGAGACCACCAGCTTGCGGTACTCCTGCTTGATCTGGTCCAGGTAGCGGAACATCCGTGCGCCCGGGGTACGGTCGCCGTGGGCATCGCCGATGGCACCCACGTCGACGCCGAGCAGCTTGAGCTTGGTGCTCATATCGGCGCCGCGGAAGGTCTCGGGCTCGCGCTCCAGGGCATCGGCCATCAGGGTGTCGGCGGCGGCCCGGGCCATCCGGTAGCCGGGGGCCACCAGGCCGAAGATGCTGTTGTTCCAGAGGGCCACCTCGCCGACCGCCAGGATCGCCGGGTCGCTGGTCAGGCAGCGGTCGTCGATCACCACGCCGCCGCGCTCGCCGAGCTCCAGGGCGCTCTCCCGGGCCAGTTCGTCCCGGGGGCGGATGCCGGCGGAGAAGACGATCAGGTCGGCCTCCAGCACCTTGTCGTCCTGGAACACCATGCGGTGCTGGCCGGCCTCGCCGTCCTCGATGCGCTGGGTGGCGCGCTCGGTGAGTACCTGCACGCCCAGCGCCTCGATCTTCTCGCGCAGCAGTTCGCCGCCCTCGCTGTCGACCTGCATGGGCATCAGGCGGGGGGCGAATTCCACCACGGCGGTGTCGAGATTCAGGCCACGCAGGGCATTGGCCGCCTCCAGGCCCAGCAGGCCGCCGCCCACCACCACGCCGGTGGCGGCGTTTTCCGCCGCGGCGCGGATGGCGTCCAGGTCATCCAGGGTACGGTAGACCAGGCAGCCCTCCCGGTCGTTGCCGGGAATCGGCGGCACGAAGGGGTAGGAGCCGGTGGCCAGCACCAGGCGGTCGTAGGGGTAGCGGCCCTGGGGGGTGACCACCTCGCCGCGGTCGCGGTCGATGGTGGTCACGGCCTCGTCGAGGCGCAGTTCGATGCCGTGCTCGGCATAGTAGTCGCCGGTGGAGAGGGCCAGCGACTCGGCATCGCGGCCGGCGAAGTACTCGGAGAGGTGCACCCGGTCATAGGCCAGGTGGCGCTCCTCGCCGAACACGGTGATGGCATAGCGCTTATGGGCGCCGCGTTCGACCAGTTGTTCGACCAGGTGGTGGCCGACCATGCCGTTACCGATGATGATCAACTGCTGTTGCGTGGACATGTTATGCGGCCTCCTTCACGGGGCGGGTCTGGGTAGTGGAATTCGGGGCGTCGAGCAGGGCGTCGGCATCGGCCGCGCCGAGTAGCAGGGCTGGGCGGCAGGCGCCGAGATCGCGGCCGGCCTGGGCCTGGGCGAAGTACCAGGGGCCCATGGCGGTATCGCCATAGAGCACCGCGCCTTCCAGGCGGCCGTCGCGCAGCAGCAGCCGGCGGTAGTCGCCCTGGTCGGGGTCGTGGTAGACCAGCACCTCGTGGTCGGCGTCGGCCTCGGTGGGGCCGAAGGCGTAGAGGGCGATGCCGCTGACCTTGAGCTTGGTGGCGGTCGCGGCCTCCCGGTAGCCGGGCGTGGTCTCGCCGCACAGGCGCGCGGCCAGCACCTCCACCTGGCGCCAGATCGGTTCCACCAGGCCGTAGGTGTGGCCCGCGAACTCGCAGCATTCGCCGAGGGCATGGATATGCGGGTCGGAGCTGGTGAGGAAGTCGTCGACCCGGATGGCACGTCCCATGACCAGGCCGGCGGCTTCGCCCAGTTGTGTATTGGGGGCGATACCGGCGGCGATCACCACGCAGTCGGCGGCCAGGCGGCGCCCGTCCTCCAGGTGCACCGCCGCCACCCGGCCGCGGCCGTCGTCCTCCAGCCGCGCCAGGCGCGCGCCGGTGTGGATCGCCAGGCCGCGCTGGGTCAGTTCGGCCTCCAGCAGGGCGGCGGCGGTGGCGTCGAGCTGGCGGTTCATCAGCCGGTCGGCGCGTTGCAGGACGCCGACCCGGCAGCCGCGCTTGCGCATGCCCTCGGCGGCCTCCAGGCCCAGCAGGCCGCCCCCCACTACCAGGGTCTCGGCGCCGGCGTCGGCGGCGGCCATCAGGGCCTCGGCGTCGTCCAGGTCGCGGAAGCCGTGCACCCCCGCCAGCTCGATGCCGGGCACCGCCGGCATGGCCGGGCGCGAGCCGGTGGCCAGCACCAGGCGGCCATAGTCGAGGGTGCGTCCGGCGTCGGTGACGAGGCGGCGTGCCTGGCGGTCGATCCCGGTGACGCGCTCGCCGAGGATCAGCTCGATGCCCTGGTCGGCATACCAACTGGTGTCGCGCAGGGTCAGGGCGTCGCGGGCCATCTCACCGGCCAGCCAGGGGGAGAGCAGGATGCGGTTGTAGGCCGGGGCGGACTCCTCGCCCAGCACGATGATGCGCGCGGGGCGGTCGGACCGCTTGATCAGGGCCTCCACCAGCCGGTGGCCGGCCATGCCGTTGCCGATGATCACCAGGGGATCGTCCGGGGTTCGCTGGGCCATGGGTGCACCTCCTGTCCATGCCGAAAACCAAAAACGGCGCCTTCCTCTGGCCCGTGGGCCAGGGGAAGACGCCGTTGTCTGAATCCTGTCGAGGCAATCGCCGTTGATGCCTCGTACTGGTCAAGGACCTTCAAGAACCCGGCCAATATGCCGGGGTAAGCCGATTTTTTCCGTGATTACATAGGGTTGCTATTCGGATGTGGGGCCGGGGGCGCGTCACCTTCGGCATCGTCTGCACCCGCCTGGTGCAGGGCCGCGTCATAATGCACGGGGTCATGGCAGGCCCGCAGGCCGGCCAGGTCCAGGCGGCGTCCCTCGCGGCGCAGGGCCTGGTCCAGGCGGCGTCCCTCGCGGCGCAGGGCCTGGTCCAGGTGCTCGGCGAAGCCGGCGGCGGCCTGGGGATCGGGGCGCAGGCTGCCGGCGAGGCGCTGACGCATCGGCGCCTCGTTAAGGGCCAGCCGCGAGAGGTGGGCCACCGAGCGATCCAGATAGGGGGGCAGGGCCAGCCACTCCAGGGTGCGGCGGGCATGGCCGGGGTCCTCCGCCAGCCAGTCGCCGGCCCGCTGCAGGGCGACGATCAGTCGCGCCAGGGTGGCCGGATAGCAGCGTGCCCAGGAACGGGTCACTCCCAGCACCTTCTCCGGAGCCTCCGGCCACAGCTGGGCGCCGGTAGCGACGATGCGTCCCGCACCGCGGTGCTGGGCCAGGCTGCCCCAGGGCTCGCCGACGCAGAAGCCGTCGATCTCGCCGGCCTCCATGGCATCCACCATGCGCGGCGGCGGCAGTACCACCAGCTCGGCGTCGTGCTGCGGGTCGAGGCCGCCCAGGTCGAGCCAGTGGCGCAACTGATAGTGCTGACAGGAGTAGGGGTAGACCATGGCCAGCCGCGGTGGTCGGGGCAGCGTCGGCAGGGCCGCGGCCAGGGCCCGGGCGCCGCGCGCCGGGTCCACCGCCAGATGGGCGTGGCTGGCCTCGGCGAGGCGTTCGGAGAGTACCAGGGCGTTGCCGTTGCGGGACAGGGTCACCGGCGCCAGGGTCTCGCAGGGGGCCCGGCCCAGCCCCAGGCTCATGGCCAGCGGCAGGGGGGCGAGCATCTGGGCGCCGTCCAGCAGGCCGGCGGCCACCTTGTCGCGCAGGGTCGACCAGGTGTTCTGGCGGGCCAGGGTCACGTCCAGGCCCTGGTCGGCGAAGAAGCCCGCCTCCCGGGCGATCACCAGCAGGGCCGAATCCAGCAGCGGCACGAAGCCCAGGGTCAGGTCGGGACGTTCGGCATCCGGTAGGAAGGTCATAGGCCGTTCTCCAGGCGTTCGAGGATATCGATGACGTTGTCGGCCACCTGGGCGATGCGCTGGCCACGATCCATGGCCAGCTTGCGCAGCATCCGGTAGGCCTGCTCCTCGTCGGTGTTCTGGTGCTTCATCAGCAGCCCCTTGGCGCGTTCGATGCGCTTGCGTTCGCTGAGCTGGTTGCGGGTCTTGTCCAGTTCGCGGCGCAGCGACTGAAAGGCGTCGAAGCGGGCGATGGCCACCTCGATGATCGGCTTGACCCGGCCGGGCACCAGGCCGTCCACCACATAGGCGCTGACCCCGACCTTGAGGGCGGCCTGCAGGGTGTCCGGGTCGTGCTGATCGGCGAAGAAGACCACCGGGCGCGGGTTCTCGCGATTGAGCAGCGCCATGCTGTCCAGGGTGTCCCGGTCCGGGGACTCCATATCGATGATCACCACATCGGGGGCATGACGGGCCACCATCTCGTTGAGGCTGGCGGGGCTGGCCAGGCGGCAGATCACCCGGTGTCCCTCGTGGGTCAGGGCCTCCTCCACCATGGCGGCGCGCACCACTTCGTCGTCGACCAGCAATATCTTCAGGGACGTGGGTGGGGACATAACGGGACTCGCGGGAAGCTAAGGTCTTATAGCCTTGCAATAAGCGTTCCAGCTGGCCGGGGATCGGGGCGGGGAACACAGGGCTATCGCAGTCGCGTGCACTCTGTAGGAGGCCCGGGGCTACCCTGGGGGCAGGTCGTCGCGGGGCGCGGTGAACCCCTCCCTGGGCGCTACTTTTGTCCTGCGGCGCTCTCGCATCCTGCGCCGCTTGCAGGGCCGGGGCTGGCCATCCATGGCCAGCCCGTTCGGAGGAATCCTCCTCACCCCTGGCAAAAAAACCCCGCTCCATCCTGCCCCCAGCGCCCCTCGTCATTCCAATGGCGATAGCCTTGGGAGCGGTCTGCATATTTGCCGCTTGGCGAAGGCCGGCACCGCCATGGGGTGGCCGGGATTGCGCCGCCGGGGTGCAGTGACGTCAATGGGTGCCTTGTAGTGGTGCGTGGGGGCGCGGCCGGGGTAACCCAGGGGCCTGGTCGTTCTCCATAATGCCTTGGCCAGTCAGTGGGTTATAACGCTTCTACGGTCTTATGGCATACGCCTTGCTTGTTAGGAAGTAACCCGGGACCAATGGCGGTCCTATCGATATCAGCAGTTCAGCGAACACGACAATGGCGTCCTGCCCACGGCTTAGCGGCCGAGGGAGGGCGCCATCGTCGTTTCAAGAGGCAACCCTATGCATCAGGCGCGAACCACCTGCCCCTATTGTGGCGTCGGCTGTGGCGTACTGGCGGAACTGGAGGGCGAGCGGATCGTCGGCGTCGGCGGCGACAGCGAGCACCCGGCCAATTATGGCCGCCTCTGCGTCAAGGGCTCGGCCCTGCACGAGACCCTGGGCCACCAGGGCCGCCTGACCCGGCCCCGGGTCGACGGCGTCGAGGTGGACTGGGAGACGGCGCTTTCCGCCGTGGCCGATCGCCTGGCGGCGACCCGAAGCGAGCACGGCGACGGCGCCGTGGCGGCCTACCTCTCCGGCCAGCTGCTCACCGAGGACTATTACGTCGCCAACAAGCTGTTCAAGGGCTTCCTCGGCACCCCGCACCTGGATACCAACTCGCGGCTGTGCATGGCCTCGGCGGTGGCCGCCTACAAGCGCAGCCTGGGGGCCGACGCCGTGCCCTGTTGCTACGAGGACCTGGAGGAGGCCGAGCTGGTGGTGCTGGTGGGCTCCAACCTGGCCTGGAACCACCCGGTGCTCTACCAGCGCCTCAAGGTGGCCAAGACCCGCAATCCGTTGATGCGGGTGGTGGTGATCGACCCCCGGGTCACCGACAGCTGCGAGATCGCCGACCTCTACCTGGGCCTCAAACCCGGCAGCGACGCCCGGCTGTTCAACGGCCTGCTGGCCTGGATGGCCGACAAGGGCAAGCTCGATCGGGTCTACCTGGAGAAGCACACCCAGGGGCTGGAGGAGGCCCTGGCCGCGGCCCGGGAAGAGGACGGCTCGGTGGCCGCCGTGGCCGCCGATTGCGACCTCGACCCGGAGCGCCTGGAGACCTTCTACTACTGGTTCGCCAGCCAGCTGCACGTGGTGACCCTCTACTCCCAGGGGGTCAACCAGTCCTCCAGCGGCACCGACAAGTGCAACGCCATCATCAATTGCCACCTGGCCGGCGGCAAGCTCGGCCTGCCCGGGGCTGGGCCCTTCTCCATCACCGGCCAGCCCAACGCCATGGGCGGCCGCGAGGTGGGCGGCCTGGCCAACCAACTGGCCGCCCATATGGACTACCACACCCCGGGCGCCCTCGACCGGGTGACCCGCTTCTGGACCACCGAGTCGCTGACCCCGAGCCTGCCCGAGGGGCCCGGCCACAAGGCGGTGGAACTCTTCGAGGCCATCGAGCGGGGCGAGGTCCGGGCGCTGTGGATCATGGCCACCAACCCGGCGGTGAGCCTGCCCCGGGCCGACCGGGTGCGGGCGGCACTCGAGAAGTGCCCGCTGGTGATCGTCAACGAGTGCATGGCCGACACCGACCTGCTGGCCTATGCGGATATCGTGCTGCCGGCCTCCTCCTGGTCGGAGAAGAACGGCACCGTGACCAACTCCGAGCGGCGCATCTCCCGCCAGCGGGGCCTGCTGCCGCCGCCCGGGGAGGCGAAGCACGATTGGTGGATCATTACCCGGGTGGCCCAGCGGCTGGGCTATGGCGAGGCCTTCGACTATGCGCATCCGGCGGAGATCTTCGACGAGCATGCCCGGCTCTCCGGCTTCGAGAACCCTGCTGACACCCCGGACAAGGGCAAGCGGCTATTCGATATCTCCGGCCTGGCCGGGCTGGACCGGGATGCCTACGACGCCCTGGCGCCCATCCAGTGGCCGGTCAACGCCGCCGCGCCCCGGGGCACCGCGCGGCTCTTCGAGGATGGCCGCTTCACCACCCCGGACGGCCTGGCTCGGCTGATTGCGGTGCGCCCGCGGGAGCCCGAGCAGCGCCTCAGCGAGGCGCGGCCGCTGCGCCTCAACACCGGGCGCATCCGCGACCAGTGGCACACCATGACCCGTACCGCCCGGGCGCCGCGGCTGATGAACCACCGCGCCGAGCCCTTTATCGAGATCACTCCCGAGGATGCCCTGGTGCTGGGCGTCGGCGACCAGCAACTGGCCCGGCTCACCGGTGCCGGTGGCGATTATCTCGGCCGGGTGCGGCTCACCAAGGGGCAGCGCCGCGGCGAGGTATTCGTGCCCATGCACTGGAGCGACCGCTTCAGCGGGAGCGCGCGCATGGGCAGCCTGCTGGAGGCCCACCTCGACCCACTCTCCGGCCAGCCCGAGTCCAAGCACGGCGCCGTGGCCCTGACGCCGCTGCCTGTCGCCTGGGAGGCGACCCTGCTGGTGGCCGATGACCTGGCGGTGCCCCCCGACTGGTGCACGGATGCCGCCTATTGGGCGCGCATCCCCCTGGCCCATGGCCAGCGCTGGCAGCTGGCCGGGGCCCCCGAGAGCGCCGATCGCGACTGGCTGGCCTGGCTCGCGCACCATCTGCCGGTGGCCGCGGCGCTGTGGCTGGAAGACCCCGCCGGCGGGCGCCTGCGCGCCGCGGGTATCGAGGACGGTCGCCTGCGCTGGTGGCTGATGGTGGGCCCCCCGGCGGAGCTGCCGGGGCTGGCCTGGCTCGACGAACGCCTCGCCGAGGCCGCCCGCGACGAGGCCCTGGCCCCCGAGCGCCGGCGCCGCCTGCTGGCCGGCTGCGACGACGGCGCCGCCGACAGCGGCCCGGTGGTGTGCAGCTGCCACCAGGTGGGCCAGAAGGCCATCGTCACGGCGATCCGCGGCGGCGAGGCCAGCGTCGAATCGCTGGGCGCCCGGCTGGCCTGTGGCACCCAGTGCGGCAGCTGCATTCCCGAGTTGAAATCCCTGATCGAAGAGCACCGCGCGGCGTGTGCCGAAGAGGAGAGAGCCCCATGCGAACCCTGAACCCGAGTATCAAGGCCCGACTGGCATGGGACGCCCTGCTGGCGCCGCTGCGGGGTCTGGCCCGGCGCATCGCCGACACGACCTCCTGGCGGATAGATGGAAGGCACCATCGTGAAGACGGCGCCCTGGGCGGTGACTGTCGCCCCGGCAGCGTCTACCTGGTGGGGGCCGGCAGCGGCGCGGCGGAGCTGCTGACCCTTAGGGCCGCCCGATTGCTGGGCGAGGCCGATGCGGTGGTCTACGACCGCCTGGTGGGCGATGAGGTGCTGGCGCTGATTCCTGCCCACCGGGAGCGCTACTACGTGGGCAAGGCGAGTGGCCACCATAGCGTGCCCCAGACGGAGATCGGCGAGCTGCTGGTGGAACTGGCGGGGCAGGGCAAGTCGGTGGTGCGCCTCAAGGGCGGCGACCCCGGGGTCTTCGGTCGCATGGGCGAGGAGCTGGCCGCCCTCGATGCGGCGGGGGTGCCCAGCGAGATCGTGCCCGGCATCACCGCCGCCTCGGCGGCCTGCGCGGGCCTGGGCATTCCGCTCACCGACCGCGCCCATGCCCAGCAGCTGCGCCTGGTGACCGCCCAGCTGTGCCGCCTGGATGGCGAGCCGGACTGGGCGGCGCTGGCGCGTCGCGACGAGACCCTGGTGTTCTATATGGGCCTGGCCAAGGTCGAGGCGATCTGTGCCGGCCTGCGCGGCGCCGGCCTGCCCGACGACTGGCCGATCATGCTGGTGGCCAACGCCAGCCTGCCCGAGCAGCGGGCGCTGATCGGCACCCTGGCCGATATGCCCGCACGCCTGGCGGCCGAGCCGCTGCCCTCGCCCTGCCTGATCCTGGTGGGCAGCGTGGTGCGGATGGCGGCGCAGCGGCAGCGCCGGGTGGTCGAGGCCGGGGCGGCGAAGGATTGAGGGAACCCCCGGGCACGGTTACAGTCCTAGGGGCGCCGGGAGGCGGTGTTCGTCTCCCGTGTCATCCAAGGAATGTCTCGATGAAGAAGACCGGCAAGATTCGCGATAATGCCCTCAAGGCGACGCTACGCACCCCGCTGTTCAAGCAGCGGCGCGAGATCCCCAAGAAGGGCAAGGGCAGCTACTCTCGCAAGGGGCGGGCGCCTCGCCAAGCGGCCTGAACCGGCCGTTTCGCCAGGCGCCTGTCCTGCCACTACCCCGGCGTCACGCTTCCCCACGAGGCCCTCCATGGAGGGCCTCGTCGATTCTTGGCGTCGGGTCGATCAGCGGCGCGCGCCGCGCCAGTCGGCGGCACCCAGCCGATAGAGGCAATGGGGGCGCAGCGGGTGGCCCGGGGGCAGGGCGGGGTGCTCGAAGGTGGCATCGTGGTGCATGCCGAGCCGCGCCATCACCGCCCGGGAGCGGCGATTGTCGAGGCTGGTGAAGGAGACCACCTCGTCGAGCCCCAGCGAGTCGAAGGCCACCGCCAGGGCGGCCTCGGCCGCCTCCCGGGCATAGCCGTGTCCCCAAGAGGGCCGCGCCAGGCGCCAGCCGATCTCCACGCAGGGCGCGAAGGGCAGGTCGTCCCGGGGGATATGCAGTCCCACGAAGCCGATAAAGGACGTTGGTAGGGACGCCTGTAGGCTCTCGCCCTGCTTTATCTCCACCGCCCAGAGGCCCCAGCCCCGCTCGGTGATCAGTCCACGTATACGCCCGGCCAGGGCATCGCTCTCGGCGCGGCTCAGCGGCGCCGGGAAGTGCGCCATCACCTCGGGGTCGGCATTCAGGGCGGCGAAGGGCGCCAGGTCGCCCTCCCGCCACTGGCGCAGCCGCAGGCGCGGGGTCTCGGGTTCGATAAGGCGTGTCATGTCGATTCTCGGTGACAAAAAGGGCCGGCGATCGCCGGCCCTCGGGGACTCGCGGTAGTTCGTTACAGCTGGGCGAGGATGGTCTCGGCGCTGCTCTTGTCGACGCCCTTGTCATCGACGCCCAGGTACTCCACCACGCCGTCGTTGGCGATCAGCGCATAGCGCTGGCTGCGCACGCCCAGGCCGGCGGCGGTGAGGTCCTTGCTCAGGCCGATGGCCTCGGCGAAATCGGCGCTGCCGTCGGCCAGCATGGTGATGGCCTGGGCGTTCTGGTCCTTCTGCCAGGCGTCCATCACGAAGGCGTCGTTGACCGAGGTGCAGACGATGGCGTCCACGCCCTTGGCGAGGATCTCGTCGGCCTTGATCACGAAGCCCGGCATATGGGTGTTGGAGCAGCCGGGGGTAAAGGCGCCGGGCACGGCGAAGAGCACTACCTTCTTGCCGGCGAAGAGCGCATCGGTGTCGATATCCTCGGGGCCCTGGGCACCGTTGGTCTTGAGGGTCAGGTTGGGCAGCTTGTCGCCGATGGCAAGACTCATGTCGGACATCCTTCTCGTCAGTGAAATCGCGGGACCAGGGCGCGCCCTGGCGGGACCAATGTAGCAGGGCCGGCGCCTCCCGGCGAAGTCTCGTTACTCCTGCCGAGCGAAGGCGGCGAAGACCTCGGTGCCGGTCATCTTGTGGGTGCAGCGACGACCGAGGCGCTACTCGGCCCATTCCGGGGAGGCATGGGGGCGATACGTTCTTCACCAGTCAGTGGCGTGACGCCGCTTGATCGCGATGACGGACCTGGACGACGGCGGCTTCGCGGAACGCTCGCTGCACCACGAGACGCAATTCGTCGTCATCCCAGGGCTTGGTCAGGAACTTGTAGATGGCGCCCTCGTTAATGGCGGTGGTCACCGTCTTCAGGTCGGTATAGCCGGAGAGCACGATCTGCATGGTCTGGGGGTAAAGGTCCTTGACCCGGTGCAGGAACTCGGTGCCGCTCATGGCCGGCATGCGCTGGTCGGAGATGATCACCTGGACTTCATGAGTGGCCAGCAGTTCGAAGGCCTCGTGAGGGTTGCTGGTGGTCAGGATGCGATAGCCGTCACGGCGCAGGGCGCGGTTGAGGGCATTGAGGATATTCGGTTCGTCGTCCAACAGCAGCAGGGTCTGGCGATCCTCGTCACCATTCTGACGAGCCTTGTCGAGGTGCCTGGCGGCATGATGCTCCCGCAGGTAGATCTCCAGGTCGGCCAGGGGCATGGGGCGGGCGAAATAGTAGCCCTGGTAGAGGTCGCAGAGATGCTTGCGCAGGTAGGCATACTGGGCCTGAGTTTCGACTCCCTCGGCCACGACCTGAAGCTGCAAGGGGATCGCCATGGAGAGCACGCCCTGAATGATGGCAGCATCTCGGTGGTCGCTGATCACCTCCTGGATAAAGGAACGGTCGATCTTGATCTTGTCCACCGGCAGGTACTTCAGGTAGCTCAGGCTCGAGAAGCCGGTGCCAAAGTCATCAATGGCTACGCTGAGGCCTGCCTGGCGCAGTGCATGCAGGGTCTCGATGGCGTAATCCGCCTTTTCCATCAGGATGCCCTCGGTGAGTTCCAGTTCCAGCAGGGACGGAGAGAGTCCAGCGGCATCCAGGTTCTGGAGGACGCCGTCCACGAAGTGGCGGCGCTGGAACTGCATGGGAGAGACATTGACCCCCATGCGGAACTCTCCCAGCCCCAGGGAATTGAGATGGCGGTTGTCTCGGCAGGCGGTGGCCAGTACCCAGTCGCTGATCGGGATGATCTGTCCTGTATCCTCGGCCAGGGGAATAAAGTCCGCCGGTGAGACGAAGCCGTGAAGAGGGTGGCGCCAGCGGATCAGTGCCTCGAAGCCGATCACGGTACCGCTGGGGCCATGGATCTGGGGCTGGTAGTGCAGCTCGAACTGTTCCTCATCGATGGCTTGCTGCAGGTCGCTGCGTAGCCTGACTCGCTCGCTGACCTTGTGATTGAGGTCCTCGGTGTACCAGTGGTAGGTGTTGCGCCCCAGGCGCTTGGCCTTGTACATGGCCAGATCCGCCTGCTGAACGAGATTCATGGGGTCCTCGATTTCGCCGTGTCCGGTGGCGATGCCGATACTGGCGGTGAGGCGAAGCTCGCTATCGGTCAGGCGATAGGGCCTGGCCACGCTGTTCAGCACTCTCTCGACCAAGGGTAGGGCATCCTCTTCGCTGACCAGCTCTGGAAGCAGCACCACGAACTCATCGCTGCCGAAGCGTGCCACGGTATCCCCGGGGCGTACCGTATCCGAAAGGCGCCTGGCCACCTCGATCAGGACCCGGTCGCCGAGGGTATGGCCCAGGGTGTCATTGATGGGCTTGAAGCCATCCAGGTCGATGAAGAGTACCCCTTGCAGCAGGCCATGGCGGTTGGCGAACTGGCAGTCCTGGCGCAGGCGATCCTCCAGCAGCCAGCGGTTAGGCAGGCCGGTGAGAGCATCGTGGTTGGCGTTGTAGGCCAGTTGCGACTCGTACTCGCGTTGGGCGGAGATATCATTCTGCACCCCGATAAAGTGGCTCACCTCCCCGGCTTCATTGCGCACCGGCGACAGGTAGAGGTCGTTCCAGAAGGGGGTGCCATCCTTGTGGTAGTTGCGTAGGGTGACATGGATATCGCGTTGCGTGGCCAGTCCTCGGCGAATTTCGCTGATCGCTTTGGGGGCGGTATGTTCGCCTTGCAGGAAGCGGCAATTGTGGCCCAGCACCTCATCGCGGCTATAGCCGGTGATTCGCTCGAAGGCGGCATTGACATAGACGATGGGGTGGTCGGGCCGACCGGCATCGGCGATAACCACCCCGTTGAGGGTCGACTCGATGCTGCGTTCCAGCAGATGCAGCTGTCGCTCGGCGGTCTTGCGTTGATTGATGTTGCGGAAGTAGACCGCGAGCCCCTCGTCAGAGGGGTAGGCATGCGCCTCACACCAGAGCCTCAGCGGTGAGTAGTAGGCTTCGAAGTGCATGGCCGTCTGAGAGGTCATGGCGCGACGATATTCGATCTCGAACCGGCTGCCCACGGCTTCGGGGAAGGCCATCCATAGGTTCTGGTCAATAAGCTGACGGCGTGAGTATCCCAGGGTCTTTTCCGCCTCACGATTGAGGTAAGTGAAGCGCCATTGCCTATCCAGGGTGAAGAAGCCGTCGGTGATGCTCTCCAGGGTAGTGGTCAGGCGCTCGGCCAGGGAGGAAACTTCCCGCTGCAGGCAGCGGTGCTCCGTGATGTCCTGGGTGGAGCCCTGGACGCGCTGAATGCCCCCCAGATCATCATGAACTGCCTCGCCGATCACTCGCACCCAGAGGCGACGCCCCTTGGCGGTAACCAGTTCATACTCGTCGTCGAAGGCGATGCCTTCACGTGCACAGCTTTCGAAATCCTGACGAAAACGTGTTCGTGACTCGGCGGCATAGAAGCCGATGGCCTGTTCCAGGGTGGGCTGGAAGCCTGATGGCACCTCGTGGATGGCGCAGAGTGCATCGGACCAGATCGGGGCCCGCCCCGCTTCCATATACCAGCCGCCGATCAGCGCCGTATGCCCGACGATCTGGAAGAGGCGTTGGTGATGTAGCAGCTGCTGTTCATTCTGCTTGCGCTGGGTGATCTCCCGGGCCACGGCATAGATCACCCGCTCCTCGCCGAGATTGGCGTTTATCTCTACCCAGTGAATGTGGTCACGGCAATCACGCAGGCGGACTTCCATGCCTTGAATCGGCTCTCCCTCCTCCAGGCGCTTGATGGCAGCGGCAATGATGGGCTGGTCCTGGGAGTCGACCAAGGCGTGGTAAGGGCGGCCGACCAGCTGCTCCGGAGCATATCCGAGCAGTCGTTGGAAGGCGGGGTTGATCTGCATCAAGTGCCCTTCCAGGTCGACCCGGCAGAAGAGGTCCGCGGAGAGGGTATAGAACTGATCCCGTTCGCGCAGCGTGTGTTGCAGGGTGCGGTGGTTCTTGTCCAACTGGTGCAGGTGGTGTTTCGAGAGGCGAAATAGCCCCTGGCTCAGCATCAGGAGATAGCTGAACAGCAGGCCAGTCATCAGAATCAGGTTGGCGGGAAGGGTGGCTTGGAGCAACTGTCGGGGGGAGTGGGTGATCTCTAGCCGCCAGTGCTCTCCCTGCGGAAGCTTGATATCGCGCATCAGCAGTCGTCGACCCGCCTGCCAATGCTCATGGTCGTGCCGGGGGTAGAGGTTCCGGTCTCCCTCGTGGAGGTGGATGGCCAGGGGCCCCAGGGCATCGAGCTGAGTTTCCAGTAGCGGGACAAGGGACAGGCTGGCCAACAGGAGATGAGTCGGGGAGTCGGGCAGTGACAAGGGGTGGGCCAGCAATAGCTGGATATTCTCGCCCCGGGACAGAATCGGGCTGAGACGGGAGTCATCTCCACCCAGCACCCCCTCCAGCCATTGGCGATGGTGGGGCGAGTCGAGGTATGCCTGGCTGGTCGGTGAGGTCTCGGTTTCGCGGGACTCTTCCCAGAGAGGGATCAGGTCGCGATCCAGTACGGCCAGTAGGCTGAGTTGGGGAAAGTCGTCCAGGTAGCTGTGGACTTCCTGATCACGCAGGGGGGCGTCGGGGAGCGCGCCGAGGGCCTGCCAGCGCCCGGCCTGGCGCCGAATCAGCTGACTGTAGTCGCTCAGCTCGGCTTCCAGGCGTGACCAGGCCTGGTCGGCGACCGATCGGGCTTGCTCTTCGATGCGCTGCTGCCCCTGAAGGCCCAGCAGATACCAGCCGCTGACCGAGAGGGTGATTCCTCCCAGCCCTGCCAGGAGGGCCAGGCGTCCCGGGAACCCTCGGGGTTGGCGTGGCGCGGGCGGTGGCAACATGAGCAGCAGGCTCAGGGCCAGGGGCACCAGCCCCATGAGTAGGGGCGTCTGGAAGTGGGGGTCGAGGCCGGGCGGGTCTCCCAGCCAGATGGCTGCCAGCAGGCCCAGGTTGATCGCCGTCATCAGGGTGCCGATAAGCCGGGCGAGTCGCCTCGATCCCGTCTCGTCCCGCATCCATGCCAGGAGTCCCAGGACAGTGATCCCCAGGGGCCACCAGGACGCGGGCGGCGTGGGCAGTGAGATGGGCAGCATCGTTATCAATGCTAGGCCGATCAGTGTGCCCAATAGCATGCCCTGGGCGAGACGGCGCCCGGTCAGCGCCAGGCTGAGGAGCGCCAGGCCCACCCCTCCCAGGACCAGGGCCGCATCGGCTCGCAGCAGCAGTCCGCCGCCTGTGGTGGGAGTCAAGGCCACGCCGACCAGCCCCAGCACGACACAGGTCAGTCCAACCAGGCCATGGTAGGTATGGCCGACCATCAGGCGCATCTTCATGGGGTCACTGGCTTGTTAGGACGGAGTCGTGGCCAGGGATCATTAGACCTCCTCTTCGCTCTCGGCGGGACGAACGATCAGGGTATAGCTGGCACCCTCGGTTTCCTCGAAACGAATCAGCCGCTCGATCAAGGATGCCGTCAGGGCCTTGCCGTGGTTGATCAGCAGCATGCCCTCGGTGGAGTGCAAATCCTGTACCAGCACCATGCCCGGCTCCACCTGGCGGGTATCCAGGGTCATGACCCGGGCATCCTGGAGCCCCAGGTCGGGGGCTTGCTCCTGACACAGGGCGATAAAGGCTCGACACAGTTCGGGGTCATAAACTCGGCCGGCCAGCTTCTGGAGTAGCTCCAGGGCCCCGGGGCGGGATACCTGGCGAGGCAGGATCATGCCCCGCTGCAGTTCGATAAAGTCCACCGCCAGGCCCAGCAGGCGGGCGCCGTAGGGGATCGTCTCGTCCCTGAGCCGATCGGGATAGCCGGAGCCATTCCAGTACTCTCTATGGTGACGAATCAGCCGTGCCGCGCCTTGCAGGGGTTCTAGTGTCATCAGCAGTGCTTCGCCGGCTTCAGGGTAGCGACGGTATTCGCTCTGCTGCTTGGCATAGAGGCGCTGGGCCGGGGTGGTCAGCATCTGGTCGTCCCAGCTCAGGCGACCCAGGTTATAGAGGGCCGCGGCCATTTCCAGGTCATGTCGCAGCGACTCATCGAGGCCTTGATCGTCGGCGAAGGCGCGCACCAGCCGGCCTACCTGGGCATTGGTCTGGAGGGACCGGGGCAGGCGCTGGTTGATCAGGGTTGAGAAAACCCGGGTAGTGATGACATAGCTCTGCTTGAGCTCACCATAGGCGGCATCGAGCATGTCTGCGGTCTGCTGGAGCTCCTCGGTGCGTGCCGCGACCCGCCGTTCCAGGTCGGCATTGAGTGCCAGCAGCTCTTCATTCTGAGCCTGGGTCAGTGCTTCCAGGCGCCGCCTCTCCCGTTCGCTCTGCAGATGGGACAGGGCATGGCGAAGGGTCAGTAGCAGCTCGTGATCATCCCAGGGCTTGGCAATATAGCGATAGATGTGCCCTTCATTGATGGCGCGGATGGTCGCCGAGAGGTCGGCCTTGCCGGTCAGCAGGATACGCACGCAGCTGGGCCGACGCTGCTGGATTTCCGCCAGCAGTTGGGCCCCATCCATCCCCGGCATGATGGCATCCGAGATCACCAGGTCGATGTCCTCTTCTGCCAGTAGCTCAAGGGCCGCCTCGCCGCTTTCGGCCATGAGCAGCCGGTAGGGCTCGTGGCGCAGCTCGCGTTTGATGGCCGAGAGCACATTGGGTTCATCGTCCACCAACAGCACGGTGGCTGCCTGGGCAGTGGAGGCAGCAAACATCATGGGCTGGGTTCCGCATCATGGGATGGCTGGGTAATCGGCAGCCAGACCCGGAAGCGACTGCCGCATGATGGGGCGCTGTCGACCTCGATGCGTCCACCGTGTTTCTGCACGATGCTATGGGAGAGCGCCAGGCCCAGGCCGGTGCCTTCCCCCACCGGCTTGGTGGTGAAGAAGGGATCGAAGAGGCGGCTCTGATGCTCCGGAGCGATGCCCTGCCCATTGTCGCCCACCTCGAACCAGACCTCGTCGCCGTGGCGGCCGGTGGATAGCGTGATGCGACCGCTCCCCTCGATGGCCTGAGCGGCATTGGTCAGCAGGTTGAGGATCACCTGATTGATCTGTGAAGGCAGGCACTCGATGCTGGGGAGCTCGGGATCATAGTCCTTGATCACCTCCGCCTTGTACTTCAGTTCGTTATTGACCAGGTTGAGGGTGCTCTCCAGCCCGTGGTGGAGGTCGGCGCTGCGGAAGTCCTCGTCGTCGATATGGGAAAAGTCCTTGAGGGCCGTAATGATGCTCTTGATACGCGTGATCCCCTCCGCCGATTCGTGCAAGAGGGCACCGATGTCCTGGCGCAGAAACTCATAGTCCAGCCGGGACTTCAGGGCTCTGAGTGCTTCAAGGCTGTTGACCTCATCGGCCGCATCGGCGATGCGCAGGAGATCCTCGACATATTGTGCCAGGGACTTGAGGTTGGAGAAGACGTAGCCGATGGGGTTATTGATTTCGTGGGCAACCCCGGCGGCCAACTGACCGATGGCCGCCAGCTTCTCGGACTGGAGAAGTTGAGTATTGACCTGCTCCAGCTCCTGCAGCAATTGATCGGCAGGCTTGTGCTCGGACATGCGGCCCCCTCGGCGTCTGGGGTGGGGACACAGCTATCGCCTAAGGCAAAGATAGCTTTTCCTTGATCATAACTAGCTAATCGGCCAATCGCGGCCGAGCTTTAATCGAGCGTAGACGGAGGGGCTTAAGCGGGATAAAGGGCCCGCGTCCCTGGAGACCGGTGTCGTTGGAATCGGTCCCGCCAGGGGGCAATCCCCATGGCGGGAGCAATGCAGCAGGGCCGGCGCCGCCCGGCGAAGGCCGGGGCTACTCCTGTTGGGCGAAGGCGGCGAAGACCTCGGCGCCGGTCATCTTGTGGGTGGCATTGGCGAAGTCGTAGAAGGCGGGCTTCTCGTCGATAAAGATCTCGGCCTCGAAGCGCCAGGCGCGGCCGTCGTCGATCAGGCCCACCGGCACGGCGACATGCTCGCCGGAGGTGAGGCGATAGAAGAGGTGGGTGCCGCAGCGGCTGCAGAAGCCGCGCTCGGCCCACGCCGAGGAGGCATAGGTACGGATATGCGTCTCGCCATGCAGGGTCATCGCCTCCACCGACTCCAGGGCCAGCAGGGGGCCGCCGCCCCAGGTACGGCAAATGCTGCAGTGGCAGGCGCCCACCTTGGCGTTGCCCAGGCTCAGCTCCAGGGTCACGGCGCCGCACAGGCAGCGTCCGCTGGCGGTCATCGACATGGTGGTCTCCTCCTTGATCGTGGTTTGGCCTTGCAGTGTAGTTCACCGCCCCACGAAAAGGCCCCGGTCACTTCCTGTGACCGGGGCCGGGGATCTACGTCAACCGGCTCCCGCAGCGGGGACAGGTCTCATGGGCGTCGCGGGTCTCGGCACGCTGGCGACGTTGTACGGTCTCCGAATCGCGTTCGGACTCGGCGTCGAAGGCGACCAGATGGCCACGCTCCCAGCGCAGGCCGATATCCCTGAGCAGGCGAGGGTCGTAGTCGCGCAGCTCGGCGTAATGGCGGCGCCGGGTCAGGCGCTGGCGGAGGGCGGTCAGCAGGCGCCGGGCGATCGTTGGGGTTGCCATTCTTGCGGTCTCCTTGGGTCAGGAGGCCGGGACGTGGCGCGAACAGGGGATACCGGTCTGGCAGGTGATCGCTTGGCCGCGGCACGTGCCGCGGCACGTGCCGCGGCCAGGATCGTCTCAGGGGGTCTCTGGCAGGCGGCAACGGCGGGTTCGCATCGCATGATGAGGAATGCGATGCGACTCGGCCGGAGAAGTGACGCGGGGTTGCCAGGGCATGAGACGGGCTCTTCGGTTGAGCGTTTCTATTGAGGTCGGGGGTCGCATCCGAGATACGACCCTCTTACTTGTAAAGGCTCTCTGATTAAGCGTCAACCAATAGATGCTCAGCGGTAACCCTTGGCCTGGAGGCGGAATAGCGTGGCGTAGCGGCCGTCCCGGGCCAGCAGCTCGGCGTGGGTGCCGCGTTCGAGGATGCGGCCGCGGTCGATCACCAGGATCTGGTCGGCGGCGCGCACCGTGGAGAAGCGGTGGGAGATCAGGATGGTCATCTTGTCGCGGCTGTGCTCGCGGAAGCGGGCGAAGACCTCCGCCTCGGCGGCGGCATCCATGGCCGCGGTGGGCTCGTCGAGCACCAGGATATCGGCCTCCTCGCGCATATAGGCCCGGGACAGGGCGATCTTCTGCCACTGGCCGCCGGAGAGCTCCTGGCCGCCCTTGAACCAGCGCCCCAACTGGGTGCGGTAGCCGCCGCCCAGGCGTTCGATAAAGGCGTCCGCCAGGCCCAGGCGGGCGGCGGCCTGCCAGCGGGCCTCGTCCTCGAAGGCGGCCACGTCGCCGACCCCCAGGTTCTCGCCCACCTGCAGCTGGTAGCGCACGAAGTCCTGGAAGATCACCCCGATGCGCCGGCGCAGGGCCCGCACGTCCCAGTCGCGCAGGTCGCTGCCGTCGAGCAGGATGCGTCCCGCCGAGGGTGGATAGAGGCGCGTCAGCAGCTTGATCAATGTGGTCTTGCCGGAGCCGTTCTCGCCCACCAGGGCCAGGCTCTGCCCCGGGCGCAGGTGCAGGTCGATGCCCGCCAGCACCGGGGTCTCGGCGCCGGGGTAGGTGAAGGCGACCCCCTCGAAGCGGATGCCGTCGCCGGGGCGCACGCCCGCGGTCAGGGTGCCGTCGTCGCGCTCCACCGGCTGCTCCAGGTACTCGTAGAGGTTGGAGAGGTAGAGGTTGTCCTCGTACATGCCGCCGATGGCGGTGAGCCCCGCCGAGAGGGCCGCCTGGCCCTGCTTGAAGACCATCAGGTACATGGTCATCTCGCCCAGGGTCAGGGCGCCACCCACCGTCTCGATCACCACCCAGGCGTAGGCGCCGTAGAAGGCCAGGGTGCCCAGCAGGCCGAGCAGGAAGCCCCAGGTGTCGCGGCGAATGGTCAGCCGGCGGTCCTCGCCGTAGAGGGTCTCGAAGATGCCCCGATAGCGGCCCAGCAGCAGCGGTTCCAGGCCGAACAGGCGCACCTCCTTGATGCTGTCCTCGCGGGCCAGCACCGTCTCCAGGTACATCTGCATGCGGGTCTGGGGCGAGCGCCAGCGGAACAGCCGGAAGGCGTCGCCGGAGAACTTGGCCTCGGAGAGGAACACCGGCAGGGCGCCCACCACCAGGATCAACAGTGCCCAGGGCGAGAAGCCCACCAGCAGCACCCCGAAGCTGACCAGGGAGATGCCGTGCTGGCCCAGGGCGAAGGTCTTGTTGACCAGCGCCAGGGGGCGGGTGGAGGCCTCGCGGCGGGCCCGGGTCAGTTGGTCGTAGAGTTCCGAATCCTCGAACTGGGCCAGCGACAGCCGGCCCGCCTTCTCGAGGATCATCACATTGACTTTGTGCCCCAGCTGGGCGCGCAGCAGCGACTGCTGGGCGGAGAGGCCGCGCTGGGCCAGGGCGATCAGGGCGATCACCCCGGCCTCGGCCAGCACATAGCGCAGCACCGGCCAGAGGCTGGCGAGGGTCGGCGACTGGCCGCTCTCCCGATGCGCCGCCATGGCCGCCACCACCGCATCGACGATCAACTGGCCGAGCCAGGCCGCCACCGCCGGCAGCACCCCGGCCACCAGGGTGCAGACCGCCAGGCCCAGGGTCAGCGGCCGCGAGGTCTCCCACACCAGGCGAATCGCCCGGCGGCTGTAGCGGAAGACGCCGAAGAAGCCGGCGAAGGGGTTGGCGGGGGGCGTGGGCGGGGACGGGGCCGACAAGGCGAGGACTCCGGCAGAGCAGAAGGGCCGAGTGTAGCAGAGCCCAGCGTTAGGGCGCGGTGCATAGGGCTATTTGCGGTTAGCGTTCTCCCCTTGTTGAGGCCTGGGGCTATCCTGGGGGCAGGCCATCGCGGGGCGCTGTGAACCCCTCCTTGGGCGCTACTTTTGCCATCCCTGGCAAAAAACCCCCGCTCTGCCCTGCTCCCAGCGCCCCTTGGCTATGCCAACGCTGGGGGAGGGAACACTGGCGAGTGGGCCCGCCTCTGGCATCATAGGGCTCGTCTATCACCGATACCCCGAGGGAGTGCTGCTTGGATCATCGTCAACTCGCCTTCCTGGCCGCCCTGGCCCGGGAGCGTCACTTCGGCCGTGCCGCCGCGGCCTGCCATGTCACCCAGCCGACCCTCTCGGCGCGGCTGCGCGGCCTGGAGGAGGAACTGGGGGTGCGGCTGATTCGCCGCGGGCGCCGCTACGAGGGCCTGACCCCGGAGGGGGAGCGGGTGCTGGGCCATGCCCGGCGCATCCTCGGCGAGTTCGAGGCGCTGCGCGGCGAGCTGGCCCCGGGTGCGCCCCTTACCGGGCGCCTGACCCTGGGGGTGATCCCCACCGCCCTGGGCGCCCTGGCCGAGCCGCTGGCCAGCCTGCGGGCGACTCATCCGCGGCTGCGGGTGCGCCTGCGCGAACTGGCCACGCCGCGCCTGGCCCAGGGGCTGGAGAACGGCGAGCTGGACCTGGTGCTGGGTTACCTGGACGCCCCGGCCATGGCCGGCTTCGCCCATCGCCCCCTCCACGAGGAGCGCCCGGCGCTGCTCGCCTCGCCGCATCACTTCCGCCTCCCCGAGGCGCCCGACTGGGCGAGCCTGGGGGACTATCCGCTCTGCCTGCTGACCCCGGAGATGCATAACCGCCAGCTGCTGGCGGCGCGGCTCCAGGCGCAGGGCGAGTCCCCGGGGGAAGCCCCGACAGCGCCCCTGAACGAGTCCCTGGAACCCCAGCTGGAGGCCAACTCCATCGCCGCCCTGCTGGCGCTGGTGGGGGCCGGGCTGGGGGTGGGCGTGTTGCCGGAGAACTGCCTGCCGGCCACCGCTTCCGGGATCCGTGCCCGGCGACTGCCGGGGCCGGGGGACCGGGTCGGCCTGCTGTGGCGGCCCCAGCGGCCGCGCAGTCGCCTGCTGGAGGAGGTGCTGGCGGCCTGGCCGGCTTCCCCCTGAGGTCGTTTGATAGATGACATCTATGGTGGGATCGCCAGCCTCCATTGGCGAGGGCGCAATGCTCCCGGGTAGGCTGCCGGCATCCGTTGCTGTCCCCGGAGCGACCCCCAATGCCTATCGCCGCGACTTCCCTGGCCACGACCTCGATGCCTGCCGTGGCGCCACTCCGGCGCCGCCGGGCCGTCTGCGATAGCGCCTCGACCTATCGGGATAGCCGCCGGCGGCCGCTGCGCGACCAGTGCGGCCCCGCCGAGGCGCCCCTGACCCTGCTGCTCAACGACAGCCCCATGGCCACCCTGCTGGCGACCCCGGAGTCCCTGGAGTCCCTGGCCCTGGGCCATGCCTATACCGCCGGCTGGATCAGCCGGGCCGACCAGGTCACGGAGGTGCGTCTGGCGCGACTGCGCCACGGGCTGGCGGTGCACCTCTCGGTGGCACCGCGCCTGGAGGCTCAGGCCCTGGCACTGCGTCGCGCCGGCCCCTCGCTCTCCAGCTGCGGCGCCTGCGGCCTGGCCGAGGAGGGCCAGCTACTGGCCGGGCTGCGCCGCCTGCCGGCACGGTCGCCCCTGCCGGCGGCGGCCCTGCGGCGCGGCCTGGAGGCCCTGGGCGCGCACTCGGCGCCGGGCCTGCATCTCGCCCTGGGCCTGGACGCGCGGGGCCGCCCCCTGGCCCTGGGTCGCGATATCGGCCGCCATAACGCCCTGGATCGGGTGATCGGCGAGGGACTGCGTCGGGCGGCGGATCCGGGGTGGCATTTCGCGGCCCTGCTGGTTTCCAGCCGCTGCAGCCTGGAGCTGGTGCACAAGGCGGTGCGCGCCGGCGTCGCCACCCTGGCCACCCTGGCGCTGCCCTCCGATATGGCGGTGGAGGTGGCCCGGGCCTGTGACCTCAACCTGATCTGTTGCCACCGCGGCCGCGACCTGGAACTGCTTAGCGGCCAGGCCCCCGATAACGAGGAGGACTTGTTATGAGCCGAGACGAACCCCCACTCGCGGTGGAGTTGCCGTTGATCGAGAAGCGCCTGGCCGGCCCCCCCTCGCTGGCCCCTTATGCCGGCCCGGCCGGGGGCTGGGGCGCGCTGAAGAGCGTCGGCCGCCAGTTGACGCGCAGCGGTGCGCCGCTGACCGGGGTGCGGGCGCTGCTGGCCATGAATCAGGCCGACGGCTTCGACTGCCCGGGCTGCGCCTGGGGCGACCCCACCCATGGCGCCGCCTTCGAGTTCTGCGAGAACGGCGCCAAAGCGGTGACCTGGGAGGCCACCGCCAAGCGGGTAGGGGGCGACTTCTT
The DNA here is from genome assembly GCF_055388505.1 of Bisbaumannia salifodinae. The sequence goes on from NZ_AP043781.1 coordinate 915,318, forward strand.
CACCCGCCATCCGGTGGGCGAGCTGCTGGGCTGGGACGACTGCCGCCTGGAGGCCCAGGGGCGCCTCACCGAGCCCCTCTACTATGACGCCGCCACGGATCGCTATCGGCCCATCGGCTGGGACGCCGCCTTCGCGCTGATCGCCGAGCGCCTGGCGGGCCTCGACGACCCGGATCGGGCGCTCTTCTACACCTCGGGGCGGGCCAGCAACGAGGCCGCCTACCTCTACCAGCTGTTCGTGCGCCTGTTCGGCACCAACAACTTCCCCGACTGCTCCAATATGTGCCACGAGGCCAGCGGCCTGGGCATGACGGCGAGCCTGGGAGTGAGCAAGGGCACGGTGCGCCTGGAGGACTTCGAGGCGGCGGATGCCATCTTCGTGCTGGGCCAGAACCCCGGCACCAATCACCCGCGGATGCTGGGGGACCTGCGCCGGGCGGCGGAGCGGGGCGCCACCATCGTGGCCATCAACCCCCTGCGCGAGCGGGGCCTGGAGCGCTTCGCCGATCCCCAGCGCAAGGTCGAGATGCTGCACGCCGGCAGCCACCCCATCGCCGGGCACTATGTGCAGCCGCGGCTGGGTGGCGATATGGCGCTGCTGCGCGGCCTGGCCAAGGCGCTCTTCGCCAGGCAGGCGGCGGGCAGCTTCGCGCCGGATCGCGCCTTTATCGAGGACCATACCCGGGGCTACGCGGCTTGGCGGGAGGCGGTGCTGGCCTGCGACTGGGCGACGCTGGAGGCCCAGGCCGGTGTGGACCGGGACGAGATGGCGCGCCTGGCCGAGATCTACGCCGGCGCCCCGCGGGTGATCATCACCTGGGCCATGGGCATCACCCAGCATGAGCACTCGGTGGCCACGGTACGCGAGATCATCAACCTGCTGTTGCTGGGCGGCCATGTCGGGCGTGCGGGCGCCGGCGCCTGCCCGGTGCGCGGCCACTCCAATGTGCAGGGCGACCGCACCATGGGCATCGATGAGACGGCGCCGACCTGGCTGCTGGATGCCCTGGAGGCGCGCTACGGGGTGCCCATGCCGCGCCGCCCCGGGTTCAATACCAAAGGCGCCCTGCAGGCCCTGGAAGCGGGACAGGCCGAGGTCTTTATCGGCCTGGGCGGCAACTTCGCCCGGGCCACCCCGGATACGCCGCGTACCGAGGCGGCCCTGCGCCGGGCCGGGCTGACGGTGCAGATCAGCACCAAGCTCAATCGCAGCCACCTGATCACCGGGCGGGAGGCGCTGATCCTGCCCTGCCTGGGGCGCAGCGAGATCGATCGCCAGGGTCCCGAGGGACGACCCCAGCGCATCAGCGTCGAGGACTCCATGTCGGCGGTGCATGCCAGTGCCGGGCGCCTGGCGCCGGCCTCGCCGGCGCTGCGCTCGGAGCCAGCCATCGTCGCCGGGATTGCCGCGGCGACCCTGGCCCGGGTGCTGCCGCGGCGTGGGATCGACCCGGCGGTGGTGGACTGGGCGGCCCTGGTGGCGGACTACGACCGCATCCGCGACGAGATCGCCGCGGTGATTCCCGGCTTCGCGGACTTCAACGCCCGCCTGGCGGCGCCCCGCGGCTTTATCCTCGACAACCCGGCCCGCCACCGCGATTTCCCCACCGCCTCCGGGGCCGCCGAATTCGCCGCCGGCGCCCTGCCCGAGGCGGTGATGCACCAGCGCCTGGCCGGGCGCCCGGGCTGGCTGACCCTGCAGACCCTGCGCAGCCACGACCAGTACAACACCACCGTCTATGGCTATGACGACCGCTATCGCGGGGTCAAGGGGCAGCGTCGGGTGCTCTTCGTCAATCCCGGCGACCTGGCGCGGCTGGGGCTGCGCGACGGCGACTGGGTGGACCTGCTGGGCGAGCCTTATCGGGAAGAGGGGCAGGAAGAGGTGCAGGGAGAGAGGCGGGGCGAGCCGCGCCGGGCGCCGGCCTTCCGCCTGGTGGCCTATGACACCCCGCCGGGCTGCTGCGCCGCCTACTACCCGGAGACCAATGCGTTGATGCCCCTGGAGCGGGTGGGCGAGGGCAGCGATACCCCGGTGGCCAAGGCGGTGGCGGTGCAACTGGTGCCCAGCCGCCGCCTGGCGTGAAGTGAGGTCAGCGGCGATGCAGCCAGGGCGAGACCCGGCGTACTACTCGCGGCATCACCACATAGACCACCAGGGCGACGATGGTCGCCGCCACCAGCCCGTGGCGCAGGCCCCAGGTCTCCAGGGCCGGTACCGCCTGGAACAGCGGCCACCAGAGCAGCGGTACCAGGATGGTCAGGGGCCAGATCACCGCGGTGGTGATCAGCCACTGCTTCCAGCGCACCGGCACCCTGGCGCCGGACTCTGGGGGGGTGAACCAGTAGTCGATGCCGCTGAGGATCTCCAGGTGCTCGTCCTGGGCGAGCTCCGGCTGGATCACCGCCAGCAGCTCGCGGCGCTCGTTGGACTCCCGCCAGCGCCGGGCGTCCTCCTCGCCGGCGAAGCGCACCGCGATCTCGTAGTCCTGGCCCCCCGCCGGGGGGCGCAGGATATGCACGCCCTGGTGGCCGGGGAAGCGCCCGGCGGCCTCGATGATCTGGCGCAGCCAGGTCTCGTAGCGTTCATGGGCCTGGGGCCTGATGCGGTGATGGATGCGCAGGGTGGCGCCCTCGCAGTGGGCGCCTTCCTGGGGCTGGGTAGCGTCACTCATGGGCTCTCTCCACTGGCGTCATCAATGGGGTGCAGGCGACTCAGGGTGCTGACCAGGCGGTGGCAGAGGGAGTCCAGGCGCTGGCGCACGGCGGCCTCCTCCAAGTCGCCGTCCTCGCCGAAGGCCTGGGCGGCACGGGGCAGGGCCAGGGGGTTGGGCAGCACCATCACGCCGAGGTTGCCCAGCAGCTGGCGGGTCAGGCCCAGGCTGCGCATGCCGCCCAGGGCGCCCGGAGAGGCGGACACCACCGCCGCCACCTTGTCGGCGAACAGGGCCAGGCCGCTGCGCTCGCCGTCCGGGCGGGTCATCCAGTCCAGGGTGTTCTTGAGCAGCGGGGTGGGGAAGCCGTTGTACTCCGGCGAGGCGATCAGCAGCCCCTGGTGCTCGGCGAGCAGGGCCTGCAGGCGTCGGGCCTGGGGCGGTAGGCCTTCGGCGGCCTCCAGGTCGCCGTCGTAGAGGGGCAGGGGGTAGTCCTTGAGGTCGATCCGGGTGACCCGGGCGCCATGGCGCTCGAGGCGCTCGGCGGCGAGTCGGGCCAGATGCGTGTTATGGGAGCCACGCCGGGTGCTGCCGGCGAAGACCAGGATGCGTGGGCCGGGGGTAGCGCTCATGGGGCCTCCTTGGCTGGGGTCGAGGGGAGCGGGGCTCAGGCCTTCCAGGGCAGCGGCGGGGCGGTCAGCCGCGGGCCATCGAACTCGGGAATGCTACCGAAGCGGGGGCTCTCGGCCTCCCAGTCGCGCTGGGCCTCGCTGATCTCGGCCTTGCTGTGGCCGACGAAGTTCCACCAGATCAGGATCTCCTCACCCAGGGGCTCGCCGCCCACCAGCAGGACCCGGCCGGCGGCGGGCAGGGTCACCGTTACCTCGTCGCGGCCGCGGCCCAGGTAGGCCAGCTCATGGGTGGCGAAGGTCTCGCCCTCGATCTCCAGGTCGCCCTCCAGGGGCAGCAGGCCGTATTCGAAGTCGCCGCGTAGCGGCAGGCGCAACTGGCCGCCTCGGGGGCTGGCCAGGTCGAGGGCCACCAGGGGCGAGAAGGTCAGGGTCGGGGCGCTATGGCCGGCGAACTCGCCCACCAGCAGGGTCAGCTCGGTGCCTTCCTCTTGCCAGCGGGGCAGGTTGGGGTAGTGATCGAAGCGCGGGTCGGTGCGGCGGTCCGCCTCGGGCAGGGCGATCCACAGCTGGGCGGCGTGGAGGGTCGCCTCGCCGGACAGCGACTCCTCGGTATGGCTGATGCCGCGACCGGCGGTCATCAGGTTGACCTGGCCGGGGCGGATCACCTGGGCGGTGCCCAGGCTATCGCGGTGGAGGATCTCGCCCTCGATCATCCAGGTGAAGGTCTGCAGGCCGATATGCGGATGGGGCCCGACCCTGAGGCCGGGATCCTCCGCCGCGAAATCGGCCGGGCCGATATGATCGAGGAAGCACCAGGCGCCGATCAGGCGGCGCTGGCGGCGGGGCAGGGCGCGGTTGACGGGGATGCCGCCCACCTCGGCGCTATGCGGGGTGACGTGCTGCACCTGGCGCTTGCCGTCGACGACGGGGCAGTCGAGGGAGCTGGCGAGCTCGCGTTCGTTGACGAGATTGCTCATGATCTGCGATTCCTGACAGTCAAAGGAGAAGGGCTCGGCCCTTAGCATAGGCCCTGATGGGCCTTGCCAGAGGCCGAGCCCTCGACGCGCTACCGACGGCATGGCCTGGGCGCGGGATTTGCCCCTGGCCGGTCGCCGTTTAGCCCAGCGGGTTCCGCCGAGACATATCGGGTCGGCACCGGGTCGGCATCGGGTTGGCGCGTCAGCCCAACTGGTTTTGTTGAGAATAGCTTTGCATCAGGTTGGCATAGGCGGGCAGGTGGCCGGCCAGCAGGCCGCCGAAGCCCTCGATATCGTTGCGCCAGTCGCGGTGCAGCTCGCAGCCCACCCCGAACCAGGTCATCAACTGGGCACCGGCCTGGGACATGCGATCCCAGGCGGCGTCCCGGGTGGTCTGGTTGAAGGTGCCGGAGGCGTCGGTCACGACGAAGACCTCATAGCCCTCCTCCAGGGCCGAGAGCGCGGGGAAGGCCACGCACACCTCGGTGACCACCCCGGCGATCAGCAGCTGCTTCTTGCCGGTGGCCTTGATGGCGGCGACGAACTCCTCGTTGTCCCAGGCGTTGATCTGCCCCGGGCGGGCGAAGTAGGGGGCCTGGGGGAACATCTCCTTGAGTTCCGGGACGATGGGGCCATTGGGGCCGGTCTCGAAGCTGGTGGTGAGGATGGTGGGGATGTCGAAGAACTTGGCGATATCGGCCAGGGCCAGGACATTGTTCTTGAAGTCGTCCGGGCTGTAGTCGCGCACCAGGGACAGCAGGCCGGCCTGGTGGTCCACCATCAGCAGGGCTACGTCATCCTTGTCGAGTCGATTGTAGGTATAGGACATGGTCGTTCTCCCTTCTTGGTCGTAGGGGGCTGCCCGGCGACCATCGCCGGGCAGGGGTGGGGTCATGCGTCGGCTCATGACCCCCTCGGGTTGCCGAACTTCCCGGTCTGGAAGTCGGCAAAGGCTTGGTGGAGCTCGGCCTCGTGATTCATCACGAAGGGCCCCTGACCCGCCACGGGCTCGTTGAGGGGCTCGCCGCTCAGCAGCAGCAGCTTGGCGTCGTTATTGGCCTCCAGGTGGAAGGCCTCGCCGCGGCGCTCGAAGGCGACGACGCTCTCGTCGCGGACGATGCGCTCGCCGTTGACCAGCAGCGTGCCCTCGAGCACCACCAGCAGGGTGGTATGGCCCTCGGGGACCTCGAGCCGGGCGTCGCCGCCGGCCACCAGGCGCAGATCCCAGATATTGATGGGGGTAAAGGTGCGCGCCGGTCCCGCTCGATCAAGATAGCTGCCCGCCACCACCCTGACCTGCCCGGCGTTACCCTCCAGGTCGACCCGCGGGATCTCGCCGTCGAGCAGGGTCTGGTAGGCCGGCGGGGCGGACTTGTCCCGGGCCGGCAGGTTGACCCACAGCTGCACCATCTCCAGGATGCCACCGCGCTCGGCGAAGGCCGGGGCGTGGTACTCCTCGTGGACGATGCCGGCACCGGCGGTCATCCACTGGACGTCGCCCTCGCCGATCCGGCCGCCATTCCCCGCCGAGTCGCGGTGCTCCAGGGCGCCCTGATAGACCAGGGTCACGGTCTCGAAGCCCCGGTGGGGATGGGGACCGACGCCACGGACGTGCCGGCTAGGCCCGAAGCGATGGGGGCCGGCATGGTCGAGCAGCAGGAAGGGGCTGAGATGCTCGGCGCCCAGGCGGTCGTAGCGGAACAGGGAGCGCACCGGGAAGCCATCGCCGACCCAATGGCCATGCGGGGCACCGTATACTGCTTGGATCTTCTTCATCTGATGGTTCCTATCAAGGCATGGGAGAGATTTGTCTCCCGATGATGGGAAGCCTATTTAAAGAACGGTTACCCCGGTATATGGCTAATATAACACTCAGCGTTTCGATAATAGGACAATAGGATGCAGGATCTCAATGACCTCTACTACTTCGTGCAGGTGGTGGATCATGGCGGCTTCGCCCCGGCCGGGCGCGCCCTGGGCATTCCCAAGTCGAAGCTGAGCCGGCGTATCACCCAGCTCGAGGAGCGCCTCGCCACCCGGCTGATCCAGCGCTCCACGCGGCACTTCTCGGTCACCGAGCTGGGGCAGGCCTACTATCGCCACTGCCTGGCCATGCTGGTGGAGGCGGAGGCCGCCGAGGAACTGATCCAGCGCCATCGCGCCGAGCCCCAGGGGACGGTGCGGCTGAGCTGCTCGCCCAGCGTGCTGCACTACCTGATCACACCCTTGCTGGTGCGTTTCATGGCGCGCTGTCCCAAGGTGGAGGTGCAGGTGGAGGCGACCAGCCGGCGGGTGGACGTGATCAAGGAGGGCTTCGATCTGGCGGTCCGGGTGCGCTTCCCGCCCCTGGAGGACAGCGACCTGACCATGAAGGTGCTGGCGGCGAGTCCCCAGCGGCTGATGGCCGCCCCCGCCCTGTTCGGTGACCGGCCACGGCCGCGCACGCCGGCGGATCTCGTCGAGCTGCCGAGCCTCGACTTCGAGCAGTATGACCATCGCCATTGCTGGGACCTGGTGGGGCCCGACGGCGCCAGCGCCCAGATTCCCCACCGGCCCCGCCTGGTCACCGACAGCGCCGAGACCCTGCATGCCGCCGCCCTGGAAGGGCTCGGCGTGGTCAAGCTGGGGCTATTGGTCGGGGCGCAGGATATTCAGGCGGGGCGCCTGATCGACGTGCTGCCGGGCTGGGAACCCCGGGGCGGGATCCTGCATGCGGTCTTCCCTTCCCGCCGGGGGCTGTTGCCGGCGGTGCGGGCGCTGCTCGACTTCCTGGACGAGCATATCGCCGAGGAGGATTTCGCCACCCCGGAGGCGTTGATCAATGCGGAAGGCGTTTCCTGAAGGGCAGACGAAAGCCGCCGCCCTGAGGCGGCGGCTGGCAGCGTTGCAGGGCAGGACGGCTTAGCGCAGCGAGAGGGCGCCGGCACCGCTGTCCTCGCCCACCGCCTCGCGGTAGGCCTTGGCTTCCTCGGCCTCGACCTCGGGGGAGAAGCGCACCAGCAGGGCACAGGAAGCCAGGGCCAGGACCGCCAGGCCAAGGTAGAAGAGCCCCTGCTGGTAGGTGATGGCCTCGGAACGGAACAGGAAGGCGGCGGCCACCGCCCCCACGTTGCCGCCGGCGCCGACGATGCCGGCCACGGCGCCGACGGCCTTCTTGTTGACGAAGGGCACCACGCCGTAGGTGGCGCCTTCGGCCATCTGCACGAAGAGGCTGAAGACCAGCATGATGCCGATGGCGTAGGAGAGCACGTGCATCTGCGAGAAGAACAGCAGGGCGATGCCCTCGCAGAGCAGGGCGATAAACAGCCAGCGCACCCGGCCCTTGAGGCCGCCCTGGCGGGCGAAGAGATCGGAGAAGACGCCGCCCAGGGTGCGGGCGAAGATATTCATCAGCCCGAACAGCCCGGCGATCATGCCGGCGGTGGCCAGGGTCAGGTCGAAGTGATCGAAGAAGTAGATGGCGGCGATATTGTTGATGGTCAGCTCGACCCCGAAGCAGGCGGCATAGACCAGGAACAGGGCCCAGACGCGGATGTCCCTGGCGGCGGCCAGGAAGCTCCGGCCGGCGCCGTGCTCGCCGTTGGCCTCGGCCAGCTCGCCGCGTTCGCGCAGCTCGTCGAAGTTACCGTCCGGGGCGTCCTGGGTGAAGCGGTAGTAGGCGATGCCGGTGATAAACAGCACCACCCCGGGCACCACCATGGCCAGGCGCCAGCCCAGGGTCTCGCTGACCCCGAGCATCAGCAGGCCGGAGAAGATCAGCGGCATCAGGATCTGGGTGGTGCCGCCGCCCAGGTTGCCCCAGCCCGCCGAGGTGGCATTGGCGGTGCCCACCACATTGGGGGCGAACATCATGGTGGTGTGGTACTGGGTGATGACGAAGGCGGCGCCGATGGCGCCGATGGCCAGTCGGGCCAGCAGGAAGGTCTCGAAGCTGTCGGCCAGGCCGATGCTCATTACCGGGATCGAGCCCAGCACCAGCAGGCCGCTGTAGGCCTTGCGGGGGCCGATCTTGTCGCATAGCACGCCGATCGCCAGGCGCACGATCACGGTGATCAGCACCGAGGCGATGATGGTGTTGCCGATCTGGGTCTGGGTGAGGGCCAGGTCCTCGCGCACCACCGCCATCAGCGGGGCGATGCCGAACCAGCCGAAGAAGCAGAGGTGGAAGGCGAACCAGGAGAAGTGGAAGGCGCGCATCTGTGGGGTGTTGAAGCTGAACAGGCGGATCCTGTTGGCCTTGTTGCGAAGTTCCATGGCAGTGACCTCGTCGAGTGAGCGGGTTCGAACATCGCGGCATGGCAGGCGGCCGTGGCCACTGCCCTGTCGCGCCTTCGTCATTGAAGGGCGGTTCGACGCACTCGTACTCCGCGGAGCCTGGTCTACGCCTACCAGCAAGGTACTCAATCTGTGCAAGCATCTTGCCGGAATTGGTTTTATGCTTTTAATTCAATTTGTTGTGGAGTTGGTCTGGGGTGGGGGAGCGCTGAAAAGGCGCGGACATGGCCCAGCTTGGTGCAGGGTGGCTCCGCGCGGCTCACTCGCAGCGCATGGTGCCTGAAACGCACAACGCCCCGCATGGGCGGGGCGTTGTGCCGGGTTGGCGGCGGAGGGATCAGCTATCGCTATCCGGGCGTGCCTCGCGGGGCGTGCTGGCCAGCACGGTGCCGGTCTCGCCGCTTTCCAGGCGTGCCAGCAACAGCTCGGACTCGCGCTGGAAGGCGGCCAGGGCGTCGCCTTCCAGGCGTTGGCTCTCCGGCAACTCGACGCGCATGGCATCCACCGGCTGGTTGTTGACGATCACCTCGTAGTGCAGGTGGGGACCGGTGCTGCGCCCGGTATTGCCGGACAGGGCGATTTGCTCGCCCATGCCGACCCGATCACCGCGACTGACCTGGGGCTGGGAGAGGTGCAGGTAGCGAGTGCGGTAGCCGTTGTCGTGACGAATCACCACGAAGCGGCCGGCGGCGGGGTGGTTGCCCACCTTCTCTACGCGGCCATCCGCCGGGGCGATGACCGGGGTGCCGCTGGGCATGGCGAAATCGGTGCCGTGGTGGGGGCTGACCCGGCCGGTCACCGGATGGGTACGACGCAGGTTGAAGCCTGAGCTGAGTCGGTAGCTGCCATTGAAGGGGTAGCGCTCGAAGGCCGGATCCAGGCCGCGGCCATCCGCGGTATAGAAACGCTCGTCGGCGCTGTTGCGGAACACGGCGAGATCCATCCGTGCGCCCTCGTATTGTACCGCGAGGATCCGTGAATCGAGGGGCTGACCGTCGATCATGTCGGATTCGACCAGGACCTGAAAGCGATCGCCGCGACGGGTATCGCGGCGAAAGTCGAGTTTCCTGGAGAGCACATTGGTGAGCTGAGCCACCTCCCGGGCGTTCAGGCCGGTGGCCTGGGCCGATCGGGCGAAGCTGCCGCTGACGCTGCCGGCGAAGAGGCGCTGGGTGGCCTCGCCGGCGCGCTCGATATCGGCCACGGCGAAGGTGAGGTCCTCGTCGTCGCGCTCGATCAGGTAGCCGTGGCGGGCATTCTTCATCACCCGCAGGGCCAGCAGTTGGCCCCCTTCATCGAGCATATAGTCGAAGCTGCTGCCGACCCGCCAACGCGCCAGGACGTTCTGGTCCGGCAGCGCCTCCAACAGGCGCAGGGCCTCGCTATAGCCCATGCCCAGGTGGCTCTGGGCCAACACGGCGAAGGTGTCGCCCTGCTGTACGGTGTAGGTCTCCCAGCGCGGCTCGAAGATCTCGTCGGCGGCGATCTCCTCGTCCAGGTAGATATGCTCGCTGTCGAAGAGGGCCAGGGGGCCGTCGCTGAAGTCATCGTAGGAGGTGGCGGTTTCCCACTCTCCCTGGCGCAGGGCCGTCAGGGTCAGGGCCACCCGCAGTGCCTCGGGGTGCAGGCGGGCGGGACCCTCTGCGCTGGCCAGGGGGAGGGTCTCGTAGCGAGGGGCCAGGGCCAGCAGGCGATCTTGGGCAGGGGTATCGCGGTGCCAGGCATCGTCGCCGCCTTGGGCATCGGGGAGGGCTACCCCGGCGGCGTCGGCGCTCTCTTCCAGGGAAATCAGTTGGGTGGTCAGGCGAGCGTCATCGCGGGAGTCGATGGCGGTGAAGATCTGTTGTGCGCCCAGCACGGTAACCATGGTGGCAACGGGTAGCAGCAGTAACTTATGCGTGCGGGGCAGCGAATGGAGGATTCGCAACATAGAAAATGGCCGTAAAAATAGTGAAAAAGGGTGCCAAAAAACCCAAGAACCATACCCTATGCTGTGTAGCCTGCCTAGCCTGTATATGCAAACAGAAACCCGGGCCTCCCCCTGGGAGGCCCGGTATCAGGCGGTCCGCTAGCATAAACTAATTGACCTTCGGTGCAACCTCGAAGCGATGACCCTTTGATGACGGTGTCGCTGCCGATGCGCCGGGGGCGCTCGCCGAGGCTCGCTTACCCTTCGATAAAGGTACCGTTGCGGTAGTCGAGCAGTGCCTGCTCCAGTTCCGCCTGGGTGTTCATCACGAAGGGGCCATAGTGGGCGATGGGCTCGCCGTGGGGATGGCCCGCCAGCACCAGCGCCTCGCCTCCCGACTCGCCACCTTCCAGCACTAGGTGCTCTCCGGCCCCCAGGCTGGCCAGTTGTCCGGCGCCGACACGCCGCTCGCCGATCGCGAGTTCCCCGGCGAAGACATACACCAGCAGGGTCGGCGCCTCCACCACCAGGCTCAGGCGGCTCTCCGGGGCGAGTCTGGCGTGGGCCACCGCGCCGCGGCCCGCCAGGGCGTCCAGGGGACCATCGATGGCCTCGCCATCCTCGGCCTGCCAGTGACCGCCGAGGGCGATCAGTTCGGCGCCACCATGGGCCAGCCGCGGCATCTCCTCGCCGCGCACGTCGCGATAGGTGGCCGGGCTCAGCTTGTCGGCGGCGGCCAGGTTGAGCCACAGCTGGAAGGCGTGCAGCCCCTGGCTGTCGGTGAGCGGCATCTCCGAGTGGATGATGCCGTGCCCGGTATGCATCCACTGGGCATCGCCGGCGGCGATGGTGCTGGAGTGGCCCAGGTGATCCTCGTGGGTCAGGCCGCCATGCAGCACATAGGTCAGGGTCTGGATGCCGCGGTGGGGGTGGGGCGGAAAGCCGGCCAGATAATCGTCGGGACGATCCGAGCCCAGCTCATCGAGCATCAGGAAGGGGTCGATGCCGCCACCGAACTCATGGATGCGGCGAATCTTGACCCCGGCGCCGTCCTGACTGGGCTGGTTGCGGCGTACTTGGGTGATCTGACGAAGCCGTGGGGTAGTCATGTCGTATGCCTCCGTTGAAGTCTCTGACTGGCATATTAGTCTGATTTTTTCGAAAATTAAGCGCATATATTCGCAGTTAATATTCGAGGAAATCGAAATGTCTCGTGTCACCCTGGCCCAATGGCAGACCCTCGCCGCGGTGGTGGATCACGGCGGCTTCGCCCGTGCCGCCGAGGCCATCCACAAGAGCCCCTCGACCCTCAACCATGCGGTGCACAAGCTGGAGGAGCAGCTCGGTGTCAAGGTGTTGGAGCCGGTGGGGCGCCAGGTGCGGCTGACCGAGGCCGGCGAGATGCTGCTGCGCCGGGCCCGGCAGTTGCTGGAGAGCGCCGAGTCCCTGGAGGACGTGGCCGGTCGCCTGGCCGAGGGGCTGGAGGCGGAGGTGGTGCTGGCGGTGGATCAGCTGTTTCCCCCGGACGCCCTGGCCCGGGCCCTGGAGGCCTTCTCGAGCGCCTATCCCCATGTGCGGGTGCAGCTCCACGAGACGGTGCTCAACGGCGGCGTCGAGATGCTCTACGACGGCCGCGCCGACCTGGTGGCCTCCGGTCTGGCCGCCCAGGGTTTCCTGGGCGAACCCCTGGTCACGGTGCGCTTTATCGCCGTGGCTCACCCCGAGCATGCGCTGCATCACCTGGGGCGCGAGCTGGACCTGCGCGACCTGGTGCAGTACCGCCAACTGGTGGTTCGCGACTCGGCGCTGCGCCAGTCGATGGACTCCGGCTGGCTCAAGGCCGAGCAGCGCTGGACGGTGAGCCACCTGGACACCTCCATCGGCATGCTGGAGCGCGGCCTGGGCTTCGCCTGGTTGCCGGAGACGCGCATCCAATCGGCCCTGGACGACGGACGCCTGCGCCCCCTGCCCCTGGCCGCCGGCGGCACTCGCCAGGTACCCATGCAGCTGATCTACCGGGACCGGGATCGGGCCGGGCCGGCCACCCGGGCGATGGGGAGGAATCTGGTCGAGGCGGTGAAGGGCTGTGAAGGTGATTCGATTTAATCGAAAGAAATGCCGGAAAATATGGGCTTGATGATCGATATGGTCGGAATATCCTGAGGGCAACGTCAACTAACTCACAGGAGAACGACATGGGCCTTTTGATCGACGGCAAGTGGAGCGACCAGTGGTACGACACCAAGACGCATGGCGGCGAGTTCGTCCGCGAGTCCGCCCAGTTGCGCGACTGGGTGACCCCCGATGGCGGCCCCGGCCCGGAGGGCCAGGCGGCGCTGCCCGCCGCGGCGGAGCGCTTCCACCTCTATGTCTCCCTGGCCTGCCCCTGGGCCCACCGCACCCTGATCCTGCGCAGGCTCAAGGGACTCGACGACCTGGTCGGCGTCTCCCATGTCAGCCCGCTGATGCTCGACCAGGGCTGGACCTACAAGGAAGAGGAGGGCTCCAGTGGCGACCCGATCAACGGTGTCGCCTACCATCGCGAGCTCTACACCCTCACCGATCCCCACTACACCGGTCGGGTCACGGTGCCGGTACTGTGGGACAAGTGGGAACGACGCATCGTCAACAACGAGTCGGCGGACCTGCTGCGCATCTTCAACGACGCCTTCGACGCGCTGACCGGCAACGATCTGGACCTCTACCCGGCGGACCTTCGCGAGACCATCGACGCCATCAATGACGATGTCTACGAACATATCAACAACGGCGTCTACAAGACCGGCTTCGCCACCGACCAGGCGGTCTACGAGAAGCATGTGACGGCGCTGTTCGCGGCCCTGGACCGGATGGAGGCGCGTCTGGCCGAGCGTCGCTACCTGGCGGGGGAGTGGCTGACCGAGGCGGATATTCGCCTGTTCACCACCCTGGTGCGCTTCGATGCGGTCTATCACGGCCACTTCAAGTGCAACCTGAAGCGCATCGAGGACTATCCGAATCTCGCCAACTATGTGCGCGAGCTCTATCAGTGGCCGGGGATCAGGGAGACGGTGAGCCTCGACCATATCAAGCGCCACTATTACTACAGCCACGACACCATCAATCCCACCCGTATCGTGCCCAAGGGGCCCGAGCTGGACTTCGAGCGGCCCCATGACCGGGAGCGCCTGCCGGGCCGCGGCATTCGCCGCAAGGGGTAAGGGCCTTACCCTTTCCTGGCCAGCCAGCGGTCCAGGGCATTGGCGAATTCGCGGCGGTCACCGTCCGAGTAGCCCTTGGGGCCGCCGGTATGCTCGCCGCTGGCGCGTAGCGTTTCCATGCAGGGCTTGTATCAGGCGCATCTGCACCCCGGGGGCAGATAGGGCTTATGCCCCTTTCCTGGCCAGCCAGCGGTCCAGGGCATTGGCGAATTCGCGGCGGTCACCGTCCGAGTAGCCCTTGGGGCCGCCGGTATGCTCGCCGCTGGCGCGTAGCGTTTCCATGAAATCCCTCATCTGCACCCGGGCGCGAATATTGTCCTTGTTGAGGGATTCGCCGCGGGTGGTCATCACCTTGGCGCCGCGCTCCAGGGCCTCCAGGGCCAGGGGCAGGTCGGAGGTGATCAGCAGGTCGCCGGGTTGGATACGCTCGACGATCTCGTTGTCGGCGGCGTCGAAGCCGCTGGCCACGCTCAGCGATTTCACCCACTTCGACGGCGGCAGGGGAATGCTGTGGTTGGCCACGAACCAGGTGGGGGTGGCGGTGCGCTCGGCGGCACGCACGATGATATCGCGCACCACCCGGGGGCAAGCGTCGGCATCCACCCAGAGCTGGGCCGCCGATAAGGGCTGGGACATAAGGGCTCCATGAAGTCAGGCGGGATCGCGATAAGGCTGGCGTCGCGGGGAGGTCGATGGTAGCATGCGCCCTCCTCGCATGTGTTGACCCCACCATCGTATTGGATCGTTCTTGTCGCCGCGTGTCGCCATGACCGCCCCGAGACAAGGCTTTGCAGGACGCCCGGCAGACGGCCGGCGTCGCTTTTGGAGATGGAGCGCCCTCGCCCCTGGCGAATAAGCGCATCAAGGTCGCCACAGCGGTTCGCCCGGGAGAGAGCGCGACGCTGCGCCTCCCACGAACCGAATGCCAGGTGCGACCGGCGTCTCAACCCCCGTTGTCGATGTGGCCACGAGCCGCATGCTCCCGTACGTGTTGGGGGTAGAGACGCCACCATGTTTCGTTGCCGGCCCGGCCGGCCTATCAAGGTGTGATTAATGACCTCGACTTCCGTCGTTTCCTCCAGCTTTGCCGAGCTGGAACTGCTCCCCGCTGTCCTTTCCGCCATCGAGAGCCAGGGCTATACCGAGCCTTCGCCGATCCAGGCCCAGACCATTCCCGCCCTGCTGGAAGGTCGTGACCTGCTGGGTCAGGCCCAGACCGGTACCGGCAAGACCGCCGCCTTCGCCCTGCCGCTGCTGTCGCGCCTCGAGCTGACCCGCCGCGAGCCCCAGGTACTGGTGCTGGCGCCGACCCGCGAGCTGGCCCAGCAGGTGGCCGTCTCCTTCAGCAAGTACGGCCAGAACCTCCAGGGCCTGGAAGTGGCTACCCTGTGCGGCGGCCAGGAATATCGCGAGCAGTTGGGGGCCCTCAAGCGCGGCGCCCAGGTCGTCGTCGGCACCCCCGGCCGGGTGATCGATCACCTGGATCGCGGCAGCCTCAAGCTCGACGGTCTCTCCGCCCTGGTGCTGGACGAAGCCGACGAGATGCTGCGCATGGGCTTTATCGATGACGTCAAGCGCGTCGTCGCCGACACCCCCAAGAACGCCCAGCGGGTGTTCTTCTCCGCCACCCTGCCGGCGGAGATCGAGCGCATCGTCGACCGTTACCTGGTGGACCCGGTGAAGGTGGCCATCGAGTCACGCACCACCACCGGTGAGAACATCGAGCAGCGCCTGGTGCGCGTCGAGGGCGCCGCCAAGCTGGAGGCGCTGTCGCGCATCCTCGAGGTCGAGCCGGTGGACGCCGCCATCGTCTTCGTGCGCACCCGGGCCGCCTGTACCACCCTGGTGGAGCAGCTCACCGCCCGCGGCGTCAACGCCGCCGGCCTCTCCGGTGACCTGGACCAGAGCCTGCGCGAGCGCACCATCACCCGCCTCAAGCGCAGCAAGGTGGACGTGCTGATCGCCACCGACGTGGCCGCCCGCGGCCTCGACGTGCCGCGCATCACCCACGTGGTCAACTACGACCTGCCCCAGGACAGCGAGGCCTATACCCACCGTATCGGCCGTACCGGCCGCGCCGGTCGCAGCGGCGTGGCGATCACCTTCGCCGGCTTCCGCGAGACCCGCAAGGTGCGCTGGCTGGAGCAGGCCACCGGCCAGCAGATGAGCGAGATGCCGCTGCCTGACGAGGCCGCCATCCGCGCCCATCGCGACCAGGTCTTCCAGCTGCGCGTGCGCGATGCCCTGGTGCAGGGGGCCGACGAACAGCGCGCCCTGGTGGAGGCCCTGGTGGCCGACGGCCAGGACCCGGTGGAGCTGGCCTGCGTGCTGGCCGCCCTGGCCCGCGCCGACGAGGCGCCCATCGGTCGCCTGCCGGCACCCCGCGAGCGCAACGAGCGTGCCCCCCGTGAGCGTGGCGAGCGCGGCGCGCCCCGCGATCGCGCCCCCCGTGAGGGCATGACCCGCTACCGGGTCTCCGTGGGCCACAAGGACGGCGTCAAGCCGGGCCAACTGGTCGGCGCCCTGGCCAACGAGGGGGGCATCGAAGGCAAGCGCATCGGTCGTATCGATATCCGCAACGCCTTCTCGGTGGTGGAGCTGCCCAACTCCCTGCCGCCGAGCATCCTGGCCAAGATGGCCCGTGCCCGGGTCGCCGGCCGCGAGCTGGAGATCCGCGAGGATGGTGGCGCCCCCGAGCGGGCCCCGCGGCGGCGTCAGGATGGCGATGCGCCGATTCGCCGCCGCCATAGCGCCTAACGCCTGAACTGGCGTCCCCGCCATCGGGCGGGTCGTAACCACGCAGGCCGGGGACGTTCCCCGGCCTGCGTTTTTTTGATCACCAGCGAGACTGGCGGAACCGCTGATCAAGGAGATATGCCATGTGGCAGGGACTCTCGAGACGCGCCCGTGGCTACCTGATCACCGGGGCCGGGGTACTGCTGCTCTCCCCGGACGCCCTCTTCGTCAAGGCCACCCAGGTGGAGGTGGAAGTCTTTATGTTCTGGCGGGCGCTGCTGCTGGGACTGGTGCTGGGCGCGGTGGCCCTGGCCCGCTATGGTCGCGGGCTGCCCGGGGCCGTGCGCGCCTGCGGCCCGGCGGCCCTGTGGTGCCCGCTGGCCTTCGCCGGCAGTGCCTGGGGGTTCGTGGCGGCGGTGCGTCTGACCGCCGCCGGCAACGTGCTGGTGATCCAGAACCTGGCGCCGCTGGTGGCGGGGCTGCTGGGGCTGTTGCTGTTTGGTCAGCGCCTGAGAGTCCAGACCTGGGCGGTGATCCTGCTCTGCGTGCTGGGGGCGGGACTGATGGCCGCCGGTGAGGTGGGGCAGGGCTCGCCCTTGGGGTTGGTGGTGGCCCTGGCGATCCCGCTGTCGATCGCCGTCAACATGACCGTGGCCAGCGCCCAGCGCGGCGTAGATACCACCGTGATCCTGCCCCTGGGCTGCCTGGTGATGTTGCTGCCGGCCCTGGCCCTGGGCGGCATGCAACTGCCGCCCCTGGCGGACCTGCTGCCGCTGCTGCTGATGGGTTTGGTATTCCTGCCGGCGGCCTACTACCTGATCCAGACCGGGCCCCGCTACCTGCCGGGGGCCGAGGCCAGCCTGGTGATGCTGCTGGAGACCCTGGTGGGCACCCTGCTGGTGTGGGCCTGGGTCGGCGAGGTGCCGCCGGCGCTGGCCTTCGTCGGTGGCGGGCTGATCCTCGCCGCCCTGCTGGGCAGCGGCCTGCTGGACCTGCTGCGGCAGCGCCGCAAGGTGGCCGAGGGCGCCCCGGACCCGCAGCAGGCCCTCGCCGAGGCCGCCGCGCGGGAGGCCGGGAACGACTCGCCGGGGCTAGCCGAGCAGCCGGGCGAAACGCGTTAACAGCGAGCCCGCCTCCGGCGTGGCGGTCACTGCCTCGAGCAATGCCTGCGGGTCCTGGCCCTGGTCGCGCAGGGCGGCCACCTGGCGGGCCAGGTAGGCACGCATCACCGCCGGGGTGAACTCTGGATGGAACTGCAGGCTCCACTGGCGCGGCCCGTAGCGCAGCGCCTGATGGGCATCATGGGCATTGCGGGCCAGTACCACGGCGTCCCTGGGCGCCTCGAGCACCGACTGGGCATGGGTCAACTGGGCCGGGAAGCGCGCGGGGAGGGTGCCGAGCAGGGCATCCTCGCGGCCGGCCCGGGTCAGCGTCACCGCCCGGGTGCCGGACTCGCGCCCCGCCGGATGGTAATCGCTGACCCCGCCGAAGGCCGCAGCCATCAACTGGTGGCCGTAGCAGACCCCGAGCATCGCCAGGTCCCGCGCTCGGGCCTCCCGCAGCCAGGGCTTGAGCGCCTCGCTCCAGGGCTCGGCATCGCTGACCATGGCATGGGAGCCGGTAAGGTAGAGGCCATCGACCTCGTCCAGGTCGGGTAACGACTCATGGCGGGCGTCGAAGACCTCGGCCGAGAAGCCCTCCCGGGCCAGGGCCTGCCGGAACAGCGCCTCGAAGTCGCCATGGGCCTCCACCACCTCGGGGAAGGCCTCGCCGGTCTTGACGATCAGCAGTCGGGTCATCGGGGCTTCCTCAACGAGCGGCCAGGTGCTGGCCCAGCGCCGCCATGAAACGGCTGGCCGCCTCCAGCTCGGCGACCTCGAGATACTCGTCCGGCTGGTGGGCCTGAGCGATGCTGCCGGGGCCACAGATCAGCGTGGGCAGGCCCCGGCGCTGGAACTGCCCCGCCTCGGTGGCGTAGGCCACGGCGCCGGCGGGGCGCTCGCCCAGCAGCGCCTGGCAGAGTTCGAGCACCTCGGCGTTATTGTCGTCGGCCAGGGCCGGCACCGTCTCGTTGAGGGCCTCGGTGACGATGGCGGCCTGGGGCGCCCGCTCGCGCATCTCCGCCTCGAGTTCGGCGGCCCGGGTCTGGACCCGGCCCAGCAGCTCGTCGAAGCGATCCGACGGCAGGTGGCGAATCTCCCACTCGAAGACGCACTCCCGGGCCATGATATTGATCGCCGTGCCGCCGGCGATCTTGCCCACGTGCAGGCTCGAGTGGACCACGTTGAAGGCCTCGTCGACGCGCCCCTCGGCCTTGAGCTCCGCCATCACCTCCTCGATATAGGTGACCAGCCGCGCCGCCACATGGATCGCCGAGACCCCCTGGTCGACCTGGCTGGAGTGGCTGGCGCGGCCGGTGACGGTGGTGCGCAGGTTGGTGGCGCCCTTGTGGGCCACCACCGGCTGCATTAGGGTCGGCTCGCCGACGATCACCGCGGCGGGGCGCGGATGCTCGGCCATGAGTGCCTCGATCATGCGCGGGGCGCCGATGCAGCCCACCTCCTCGTCGTAGGAGAGGGCCAGGTAGAGGGGCACCGGCAGGTCCTGCTGCACCCACTCGGGCACCTGGGCCAGGGCACAGGCGATAAAGCCCTTCATGTCACAGGTGCCGCGGCCGTAGAGGCGGCCGTCGCCCTTGTCGGTGAGGGTGAAGGGGTCGCTGGACCAGGGCTGGCCATCCACTGGTACCACGTCGGTATGCCCGGAGAGCACGACGCCCCCGGCCACCTCGGGCCCGATACGCGCCAGGAGGTTGGCCTTGCGCCCGTCGTCGCTCTCGATGCGCTGGTGGGGCACGCCATGGTCGTCGAGATAGGCCTCGACCCAGCGGATCAGCTCCAGGTTGGAATCCCGGGACACGGTGGCGAAACCCACCAGGGTCTCGAGCAGTTGGCTGGCGGTCATGATCTGACTCCTGTCGATGATGGGAGCAGCCTACCACGGCCGCCCCGATGCCGGCAGCGGGGGGAGGTGTGGCGCCTAAGGCAGCGATCAGTGGTGATGGGGCTAGAGCAGCTCCCGGGTCGCCTCCATGATCCGCCCGTCCACGCCGCGCTGGATCTTGTCCTCGATCTCCGCGAGCAGCGACTCCACCTTCTGCGATGTGGTAGCCGTGGCCACGAAGGTCCACTCGCTGGCCTCCAGGCGGTCGAGGTCGCCGCTCTCGCAGACCGCCACCGCCGGCTGGCGGCCGAAGCGTTCATGCAGGCCGCCCATGCGCTGGCGCTTCTCCTTGAGGGAGCGACAGCCGGGCAGCGAGAGTCGCAGGGTCAGGATGCCGATATGCATGGTGTCGTCTCCGTGGCCTTGTGAATCCTGTTCCTTAGACACTGACCAGCCTGGCGCGGCTGGTGCCGTTGCCCAGTGGCTCTACCTGGATCTGCACCGGGATGCGTTCGTGCATCTCCTGCACATGGGAGATCACCCCGACCCGGCGACCCAGGGCCTGGAGGCCGTCCAGGGCCTCCATGGCCAGGGCCAGGGACTGGGGGTCGAGGCTGCCGAAGCCCTCGTCGATAAACAGCGACTCGATCGTAAGCTCCCCGGAGGCCATGGAGGCCAGCCCGAGGGCCAGGGCCAGGGAGACCAGGAAGGTCTCGCCGCCGGAGAGGGAGTGCACCGAGCGGGTCTCGTCGCCCATGTCATGGTCCACCACCAGCAGGCCGAGTTCGCTGCCGCCGCGGGTCAGGCGGTAGCGGCGGCTCAGGCTGCCCAGATGGGCGTTGGCGTGCTCCAGCAACTGCTCCAGGTTGTAGGCCTGGGCGATGCGCCGAAAGGTCTTGCCGTCGGCGGAGCCGATCAGCTCGCTGATCTGGCCCCAGCGACGATACTCGGCGCGGGCCGTCTCCAGCGCCGCCTGGCCCTCTTGCTGTCGGGCACGCTTGCGATCGTCGTCATTCAGGGCATAGACGGCGGCATCGCGCGCCTGCTGGGCCGCCTCCAGCTTCGGTGCCAGCTCGGCCTGGGCCTCGCTGGATGCCTCCCCTTGCCGGGCCAGCTCGGCGTCCATGGACCCGGCCAGCAGGGCCTCGTCCCCGGCCTCCGGGGCCAGTTCGCTGTCCATGGCCGCGGCCAGCAGGGCCTTCTCCTCCTCGTCCTCCGGGGCCAGTTCGCTGTCCATGGCCGCGGCCAGCAGGGCCTTCTCCTCCTCGTCCTCCGGAGCGAGACCCCGGCGATGGGCCAGCAGCTGCTGGCGGCGCTCGGCCAGGGTGGCGGCGGCCTGCTGGCGGCTACGCTCGGCGTCGTCCAGCGCCGCTTCCTGGGCCCTGGCCTCGCCCTCGGGCTGGGCCAGCAGGCGGGCCAGGGTGGCGTCGTCCAGCTCGGGGTGCCGCTGCCGCCAGGCGTCCAGCTCGCGGCTCAGGCTCTCCAGCTCCCGGCGCAGCTGGGCCAGCCGCTCGGCCTCGAAGCCATCCTGCTGAAGGAGGCGCTGGTGTTCCTGCTCGGCGGCGTGGTGGTGGGCGAGGGCGCCATCCCGCGCCTGGCGGGCGCTTTCCTGGCGCTCGTCGAGCCGCTGCTGCCAGGCGTCCGGGCTGGCCTGCTCACCCAGCAGCGCCTTGAGCGTATGGCTCAGGGCATCGCGCTCGTCACGCAGGGGAGGAAGCCGTGCCTCCAGCTCGGCCAGTTCTCTGTCGGCCGCCGATTTCTCGGTCGCCAGGCGAGTCAGCGCCAGTTCGCCCTGGCGCAGGGACTCCTCCAAGGGGGCCAGTTCGGCTTCGGCGCGGGTCAGCTCGTCCAGCGTCTGGCGCGACCGCTGACGCTGGGCCTCGCTTTCGTCACGCTGGGTCCGCAACCAGGCATCGCGTTCGGCGTCCCCCACGGCGGCGAGCTCGCCATAGAGCGGGTGTGTCTCCAGGGCGGTGCGGGCGGCGCTCAGCTGGCGCTCGTCCTCCTCGAGCTCCTGGCGGTACCCCTGGATGGCGGCATCCACGACATGGTATTCGCCGACCAGGTCGTCACGCCGTTGCTGGGCCGCATCGCGGGCTTCCCGGGCCTCGTCGAGCTGGCGCGCCTCATCGGCTTCCTGGGCGGCGAGCTGGGTGGCCTCGAGACTGGCGGGAGGTCGCTGCCGGTAAGGGTGCTCGAGACCCCCGCAGACGGGGCAGGGCTCGTCCTCCCGGAGGTTCTCGCGTAGCCGCGTCACGCTCTCGCTGCGCACCGCGCGGCTGCGCTCGATCACGGCGGTCACGCTATCGAGGTGGCCCTGGGCCTTGTCGAGTCGCTGTCGGGCCGCCTGGCCGTCGGCCAGCAGGCGCTCGTGGCGCGCTTGCGCCTCCTCCAGGCGCCGGGTCAACTGGCGTTGGGCCTCGGCGGCGCGTTGGAACCCTTGCCAATGGTTGGCCAGCTCGCCCAGCGCCAGATGGCGCCGGGCGGCGCCGTCGTGGGCCTGATGGGCGGCCTGGCGAGCGTCTTCCAGGCGCGGGTGGGAGCCCATCAGCCGTTGCATGGCGGCCTGCCAGTCGTCCCGCTGCCGCTGGCGAGTCTGCTGGGCCGCCGCGGTGCGACGGTGCGTCTCGTTCAGTTGGTCGGCGTGCTCGAGTCTCTGGCGCTGCGTCGTCTCGAGGTCGGCAAGCTGCTTCTCCAGGCTGGCCAGTTGCTGGGCTCGCTCACGGGCCTGGCGCAGGGCGGGTTCGGCCCGTTGGCGCGCGTCGCTGGCGTGGCTGAGGGCCTGCTCGGTTTGAGAGAGTGCCTCGGCGGCGCCCTGCTGCTTGGCCTGGGCGCCGTCCAGGGCCTGGCGGGTCTCGGCGTGGCTGGCCTCGAGGGTGGCGATCTCTTCGGGCAGGGCGGCCTGGCGCGCCAGGGCATGGCGTTGCGGGGCGATCAGGCGTCGCCACTCCCGTTCGGCGCGGGCCTCGCCCAGCGCCTGCCAGCGCGTTTCGGCCTCTTGCCGGCTCGCCAGGCCCTGCCGGTAGGCCTCACTCAGCCGTCGGTCCGTGGCGTGCCACTGCCGGCGCCGCTCCAGCTCGGTGGCCTCCCGGTTGAGCTCGGCGAGGCGCGCCTCGGCCGCCTCGGCCTCGCTCTCCAGGGTGGCCCGAGCCTCGGCCTCGGTGGGCAGCTCATCGGCGAGCCGGGTCTCCAGCTCGGCCACGCCCTTCCTGGCCTCGCTGGCGCGGCGGTAGGCGGCGATCGAGATCCGCGAATACTCGGCGGTGCCGGTCAGGCGCTCCAGCAGGTCACTGCGCTCGTTGTCGTCGGCCTTGAGGAAGGCGGCGAACTCGCTCTGGGCCAGCAGCACGGCGCGGGTGAACTGGTCGAAGGTCAGCCCCAGGCGCTGGGGCAGCAGCTCGGCGAATTCGCGCTTCTGGGTGGTCAGCAGGCGGTCGTCGTCCAGGTCGTGCAGCGACTGCTCCACCGCCTGCAGGCGCCCCCCGGCCTTCTCCCGGGCGCGGCGCACCGCCCAACGGGCCCGGTAGCGGCGGCCGTCGCGGCCCAGGAAGTCCACCTCGGCATGGCCGCTGGCCGCGCCCCGGCGCAGCAGGGTGCGGGGGTCGGCGGTGCCGATCGTTTCGCCCTCCACGTCGGGCAGGGGCGCCTCGCGGCCGGGGGCCTGGCGCAGCCGCGGGGTATTGCCGTAGAGCGCCAGGCAGAGGGCATCGAGGAGGGTGCTCTTGCCGGCCCCGGTGGGGCCGGTAATCGCGAAGAGGCCGGCGTCGCGCAGCGGCGAGTCGGTGAAGTCAAGTTCCAGGGGGCCGGGCAGGGAGGCGAGGTTCTGCAGGCGCAGGGCGAGGATTCTCATGGGCGGCCCTCCGGGAGGGGCTCTCTCAAGTTCCCCGCGCCGGTGGGGCTGGTAATCGCGAAGAGGCCGGCGTCGCGCAGCGGCGAGTCGGTGAAGTCGAGCGCCAGGGGGCCGGGCAGGGAGGCCAGGTTCTGCAGGCGCAGGGCGAGGATTCTCATGGGCGACCCTCCAGGAGGGGCTCTCTCAAGTTCCCCGCGCCGGTGGGGCCGGTAATCGCGAAGAGGCCGGCGTCGCGCAGCGGCGAGTCGGTGAAGTCGAGTTCCAGAGGGCCGGGCAGGGAGGCGAGGTTCTGCAGGCGCAGGGCGAGGCTTCTCATGGGCGGCCCTCCAGGAGGGGCTCTCTCAAGTTCCCCGCGCCGGTGGGGCCGGTAATCGCGAAGAGGCCGGCGTCGCGCAGCGGTGAGTCGGTGAAGTCGAGCGCCAGGGGGCCGGGCAGGGAGGCGAGGTTCTGCAGGCGCAGGGCGAGGATTCTCATGACGGCTCCTCCCCGTCGAGGATGTCCTGGAGCAGGCGGTCGAAGTCGGTCATCACCGCCTCGTCCGGGGGCGCATCCCAGTGGCGCGCCCAGGTGTGCTGGAAGAGCTTGCGCGGGCCCAGGGAGGCCAGATCGACCCGGGTTGCGTTTGGCTTGTCGCCGCCCTGGGGCAGGCGCCGTTCCAGGCGCAGCAGGCGCAGCGCCTTGCCTTCCAGGGCGGCGTCGATGCGGGCGCGCAGGTCGGGGACCGGTGCCTCCAGTTCCACCCGCACCTCCAGCCAGGGCCACTGCTCTCGGGGCAGGGCCGGGTCCTGGGGCAGGGTCTCCAGCTCGGCCAGCACCGCCTCGAGGGGGGCGGGGCCGACCCGATGCATGGCCACCGGGCGGGGAATGGGCAGGATCTCCACGCCGGCCAGCGCGGCGCCGGCCAGGGTCACCTCCACTACCTGGTGGGGATAGCCCACCTCGCTGAAATCCAGGGGCAGGGGGCTGCCACTATAGCGGATGCGCTCCTCGCTCACCCGCTGGGGGCGGTGCAGATGGCCGAGTGCCACATAGGCGATCTCGGCGGGAAAGAGGGCGGCGGAGAGCGACTCCTCGCCGCCGATCACGATGGGGCGCTCGCTGGCCTCGGAGACGGCGGCGCCGTGGAGGTGGGCATGGCTCATGGCCACCAGGGCCTGGTCGGGGTGGCGGCGCGCCTGGGCGGCCTCGATCAGTTGGCGATGCACCCGCTCGATACCGGCCACGTAGTCGTTGCCTCCTTCCGCGGCGGGGTCCGCCGCCAGGCCGTTGCCGGTGACCTCGGCGGGGCGCAGGAAGGGCAGCGCCAGGCACCAGGCCCGGGTCTCGCCCGCGGCATCGGTGAGCGGCACCAGCAGGCGCTCGGCATCCAGGCGGCCGTCGTCGAGCCAGCGCACCCGGCCCAGGGCATGGGTGCGCAATCGCTTCATCAGCGGTGCCGGCAGCTCGATACGGTTGCCGCTGTCGTGATTGCCGGCGATCAGCACCATATCCAGGCTCGGCAGCCGCTCATGGGCGCCGACGATAAAGTCGTACAGCAGCTCCTGGGCGCGCAGCGAGGGATTGACCACGTCGAAGATATCGCCGGCCACCAGCAGGGCGTCGGCCTGGCGTTCCACCAGGGTATCGAGCAGCCAGGTGAGGAAGGCGTGATGCTCCGCATGGCGCTCCTGGCCATGGAAGGTCTGGCCGAGATGCCAGTCCGAGGTGTGAATCAGCTTCACGGCGAGGGTCCTTGTTCTACCTGGGCGCCGGTGCTTTCACCGCCGCGCCGTCCATCCGGGCGGGTCCCTTTGTCGCTGACCCGAGGCGGTCATCTTGCCATGCCAGGCTATGGCTGTCGTCGCCGGGTAGGGCGATCGCAGTTGGAATGGATGAGGGGCGCCCCGGACCGCAAAGCTAACGGTGATAGCCCTGTGTTGCCGGGTGCGGTCGTTGATGAAAGCGGCTTGCAGGGGCCGCGGGACTGGAGTTGACTGGGATAAACCAAGGCCGAAGCGGCGAGGGGCTGCTCACCTGGAATCGTCGAGAAACTTGACACAGAGAGTTTTATGGAAAATATTTCCATATAAGGCTCCTGAAGAGAGCCGCTGGCAGGAGCGACGCCTCTGCCGACCACGACACCACCATGATGCGCAGCCCACTGCGCGAGGAGGCCTCGATGCTGACCAACCCACTGACCAGCAAGCGTCCGGAATCGATCGGCGTTCATCAGGGTCGCCTGGCGGCCTGTCCCCCCACCCGTAACAGCGTCTGCAGCCAGGCCGAGGACGAGGCCCACTATATCGCCCCCCTGGAGCCGGGAGATCGTTGTCCCGCCGAGATGATGCGCCGCCTCAAGACCGCGCTGATGGGCTGCGAGGAGGCGGAGGTGGTCACCGCCAGTGACTCTTACCTGCACGCCGAGTGCCACTCGGCCCTGGGCTTCGTCGATGATCTGGAGCTGCTGTGGAGCGAGGAAGAGGGTGTCTGCCATGTGCGCAGCGCCTCGCGGCTGGGCATCACCGACCTGGGCAAGAACCGCGCCCGGGTGGAGAAGCTGCGCATGCTGCTGGAAGGCTGGGGCTTCTGCGATTGAGCTGATTGATGGGTAGGGCACCGCTGCATGACTGGGCGCTGACGCCCGGCCAGGCCATCGCCCTGCAGCGCCAACTGGCGACGCGGGTCGAGCACCGCGACCGCCTGGACCCGGTGAGCCATATCGCCGGGGTCGATATCGGCTTCGAGGAGCAAGGCACCATCACCCGAGCCGCGGTGGTGGTGTTGGCCTGGCCACCCGAGGATCCGTCGTCAGGGCCAACGCTGGTCGAGC